>CAZMTY010000009.1:0-53069 GCA_964569595.1 uncultured Muribaculaceae bacterium
CAATAGTAACCCTACAGATTGAACTGCCGCAAAACAAACAGACCATCAACAGGACGATGATAATGAAACGCCATCAGCGGATCGCACCTCTGTTCTCAGACAAATTTTGGGGTACGCATTGACGAAGTCAGGAAACACCCGACTGGGTAAATCGCCGGAAGAAAGACTGAGGGGGCGAGCCAATTGGTTCACCCCCTCAGTCTTGTCTCAACCCCTGCGCCCATGTCAGGGGGACTTTGCTCCCCACGGTCGCGTGCTCTGCGGGCGAGTGCTTCTAAATTACCTTTGAGTTCCCCCCTAACGATAAAGTCAAGCGCAAAGCCGCAAAATTTAAAAGTCTCAATTAATATTCTGATACAGAGCGCGCGAAATATTAATATTACCCATTATAACAAAAATGTTAAGCGGTATTTTGGACTCTTTCGAGCACTCTGAGGAAGTTTTCACCGGCAATTTTGGCGATGTCCCCGGCACTGAATCCCCTTGAGCCTAACTCTTCAAAGAGGGCCGGGAATTTCGAGATGTTCTCGAGGCCGGAAGCCATGACTTCGATGCCGTCATAGTCGGTTCCAAGTCCGACATGGTCGATACCGGCAATCCCGACCGCGTGCTCGATATGGTCGGCAACCCGGCTAATTCCGGGACGCTCGAGAGCCATGAGTTCGAGCTGGAGTTCCTTCCATGCCGCGGCTTTGGCCGGATTGCCCGGGTCCTTTCTGAACTCACCATCCAGGTACATCTTGTCTTCCAGACCCGAGGCCGCAAGAATCTTCTCGAAGCCGTCGTCAAGGAATCTCGGATAAATGCTGATGCAGACTATTCCGCCGCTTTCGGCTATCCCGCGTATCAGAGTATCCGGCAGGTTGCGGGGATGAGATGCGAGGGCACGGCAGCCGCCGTGTGTATAGGCCACCGGGGATTCGCTGAGTTCCAGTACCTCGCTTACAGTGGAATCCGCCGAATGCGCAAGGTCGACAAGAACTCCCCTGCGGTTCATCTCCTTCACCAGGCTGCGCCCGAAAGGACTCAGACCCTTCCATTTTCCCTGGCCGGTGCAACTGTCGCATACGTCATTGTCGGCGCTATGAGTGAGGGTTATGTAGCACACTCCCCTCTGCCTGAACTCGTCCAGCAGCTCCAAGGAACCATTGAGAGCCGAAGCATTCTCTATTGCCCGTATAATGGAAATCCGCCCGGCGGAATAATTGCTCCTCACCTCGTCCGGAGTGTGGGCCAAGGCCACTGTAGAGGCATTCTGCTCCACCTGAATCCTTGTCAGTTCCAGAAGATTCACGGCGTGGGCCGTGGCATCCGCGCCCTGTAAGGAAGCCGGAACGAAGGCGGCAAAACATGAGGCATATACTTCCCCCTGCCTCATCTTGGGAAAATCTACCTGTGCGAAGTCATTGTCCCTGCCGTAATCGCGCAGCCGGGACATCTGGGACGGGGCGTCACAGTGTGCGTCAAGAGTCAACATCATTCGCGTAATATTTGGTAACACTGGAATTGCGTATGGAGCCTATGGTGATTGCCGGAGCGTTTTTGTAGACAAGTTTGGCTCCATTGCTGAGGTTGACAATATTGAGAGTGCCCGAGGCTGACTCGGTCAGAGAACAGAATCCGCTCATATCCACGGAGGCATCGGTGCAGACCATGTTCTCGGCATTGACATTGGCGGAACCAGAAATAAGGTAATCCGCCTGCCGGACAGAGCCGTTGAAAATGGTACGACTGGTTCCCTTGGAGCTCACGCTCAGGTATCCTAAGTTGTCGCATACGAATACCGATGTAGCATTGGACGAAAAGGACATCTCGGCCTCGTCGGCTTCTACGGTCAGGTTGATTTCCGCACTTCCGGCAGCTTCAAGCGACAGGGTCTGTGCCCTTACTGTGCCCTTTATGGAGCTCCTCCTTTCGAGTTTCAGGCTCATCCTGATGGCATCGAACCCAACGTCGCCCAGGGCCACATCGTCACCCAAAGAGACGCTCAATTGCATGGGATTCAGGACTCCGCTGCCCACCCTTACCAGGCTGCTCTCCCCTTTCAGGTTGAGTATATGCAGTTCCGTGGGCGCATAAACCGTCACCCTCATCACCGGGGCCCTCGATGTGCGGCTGCGGTAATACTTGCGCACTTCCGGGGTAAACTTATTTTCGTCGACGTATATTCTGAGCACGTTGTCAACGACCACGGTCTGGACATAATTGGCCAGTCTTTCGTCTATGCTGAGCTGCACCGAATAGCTTTCGCCCTTCTCGAGACTGAGTTCGAAGGCATTGCTTACCTCCACTCCGCTGAAAGCCGCCGTAGCCTGCGAAATCTCGCTGATCTGGGCCATGGCACCCTGCACAAAGCAGAGAAGTGCCACGGACGGCAGCAGGAATCTTGTGAGTATTGTCTTCATTGTTAGCCAGTGATTTAATTAACCTGTCAATATATCAATTGTTATCGAAAAAATCAATCCGCAATCTCCGCCCACTCGTCAGTCTTTGCGTCGAGCTCACGTTTGCATTCCAAATACTCACGGGTCAGTTCGATAACGTCATCGTCCTTTCCAGGGGCGGAAAGCACCGCCTCAATCTCTTTTATTCTGGTTTCAATCCGGCCAATCTCTTTTTCGAGCCAGGAAATGCGGTTCTTCCTCTTTCTGTCCGCCTTCTGCATCTGCCGCCGGTCTTCAACGGCATTGCGCTTCTGCTCCTTCGCCTCTTCGCGTGCGGGTTCTTCCGGCTTGAACCTGCGCTCCAGTTCCTTGAGATTCTCTATCCTGCGCTTTTCGAGGAATTCCGTGACACTGCCGAGGTGCTCCATGACCTTCCCGTCACGGAACTCGTACATCTTGTCGACCAGGCCGTCGAGGAAATCCCTGTCGTGGGACACGACTATCAGAGTCCCGTCATAGGCCTTGAGAGCCTGCTTGAGTATGTCCTTGGATTTCACGTCCATGTGGTTAGTAGGCTCGTCGAGGGCCAGCAGATTGTGACTCTGCAGCATGAGTTTGGCCATGCCCAGACGGGCCCTTTCCCCGCCGGAGAGCACCGACACCCTCTTGTCTATGTCCTCGCCGCGGAAGAGGAACTGGGCCAATATGTCACGAAGTTTGGTGCGCACATCACCCACGGCTATACGATCGAGGGTCGAGAAGACGGTCTCCCTCTTGTCGAGCACATCCTCCTGATTCTGCGCATAATAGCCCATATTCACGTTATAGCCCAACCTGTATTCCCCCGAAAAGGGCTCCAGTTCTCCGGTGATTACCCTCATCATGGTGGTCTTGCCCTCGCCGTTGCGCCCTATGAAGGCGACCTTGTCTCCCCTTCTGATTTCCATGGAGGCATGGCTGAAAACGGTTTTCCGGGGATAGCCCACGCAGAGCCCGCTGCATTTGAAAACCACGTCGCCGGAACGGGGTGCGGGCGGAAACTTCACCGTCAGGCGCACATTGTCGGTCTGGTCCACCTCTATCCTTTCGAGCTTTTCGAGTTCCTTGATACGCGACTGCACCTGGTTCGACTTGGTGGGCTTGTAGCGGAAGGCCTGGATGAACTCCTCGGTCTTCTGTATCATCTTCTGCTGGTTCTCGTAGGCCGCGGTCTGCTGCTGTATGCGTTCCTCTCTGAGCTGCAAGTATTTACTGTAGGGCACCTTGTAATCGTGGATGTGGCCGAGCATAATCTCCACGGTGCGGTTCGTCACGTTGTCAAGGAAACGCCTGTCGTGGCTGACCATGAGCAGGGAGCAGCGGTTGGACTTCAGATAATCTTCAAACCATTCTATGGATTCTATGTCGAGGTGGTTCGTAGGCTCGTCCAAAAGCATTACGTCCGGCTTGCGCAGGAGTATCTTGGCCAGTTCTATGCGCATGTTCCAGCCCTGGGAGAAGGTTTCCGTGAGGCGGTCGAGTTCATCGTCCTTGAAACCCAGACCGAGCAGGGTCTTTCTCGCCTGGACGTCATGAGGTTCGCTGTTTATCATGGCAAGCCTGTCGTGAAGATTGCCAAGTTTCTCTATGAGTGCGGAATAGGAGTCCGACTCGTAGTCTGTCCTGGTCTCGAGTTCGCGGGTGACCTCCTCAATCTCCCTTTCAATGAGCGAGTCGCTTTCGAACGCGGTCATGGCCTCCTCTATCACCGTGCGCCCCTTGTTGTGCTCCATTATCTGGGGCAGATAGCCTATGCTGATGTCGGAGGGCTTGTCTATGCGCCCGGATGTCGGGGACTGCAGGCCGCATATCAGTTTCAGCACGGTGGACTTGCCGGCTCCGTTCTTGCCGACAAGGCCGATTTTGTCAGTCCCGCTTATATGGAAATTTATCTTGTCGAGCAGCGTGAAGCCGCCGTATGCGACTGTTACGTCTTCAATCGAAATCATAGGCTGAAAGTCATCTTTTCAAAATATTCCGGACGGTGGAAGTCCGGGGCCGGCGTATCTATGGGCGCAAGGCTCAGGTAGTGCCTGGCCGGCAGTTTGTTCCCGCACTTGTAGAGATTGCCCCTTGCCTCAAGGCCGGAGAAGTCCTTTATGTCGTGGAATGCCAGTGCCGCGGCGGGAATATCCGCTTCAAGTTCCCAGACCACTCCGCCTCTTCTGAGCCCGAAAGCCCTGTCACCAAGGCTGCTGCGGCGTCTTACAAGCCTGTAGGCGCTTTCGGGCAGGAATTCCCGGTGGTTTCTGTCGGGGCCGCAACAGAGATAGAGTTTGCCCGTGCAGCTGAACTCGAAGTTGTAGTAAAGTCCGTCGTCCGCCGGGGCAAGGAACAGTTCCACGCAGGAATCTTCCCAGATGTTTTCGCGGTCAGCGGCGCATTCCGCCCGGGCAGCTTCCTCGCTTACCTTGAAATGCAGGTGGAGTTCTCCCCCGTCGTGCCAGAGCGTTACCGTCACCTCGGGAAGAGAGTGCCCGCCGGGAGCATTAATTCCGGCACAGAAGTCCTGCCAATTGGCGCAGGCGAGCCTGTATGTCCGCGCATTCCTTTCTATGAGCATAGTTTTATGGCAAGTTCGTAAAGCAGGTACAGAGGGATGCCGAGCACGAACATGGAGAAGGGGTCGGCCGGCGTAATCAGGGCCGCAATCACGAGAAGTATCACAAAAGCGTACTTCCGGCCCTTTTTGAGCAGTTCCCTGTTCACAATTCCGGCCTTGGAAAGCAGTACTATGACCGCCGGGAACTCGAAGGCCAGACCTATAAGCAGCACCATGGAGGCAAACATGGACATGTAGGAGTCAAGCGAAATGCTGTTCTCTATGTCCGGACTTACGGTATAGCCCATGAAGAACTGCAGACAGAAAGGGAGCACAACGAAGTAGCCCACGACTATGCCGAGGTAGAACAGCAGCGAGGAAAGTGCGAAGGCCGTCTTGGCAGCCCTCTTTTCGTGCTCATACAGCGCCGGGGAGATGAATTTCCACAGTTCCCAGATGATGTACGGGAAGGCCACGATGAAGCCGGCTGCAGCCGAAGCCTTGAGATGTACGAAAAACTGGGCGCTGATGTCGATGTTTATCAGCTTCATGCTGAAATCCATGCCGAGCAGGCGATAGAGGACGAAACTGCCGTCCGCCGGGGCAAGTATTATGCTGAACAGGGCTTCCTTGAAGGAGAGACCGATGACCGTGAGTATGCAGACGGCAATGAAGGACCGTATCAGAGTGCCCCTCAATACGTCGAGATGGTCCCAGAAAGACATCTCGCTGCCGTTGCTTCCCTCAGCCACAGCCTATTGCCGGTCTGAGGGCCTGTCACTTGAGCCGTCGGTGTCTTTCTTCCCGGCGGAAGTCTCCGTGCCGCTTTTGCGCACGTCATCTTCAATGTCGTTAAGGCCTTCCTTGAAACTCTTGACACCCTTGCCTACACCCCGCATCAGTTCGGGTATCTTCTTGCCACCGAAAACCAGCAGGATGACGAATACCAGAGCGACCAGTTCCCATGTTCCTATTACTAAGGGATATGTGAGCATAATCTATTGTGTTTTATGGTTATCCGAGTGAAGCAAGCGACTCTTCGAGAGCCTCTATTCTCGCAAGGCAGTCCGCCTCCTTCTTACGTTCTACTGCCACCACGCTTTCCGGGGCATGGGCCGTGAATTTTTCGTTGCCGAGCTTGGCCCGCACAGAGGCGAGGAACTTCTTCTGCCTGTCCAGTTCCGCTTCCAGTTTCTTCCTCTCTTCCCCGCTGTCGATGTGGCCCTCGAGGGGAACGCTCATCTTTACCGTGCCCACGAGGAAGGATACTGAGGCACCGCAGGCACTGCCCGACGCGAATTCGGTTATACCGGCGAATTTGCGCAGCACGGGCAGCAGTTCGGCGCTGAAATCCCCGTCTATGAAGAGTTTCAGCCCTACTTTGGGTGAAATCTGTTTCTGGGCGCGTATGCCACGTATGGCGATTACCGCCTCTCTTGCAAGGTCGAAGCGTGCGAGGAAGCCCTCATCACAGGGTCCGGCCACGGGAGTACGCTCGTACATTATGGTCTGTCCGGGCGATCTGCGCTCCATAGACTGCCAGAGCTCTTCGGTGATGAAGGGCATGACGGGATGTATGAGCTTGAGCAGTTTCTCGAAGAAGGTCAGAGTGGCCGAACAGGTGTGGCCGTCGACCGCCGCACCGTAGGCGGGCTTCACGAATTCGAGATACCAGCTGCAGTAATCGTCCCAGAACAGCCTGTAAATGGCCATAAGGGCATCGCTTATGCGGAATTTGGAATAGTGGTCCTTCACGGTCTCAATGGTCCTGGAGAGAAGATTGTCGAACCATTTGACGGCTATCCTCGCTTCCTCGGGCTGTTCTGCCTTTTCATCCACCCTCCAGCCGTTCACCAATCTCCACGAATTCCAAATCTTGCCGCAGAAGTTCCTGCCCTGTTCCACCTGGGACTCGTCGTAGAGTATGTCGTTGCCCGCCGATGAGCAGAGCAGCATTCCCAGACGCACGGCATCGGCACCGTATTTTTCTATGAGGTCGAGGGGGTCGGGGCTGTTGCCGAGGGTCTTGCTCATCTTGCGCCCGAGCTTGTCCCTGACTATGCCGGTGAAGTAGACGTTTCTGAAGGGTTCATTTTCCATGAACTCGTCACCCGCCATAATCATCCTGGCAACCCAGAAGAAGATGATGTCGGGTCCGGTTACGAGGTCGTTTGTGGGATAGTAATATTGGAGGTCCCTGTTGGGCTTGTGCCCGGGATGTCCGGGCATCTTGGGGTCGAATACGGAAATCGGCCACAACCAACTTGAGAACCAGGTATCAAGCACGTCCTCGTCCTGTCTCAGATCGGCTGCCGTGATGTCGGGATTGATTTTCCTCGCGGCCTCGAGCGCAAGTTCCGGGGTCTCCTCCACCACTACGCTGCCGTCGGGGAGATAGTAGGCGGGTATGCGCTGGCCCCACCACAACTGCCTGGAAATGCACCAGTCGCGGACATTTTCCATCCAGTGGCGGTAGGTATTGCGATATTTGTCGGGGATGAACCTGATTCTGCCGGATTCCACGCTGTCGAGGGCCACTGCGGCGAGCTTGTCCATCTTCAGGAACCACTGGGCGGAGAGTCTGGGCTCGATAACGGCGTCAGTCCTTTCGGAATAGCCTACGGGTGAGGTGTATTCTTCGACTTTGAGCAGGGCTCCGGCCTCTTCCAGCATGGAAACTATCTTCTTTCGGGCCTCGAACCTGTCCTCTCCGACGAGAATTTGCGCCTCATCGGTCAGACAGCCGTGTTCGTCGATGATGTTCACGACCGGCAGATTGTGGCGCAGACCTATTTCGTAGTCGTGTGCGTCGTGAGCCGGCGTGACCTTGAGGCAGCCCGTACCGAAATCCATCTCCACGTAGGAGTCTTCAATTATGGGGATTTCCTTGTTTATCAGGGGTATGAGCACTTTCTTCCCGCGCAGTCCGGCGTGGCGCCCGTCGTCGGGATTGATGCAGACCGCAACGTCCGCCATTATGGTTTCGGGGCGGGTGGTGGCTATGACCGCGTAGTCCTTTGTCGGGCGGCCCTGCCCGTCGCTGATATAATATTTCAGATAGTAGAAATGGCTCTTGGTGTCCTTGTGTATCACCTCGTCGTCGCTGATGGCAGTGAGGGCCACGGGGTCCCAGTTGACCATGCGCACTCCCCTGTATATCATTCCCTTGCGGTAGAAATGGCAGAAAGTGGCGATGACAGCCTCGCTGAGTTCAGGCTCCATGGTGAAGCGGGTGCGGTCCCAGTCGCAGGAAGCGCCGAGTTTGCGCAGCTGTTCGAGTATGATTCCTCCGTGCTCCTCCTTCCATTCCCACGCATATTTGAGGAATTCTTCCCTGCTCAGATCCTCCTTGGAGATGCCGGCCTCCTTGAGCCTGGCTACCACCTTGGACTCCGTGGCTATGCTGGCATGGTCGGTCCCGGGCACCCAGCAGGCGTTCTTGCCGTCCATCCTCGCCTTGCGCACCAGCACGTCATTGAGCGTGTTGTTGAGCACGTGGCCCATGTGAAGTATGCCCGTCACGTTGGGCGGGGGTATGACTACGGTATAAGGTTCGCGATTGTCGGGCTCAGAGTGGAAACACCTGTTCTCGAGCCAGTATGAATACCATTTCCCCTCGACTTCCGAGGGATTATATTTTGCATCAAGTTCCATGAGGCGCGAATATAGCTATTTTCGGGCAATTTTTCTTCGCAATTTAAGTCTTTAATGACTAAATTTGCAGTCTGTCCGGCAATTCCGGATGTATAACAGTGATATGGAAAAGAAACAGTTGAGCGTAGAAATACGGCCCGAAATCGCGAGTGGCACGTACTCCAATTTAGTCATCGTTACCCAGTCGAAAACCGAATTCATTCTGGATTTCGCAATGTTCGTTCCGGGCCCGACGCCCAAGGCCCAAGTCGGCAGCAGAGTCATCTTGACCCCCGAACACTGCAAGCGCCTGCTTGCCCTCCTGCGGGACAATGTGGCCAAGTACGAGTCACAGTTCGGCACCATCGAAATCGAACCGAGGGGGATGACAATCAATTTAGCGGATATTACACACAATGGAACAAAATCTTAAGAAAATCAGGGCCATAGCCTACGACATAGACGGCGTGCTCACCAACGGGATGATAATCCCCACGGGGCCGGAATTCAATGACCTCGTAAGGATAGTGGACGTGAAGGATTCTTTCGCCTCACGCGCCGCAGCCCTGAAGGGTTTTATCATGGCCGTTATCTCCGGAGGCGAGACCGAAGCCCTGCGGAGCCGCTGCGAACACATGGGGGTAAAAAGGGAGAACCTCTATCTCGGCGTAAGGGGCAAACTTGCGGTTTTTAACGAGTTTTGCAGGAAAAACGGCCTGGATCCTTCCGAAGTGGCCTATTTCGGGGATGACATTCCCGACACCCAGGTTCTCAGGGCCTGCGGTTTCGGAATCGCTCCCGCCGATGCTTCCAGGGAGGCCAAGTATGCGGCCGATTATGTCACTTCGAGGCCCGGCGGACGCGGCTGCCTGCGCGAAGGCATAGAACTTATCCTGCAGGCCCAGGGAAAGTGGCAGTTCGACGAGGACAAGTACGACCAGATTTATTAGTCCCGGAATGAAACTCATACTCGGCAGCAATTCACCCCGGCGCAGGGAACTCCTCGCCGGGCTTGCTTTTGAATTCAGCGTAGATACCGAAAACAGCTTCGAGGAAGGTCCCGAACCCGGCCGGGAGCCCCGTCTCGTCCCCTTGGACATGAGCACAGGCAAATCGCACGGTTTCCACAGGCCCCTGCAGGACGACGAGATACTTCTTACCGCCGACACCGTGGTCATAGCCGGTGACAGGGTTCTCGGCAAGCCCCACAGCCGCGATGAGGCCGTGGAGATGCTCCGCCTGCTTTCAGGCCGCAGCCATGAGGTGGTAACGGCGGTCACATTGCGCAGCAACAGGGAAGAACGCTCCTTCTGCGACTCCACTATCGTGCATTTCGAGCAGCTCGGGCAGGAGGAAATCGACAGGTACATCGACGTTTACAAGCCCTACGACAAGGCGGGGGCCTACGGCGTGCAGGAATGGATAGGCTATATAGGCATATCCCGCATCGAGGGCTCGTTCTACAATGTCATGGGCCTGCCCGTCCACCGCGTGTGGCAGGAGCTCAAGAACATGCTCTGATTTCGGGACTTGTTCGGGAGAGATATAAAAAGAAATGAGTTGTGACCGTCACGGCAACAACTCACACTAACCACATAATTAATAACACTAAAACTAATAACCAATAGGCTGATGGACCAGAACGGTCACTTACTCAACCCGAGTGCAAAGGTAGGACAATATTTTTAATTTGCAAAATTTTTTGAATTTTTTTTAAGAATTCTTGACAAACCCTCTCACACAGGCCTGCGAGGGGCATTGAAAGAGACGAAAACAGTGGCTGAAACCTATGAATACAGGCATTCTTACTTCGTTATGTATCTAATAATCAGGCGTAATTCCGTTATCGCCCTTTTTCGCACCACTCAGTCTGAAATTTGACAACGAGGAGAAGTGTTTGTTAATGATTTATTAACAAAAATTTAACTAACGGCGGCACCGCGAATCTGGATTTCCATCATCATGCTTAAACTCAATACTTTAGCGCCGGTTAACGCAATTTTGCGTACTCCGCTCCAAATTTTCCTTCATAAGTCCTGACTTTCAGAACCAATAAAGGGCTGACATCGACGTCAGCCCCATACTGTGTTTAATAATGTAGTATCTGTCTATTTTCTTATGTTCCGACACTACTTTTTCTAAAACTGTGCCAAACTCTCTGCCGAGGCGTAAACAGCTGAAATATGAGGACCAATCCGTACCAGACAGCGGTCTGACAGTAAATCCTGTGCCAACCCGGCGCAGGAAACGGAGAAATTCGTAAATTTGCGTTCCGCGCAGCCCGTGCGGGACTAAAGACAATGAACAAAGCCGCGAATACTGCATTGAAGGGCGCTGCAATGCCCGTAAAGATTTCAGAGCGCCATATCATACTCGACGCCCTCCGCGGCTTCGCCATCTTCGGCATAGCCCTCGCCAACTTTACTGAATTTTCCCTCTACAGTTTCCTCGATGCCGACACCGTAGCCTCAATGCCCTCTCACAGGACGGACAGCATAGTGCATTTCCTGCAATACATGTTCGTGGACGGCAAGTTCTACAGTATTTTCTCGCTGCTTTTCGGCATAGGCTTCTCCATTATCATCTCGAATGCGATGAAGCGCGGGGCGAACGGCTTCAGGGTTTTCTACCGGAGAATGCTTATTCTCTTCCTCATAGGGATAATTCATCTCATGTTCATCTGGAGCGGGGACATCGTGGCCCTGTATGCCCTTCTCGGAATGCTGCTGCCCCTGTTTCGCAGGGTTTCCGACCGCGGTCTGCTGATATGGTCCGGCGTGCTCCTCGGCATTCCCATACTGGTGGATGCCTTCCAGGAAATCTCCGGCATCAGCCTGTCGGCCCCCGTGGTAGCCTGGCAGCAGAGAAGCTGTGCCCGTTACGGCATCACCGAAGCCAATTTTGCCACCTGGCTGCGCGACATCGACGACTACAGGGGTATGTTTCAGTTCCTGCTGCAAGGAGCGATAGTGCGGTTGCAGGAGTTCATAGACGGTAACCGCTGGTTCAAGGTCCTGGGACTGTTCCTTCTCGGTCTGTGGGCCGGCAGACAGCGGATTTACGCCAGTCTCGAGGCCTTCCGCCCCCTGCTGCGCAAACTTTTCCGTGGCGGACTCGTTATCGGACTCCCCCTCTCGTTTGTCTATGCCTGGAGCGCGACTCACGCACATCCCTGGGGCCTTACGCTGCATTCCATTCTCCATGCGGCGAGTGTCTATCCCATGTTCCTGTGTTACGTGTGCGGGATCAGCCTTCTCTGCGCAGACAGGCCGGGGCTGAAGATTTTCAAGGCTTTCGCCGCTCCGGGACGCATGGCCCTGTCAAATTACACGGGACAGTCGCTTATAGGGTGCATACTTTTCTACGGCATAGGTTTCGGGCTCGGCACCAGGCTCGGCCTGGCTGCAGTGGAGGCCGTGGCCGCGGCCGCCTTCCTCTTCCAGATGCTGTTCAGTTACGTGTGGCTGAATTACTTCCGTTTCGGTCCCCTCGAATGGGTATGGCGCATGCTGAGCTACGGCAGACGCTTTGCCCTGAGGAAAGAAAGGGACTGAGGAAGGTCTATCTCAGTTTGTTTTTCTCGAAATGGCTCCTTACGCGCAGGAAGTACCAGGCTACTCCCGATGCGTTCACCGCAACTGCCGCCCAGAACGCCGCGTGATAGCCGAAATGCTCCGACAGCATGCCCCCGAACAGCACTCCGAGTCCGAGACCTGCATCCCAGGAGGTGAGTATGGAAGAATTCGCAGTGCCTCTCTGGTTGTTCTCGGCGAGGTTGATGAACATATTCTGGAATGCGGGGTACATGTGGCCGTTGCCCAAGCCTATCACAAAGGCCGAGAGATAGTAGACCACCGGGTGGCTCACGGAAGTGAACAGCACAAAGCCGAGCAGCGCGGCCACACAGCCGACGGAAGCATTGTGGCTCACGCGGTTTTGGCGTAGAGCCCTGGCCCCGGTCAGGCGGGAAAGGATGAGTCCCGTTGCAAAGAGCGTGAAGAATACACCTGTGCCTGCCTGTATTCCCAGTTCTTCGCGTCCGTAAATGGCCACGTAGGTCGCGACCACGCCGTAACTGAACGCAAAGCACATCATGGAGAGGGCCTCACGCCAGCCCTTGAGCAGGAAGAAGCGGTCCAGCGAGATTACACTTTTGACCGGCTTGTAATCGCGTTTTGGAAGTCTGACGGTCGAGCACACGACCAGGCCTATGAAGGAAAACAGGGTGGAAACCCAGAAAAGCGCGTGGAAATTGTCCCTGAATGCGTGCAGCAGGAAGATTGCCAGTACGGGCCCGAGGGCGGTTGCGAGATTGTTGCTCAGGCCGTAGTAGCCTATTCCTTCGGTTCTCCGGGACGAGGGCAGAACATCTATGGCGACAGTGCTCGCCGAGACCGTAGTCGCTCCGAAAGGGGCGCCGTGCAGGGTCCTGAAAATGGTGAACATGGTAAGTGAACCCGCCACCAGATAGCCGAAAAATAGCACGAAGAAAAAGAAACTGGAGACAAGCAGCACGGCATAGCGGGGATAACTGTCCACGATATAGCCGCTGAAAGGCCGTATTATGAGGGCTACCACCGTATAACCGGCGAGTGCCAGGCCTATGGTATCGTTGCCAGCTCCGAAGCTGTCGTTCAGATAGAGTGGCAACAGGGGCACAATAAGGGTAAACGAGAAGTTCAGCAGGAAGTTTCCCGTCCAAATCTTCAAAAAGTTGCCGTTCCAGAGTCTATCTGCCATTTTCCCTTTTGTTTATGGTTTTGCAGTACAGGTCCTTGAGCACCAGGCCTGCGAGGGTCATCCCGAAAATCGCCGTCACGGGGGCCGTGGTGCCGTTGATTACCGCCTTTCCCGATGCTGCCGCCTCCGCGTCAAGCGCTTCCCTGTCTGCATCTCCCCTGTTCTGCAGCACTTCATCTCCATAGACGCAGAGGAAGGGCTTTGCCGGCATGGTATTGTTGCGCCTGAATTTTTTGCGGAGTATGGCTCCGAGCGGACAGTCCCTCACTTTCCAGAATTCGGCCACTTTCACCCTGCAGGGGTCCAGTTTCAGGGCGGCACCCATGGAGGAGAAGAACACGGCACGGGATGAGGAAGCCTCGAGTATGAGATGTGCCTTGTTTTTGAGGGTATCTATGGCGTCGATGACGTATGTATAGCCGTCCAAATTGAAGTCGGACGCCGTTTCAGCCGAATACACCGAATCCACGGCGGTTATTTCCGCGTCTGGGTTTATTTCGAGCAGCCTTTCCCTGAGGGCCTGTGCCTTGCTGCGACCTATGTTGGGCACGGTGGCCATAAGCTGGCGGTTTACATTCGTCGGGTTTACCGTGTCGGAATCCACTATGGTGAGTTTGCGTACGCCTGAGCGCACGAGACCCTCGGCGCACCAGCTACCCACTCCGCCCAGGCCGAAAATAATGACCTCAGCCCGGGAATAGGCCTCAAGGACATCTTCGCCCAAAAGCAGGGCCGTCCTCTGGAAAAGTTCCTGTCCGCTATATTGTTTCATGCTCCTTACTTCTTTGGGGCGACAAATATACGGCAGCCCGCAGGAATTTTGTATTCCCGTTTATCAAAAATGCAATTCCGGGGCGATTCCGGCCCTGCGGAGATTCCTTTCCGGGGACGGGCCGAAAGAATCCCGGGGCGACGGAACGGCACGAAACGGCCGGAGTTTGAAATTTACGGAAACAGTTCCTAAATTTGTGGGAAAACGTATTTTAAATGAAAAAAATCATAGCATCTCCCAAGGCTCCCGCAGCTGTGGGGCCTTATTCCCAGGCAGTAGAACTCAACGGTACCCTGTTTATTTCCGGCCAGTTACCCACTGACCCCGCCACCGGTGAAATGCCAAAAGGCATAGAGGCCCAGACACGCCGCTCTTTGGACAATCTCGGATATGTACTCGAGGAAGCCGGCTTAGGTTTCGATGACGTCGTGAAGACCACCGTCCTCCTTCAGGACATTGCCGATTTCGCTGCGATGAACGCCGTTTATGCAGAGTATTTCAAGGGTGACAAGCCCGCAAGGATATGTTATCAGGTCGCTGCCCTTCCCAAAGGTGCGATAGTTGAAATAGACGCCGTTGCCGGCAAGTAGAAAAAGCAGCGCCTGATGATTGCAACACTGATTATTCTCGTCCTCGCTGTCATCTTCTTCGTCAGCGGGAAAGTCAGGTCGGACCTCGTGGCACTCTGCGTGCTTCTGGCCCTGCTGATTACCCGGATTCTGACTCCGGAAGAAGGTCTGTCGGGATTCTCGAACTCCACTGTCATAATGATGGTGGGGCTTTTCGTAGTCGGAGGAGGCATTTTCCAGACGGGACTGGCCAAGATGATAAGCAGCAGGATACTCAAATTCGCCGGTACCAGCGAGACCAAGCTCATCCTGCTCGTCATCATGACCACTGCCGGCATAGGTGCCTTCGTCAGCAACACCGGCACCGTGGCCCTTATGCTGCCCATAGTCGTGAGCATGGCGGCGATAGCCAATGCCAATCCGCGCAGATTGCTCATACCCCTCGCTTTTGCAAGCAGCATGGGAGGAATGATGACCCTCATCGGTACTCCGCCCAACCTTATAGTCAGCGAGGCCCTGGACAACGCAGGTTATGGCGCCCTGTCCTTCTTCTCTTTCCTGCCCGTGGGCATAGTCTGTCTACTCGTGGGCATCTGCGTGCTCCTTCCCCTGAGCAAGCGTTTCCTTTCGCAGAACAAAAGTTCCGACAAGGCCGGCAAGTCAGGCAAGACCCTGAACCAGCTCGTCAGCGAATACAGTCTGTCCCGCAATCTTTTCAGGATAAAGGTCCCGGCAAATTCTCCCATAAAGGGCAATACCGTGGCGGGACTGGACATACGCAGGAAGTACGGGCTCAATATCATGGAAATCAGGCGTAACGAGAATCTCCAGAACCGCTTCATGAGGACGGTGAAACAGCTCTCCACCCCGGATACAACCATAGAGGAGAACGACGTGCTCTACATTTCCGGCGAGCCCGAGCTTGTGGACACCTTCGTTTCCGACTACGGTCTGGTGATGATGAACGTCCAGAGCACCGAGGAGAACAGCGCTTCGCTCGATTTCTACGACATAGGCATAGCCGAGGTGCTGCTTATGGCTTCGTCGAGACTCAACGGCCGTACAGTGAAGGAATCGGGCTTCAGGGACAAGTTCAACCTGAATGTGCTCGGTATACGCCGCAAAAAGAACTACCTGCTTCGGGACCTCGGGAACGTCAGACTGACCGACGGAGACGTGCTGCTCGTGCAGGGCAACTGGAAGGACATAGGCAGGCTCTCGGGCGAGGACGAAAACTGGGTTGTGCTCGGCCAGCCCATGCAGGAAGCCGCCAAAGTCACCCTCGACTACAAGGCTCCCATGGCCGCGGCAATCATGGTGCTCATGATAGTCCTCATGGTCTTCGACTTCATTCCCGTTGCTCCGGTAACCGCAGTCCTCATTGCCGCCGCGCTGATGGTCATTACGGGCTGCGTGAGGGGCATGGAGGCCGCCTACAAGACTATCAACTGGGAAACCATAGTGCTCTTCGCGGCGATGATGCCCATGTCGGCGGCCCTTGAGAAGACGGGAATCTCCAGCCTTATCTCCAACGGACTGGTAGACTCCATAGGTGGATACGGCCCTCTGGCCCTCATGGCGGGCATCTACATGACGACGTCTGTCATGACCATGTTCATAAGCAACACGGTAACCGCCCTGCTCATGGCTCCCATTGCCCTCCAGAGTGCGGTACAACTCGGAGTCAGCCCCATTCCCTTCATGTTCGCGGTGACTGTCGCAGCCAGCATGTGCTTCGCTTCGCCCTTTGCCACTCCGCCCAATGCGCTGGTGATGTCGGCGGGACAATATTCCTTCATGGATTATGTCAAGGTCGGGCTTCCGCTGCAGTTTATCATGGGCGTGGTGATGATATTCGTCCTGCCCCTGCTCTTCCCGTTCTGAGAAGGAAGTTTGGGGGTAAAGTAGAGGGTGGACCGTGCGGCCCACCCTCTACTTTATACGCATGGAAGACTGCGGATTACTTTCCGTTCCATTTCAGCACCTTGAACAGTTCCACTACCACGAGGGGAACCAGGGACAGGCCGAGTACCGTGAGCCACTGGGCAGTGCCCATGACGCTGAAGGCGAAGGCTTCCCTGAAAGAAGGTACGATGAGGACGGCAAGCGACAGAATCAGCGACATCACGATAGCCAGAATCAGAGGCTTGTTGTGCAGGGGATTGAAACGGAAACGGGATTCCGTGTTGGAATGCAGGTTGCCGGCGTGCACGAGCTTGGCGGCGATAAGCGAGGCAAAGGCCATGGTCTGACCCAGACTTTCCGCCATTTCGGGGTCCCCGAACATTTCCATGCCGCTGTGCTTTCCTACGATGTAGGCTGCAAGGGTGATTGCGCCCATCATTACGCCCTGATAGCATATTCTCCATACCATACCCCTGTCCATGAACTGCTTGCCCAGGCCCCTCGGGCTTTTCTTCATGACATCTGAAGATGCGGGGTCCATACTCAGGCCGAGGGCCGGGAAGGTCTCGCTGACAAGGTTAATCCACAGAATATGTATGGGAAGCAGGGGTATGCCCATATTGCTGATGGAGGTTATGAAGAGCAGCAGCACCTCTCCGAGATTGGTCGAAAGCAGGTAGAGTATGGTTTTGAGGATGTTGTCGTATATCCTGCGGCCTTCCTCCACCGCTGAAACTATGGTCACGAAATTGTCGTCGGCAAGCACCATGTCGGAGGCGTCCTTGGCCACTTCCGTTCCCGCAATGCCCATGGAAACGCCTATATCGGCCTGTTTCAGGGCAGGAGCATCGTTCACGCCGTCTCCTGTCATGGCCACGATGTCGCCGTGTTTGCGCCATGCGGTGACAATCTTCACTTTCTGCTCGGGAGCTATACGCGCGTACACGGAATACTTGTCCACATTACGGCCGAGATAATCGTCGTCGAGTTTCTCGAGCTCCGTCCCGGTGAGGGCAAGGTCGCCTTCGCGGTAAATCCCTATTTTGGAGGCTATGGCCAGGGCCGTCGCCTTATGGTCGCCGGTAATCATAATCGTGCGTATGCCGGCCTCGCGGCACTCCTCTATGGCTCCCGTGACTTCTTCCCTCTCGGGGTCTATCATACCCGTGATACCGACAAAAATGAGCTCCCTTTCGACCTCATCAATATCACTGGAAACCTCGTCCATGCTCCTGTAGGCCATTGCAAGCACCCTGAGCGCCGAATCGGCCATGGCGGAGTTGCGTCTCTGGAGTTCGGCTACGTCGGCGGGGCTTATTTCCCTTATGCCGTCCGCAGTCTCTATGCGGGTGCAGACCGAGAGTACCTCATCGAGGCCGCCCTTCACATTGGCCTGGAGGCTGCCGTCCTTCATGCGGTTGATTGTGGTCATCCTCTTCCTCGTGGAATCGAAGGGCACCTCACCCTCACGGGGGCAATCAGCGTCGAGTTGCGCCTTCACCACGCCGCGCCCGGCCCCGAACTCTATAAGGGCTATTTCCGTGGGGTCGCCCACATTGGTGATTCCGCCGTCGGCATCCCTTACCTGCTTGGCATCGCAGCAGAGTACGGCGACTTCAATGAGTTTGTCAAGTTTGCCGGAAGTGGTGTAGCTGTCGGTTACGGCCATCTGGTTCTTGGTCAGCGTGCCTGTCTTGTCCGAGCAGATAACGGTAGTGCATCCGAGGGTCTCGACGGAGGGCAGTTTGCGTATTATCGCATTGTGCCTGACCATTCTGCGTACGCCTATGGAGAGGATTATCGTCGAAATTGCGGGAAGTCCCTCGGGAATGGCGGCTACAGCCAACGACACGGCCACCATGAGCATCCCTACCACCGGACGGCCGTAGAGAATGCCTATCAGGAATATGACCATGCAGATGACCACGGAGGCTGTCCCTATGACCTTGCCGAGTTTCTCCAGCCTTACCTGCATGGGCGTCTGGCTGTCGGATTCTCCGCCCAGCATATCGGCAATCTTGCCTATCTCGGTATTCATGCCCGTGCCCACGACTATGCCCTTGCCATGGCCGAAGGTCACCACTCCGCTCGAGTATGCCATGTTCCTGCGGTCTCCCAAGGGTATGGATTTGTCTGCGAGCGTGGAACAGTCCTTTTCCACCGGCACCGATTCGCCCGTCATGGAAGATTCCTGGATGCTGAGGTTGCAGGCTTCGATAATCCTCATATCTGCGGGAACTATGTCCCCGACCTCGAGTATGACCACATCACCGGGAACGACATTCTCCACGTTTACAACCATCTCCTCGCCGTCCCTTACGACCTTGGCCTTGGGGGCCGACATCTTTTTGAGCGATTCGAGGGACTTCTGGGCCTGCATTTCCTGATATGCCCCGATAAAGGCGTTGATCAGGAGAATGGCGGCGATAATGTAGGTGTCCAACAGGCCGTCCCCCGTCTTCATACCCATAACACCGGAAATAATCGCCGCTATAATCAGCAGGAGAATCAAAAAACTCTTGAACTGGGAGATGAACAGCACAATGAAAGGCGTGTTCTTCTTCTGTACAAGAGTGTTGGGTCCGTATTCAGAGAGCCTTGATTCAATTTCGGAACTGTTCAGACCGGAAGTCGTGTCCGTCCGGAACTCCTGTTTAACCTCCTCTACGGTCTTGCTGTAGAATTCTTTCATTCTTTTTAGATAAAGTTAAATTGCAGCTGCCCGGCCACCAGCATCCCTCTGGTCTCCACGGCTGCGGAACGGATGCAAAATTAGACGCTGTATCACAATTTATTGTTATGTTTGCAGCATAAAAAATGTAGAAAAGGTCGGATTTAACGCCAAAATCATTATGAAATGGAACAATAAGCGCATTTCGAAGCGCGCTTTGGAGGATTTCCTCGGCGAGAACGGAACGGAACTCATTTTCAGCGGATACACCGTCCTTCTCTGTCTGTCGGGGAAATGCACCCTCAAACTCAGCGGCGGCAGCGAGGAGATAAGGGGAGGAACGCTGCTCATACTCTCCCCCGGCCAGCTTACCGGTCTTGACGGAACGAGCGAAAATCTCGACACGCGCTCGGTCACCGTCTCCTTCGATGAAATCATCAACCTGCCCAGCCCCATGGACATAGACATACTCGAAGCCTCCCACAAGACTCCCGTCACCGGGCTGAGCCGGGAGGAAACGATGAGGCTTCTGGACTACTTCGACTTTGTGCAAAGACATAACGACCCCGCAAACATCTATCACGAGGAGATTTCCACCTCCCTGCTCTATACCCTGATACTCGAAATCTGCGATATACTGAACCGTCACCATGACAATACGGGCCCGGATATGGCCTCAGACCCCACTACGGCACGGACCGATGCGGATACGGGCGCGGGAAGCGGAAAAAAACGCAAAAACACCAAGCCCAAGCAGGAAAATCTCACGGACGACTTCTTCCGTCTGCTCTACCTGCATTTCAGGTCGGAGCACAATGTGGGTTTTTATGCGGAGAAGCTCAACCGTACCCCGAAATACCTCTCCACGGCCATACGCCGCATCAGCGGAAAGTCTGTCCCCTACTGGATTAACGCAGCCCTGACCAGCGAGATACGGCGCTTACTGAAAACCACGGACATGACCATAACGGAAATATCGGAAGAGCTGAATTTCTCCTCCCCCTCGGTTCTCGTGCAGTTCTTCCGCCACAATACCGGGGTCACCCCCCTGCAATACAGGAAACTCGATTAGACGGCCGCCGGGGCTTCTTTTTGGAAATCCTGATTATATTTGGCCCGGGTTATGCTTACAGGCAGCCCGGACGCGGGCAATGCTCCGGCGGCCCGGCAGACAGGATAAACGTATCGACAATGTCTTCAAAACTTTCAGAAATCGGCGAATTCGGGCTGGTGGACAGGATAAAACGGGGCCAGAAGGTCCCCGAAGGTTATACCGGCATAGGCGACGACTGCGCTATTCTCCCGCAAAAGGACGGCAAGGACAGTCTCGTAAGCACTGACATGCTCATTGAAGGGACACATTTTCTCAAGGAAGATATTTCCCCCTACAGGCTCGGCTGGAAATCGGCCGCTGTCAATATCAGCGACATTGCGGCCATGGGCGGACTGCCTTTGGCTTCTTTCCTTTCGTTCGCCCTGCCTCCCGGGCTGGATACCGGGTGGACCGATGAATTCCTGCGCGGCTACAACGACATATCCAAAAGATACGGATGCACCCTCATGGGCGGCGACACGACTTCGTCCCCTGACCGCCTGTGCGTATGCGTGACCGTTCTCGGAGAATGTCACAGCGGCACGGCAAAGCTGCGCAGCGGCGCTCGGGAAGATGACCTTGTATGCGTCACGGGGAATCTGGGGGACTCCGCCTGCGGACTCAAGGTCATTCTCAGCGGAGCACGGAGGAACTCCGATGCCATGGCCCTCATTTCCAGGCACTATCAGCCGATTCCGAGGGTCAGGGAGGGTCTTGCGCTCGCCACGTGCGAGGGTATCCATGCGATGATGGACATCTCCGACGGCATAGCGTCCGACCTCAGCCACATACTCAAGGCTTCTCACAAGGGGGCGGAAATAGACACCCTTTCCCTGCCCATGTCGCGGGAAATGCTGCGCTGCTGCGAACTCAACGCCTGGGACCCCTTAAGCCTCGCCACGGGCGGCGGAGAGGACTATGAACTGCTGTTTACGGCTGCTCCGGACGCCAAAATACCCGTAAAGCACACGGTCATAGGAAGAATTACCCCCGAAGGTCCCGTCGTGTGGAAGGGCACGGAGCGGAACTTTCAGGGGTATCATCACTTTTGAGCGGCGTTTAGCTGATGAACAGCAGCTCGCGGTACTTGGGCAGCGGCCACAGCCTGTTGTCGACTATGTCTTCAAGCTTGTCTATGGGCTCCCTCAGCGAGTCAAGGCTCTCGGCTATCTCATGGTAGGCCCTGGCCCTCTCGTAGATATCCTCGATGGCGTTCGCCTTCTTACGGGCCTCTATCATCTCGCTGACCTTGCAGTGAATATCCTCCACATAGCCGTTGATCTTGTTCAGAAGCTCCAGTTCGTAGGCACTGCCCTCGGTATTTCCGAAAATCTGCTTGTTCTGGGCCACGTCCAGAAGCAGTTTGGACTTGTACTCGAGGACTACGGGAAGGATGTGGTTGGTCGCCATGCGTACCATCACCCTCGATTCTATCTGTACCTTCTTGCAGTAGGTCTCCCATTTCACCTCGTTCCGTGCATGAAGTTCACTCTCGGTATATACTCCGGTGGAGGTAAACATCTTTACGGACTCAGGCCTGGTAAAGTCCTTTATCATCTCGGGAACGCTGGTCTTGGTGTCGAGCCCGCGCCTGCCGGCTTCCTCCTCCCATTCCTTGGTATAGCCGTTTCCGTCGAAGCATACCACGTCGATTATCGAGGCTATGATAGGTTTGAGAGTATCCATGACGGCGATATTCACGGCCTTTCCCTTGGCAAGTTCCTTCTCGACCTCGGCCTTGAAGAGTGTGAGCTGTTCGGCCACCGCAGCATTCAGCGTGGTCATGGCGCTGGCGCAGTTGGCACTCGAACCCACGGCGCGGAACTCGAAGCGGTTGCCCGTGAAGGCGAAGGGCGAGGTCCTGTTGCGGTCGGTGTTGTCAATGAAAATCTCTGGTATCTCTATGATTCCTATGTTCTTGCCCTCCTTTCCGGCGATTTCGATAGGCGTATCGGAAGGCAGTTCGAGCAGTTTGTGCAGCACATCGGTCATGGTCTTTCCGAGGAAGGCCGAAACTATTGCGGGAGGCGCTTCGTTGGCTCCGAGCCTGTGGGCGTTGGTTGCCGAGGCTATGGAGGCCTTCAACAGGGCATTGTGTTTCTGTACGGCGGCGAGCACATTCACGAAGAAGGTGATGAACTGCAGGTTGCCTGCGGGGTCCTTCCCGGGCGCAAAGAGCAGTACTCCCGTGTCCGTACCGAGCGACCAGTTGCTGTGCTTGCCTGAACCGTTCACTCCGTTGAAGGGCTTCTCGTGGAATAGAACGACGAAACCGTGCTTGCGGGCTATGCGGTTCATCAAGTTCATCACAATCTGGTTCTGGTCATTGGAAAGATTGGTCTCGCCGAAGATGGGAGCGAGCTCGAACTGGTTCGGGGCCACCTCGTTATGCCTGGTCTTCAGGGGAATGCCGAGACGGTGGGCAGCAATCTCGAGGTCCTTCATGAATGCGGACACGCGGTCCGGAATGGCGCCGAAATAGTGGTCGTCAAGCTGCTGGTTCTTTGAAGAGTTGTGGCCCATCAGTGTACGGCCGGTAATCATCAAATCGGGTCTTGCAGAATAGAGGGATTCGTCGATGAGGAAATACTCCTGCTCCCATCCGAGATAGGAATATACCTTGTTCACCTTCGGGTCGAAAAGCCTGCATATAGGCACGGCTGCATCGGAAACGGCCTTGAGAGCCCTCTTGAGGGGTGTCTTGTAGTCGAGCGCTTCCCCGGTATAGGAGATGAATACCGTAGGGATGCACAGGGTATCGTCCTGGATGTACACGGGAGAGGTGGGGTCCCAGGCAGTGTAGCCGCGGGCTTCAAAAGTCGCCCTGATTCCGCCGCTGGGGAAGGAGGATGCGTCGGGTTCCTGCTGCGCGAGGTCCGCACCCTGGAAAGTTTCAATGACTCCGCCCTTGCCGTCATACTCGATAAGGGCATCGTGCTTTTCCGCAGTACCTTCAGTGAGAGGCTGGAACCAGTGGGTGACATGGGTGACTCCATGCTCCATTGCCCATTCCTTCATGCCTTTGGCGACTCCGTCCGCCGTAGCGTGGTCGAGGGGAACACCGTTGTCAATGCACTCGAGCAGGCCCTTGAGGGTTGCCGCATCGAGATACTTGCACATTTTCTCCCTGTCGAATACAAGTTCCCCGTAATACTCGGAGATTTTCGACTTGGGACAGTCTACTTCGACTGCCTTCCTGACGAAGGATTTTTCTACAAGATCTAATCTGTCCATTATATAATTATTTATTGGGTAATTCCATAAAAAAGGGGCTGACCCTCCTGGACCAGCCCCTATCTGATTTACCTCAATGTTTCTATTGTGCCCTTAGCTGGCATCAGCGCACGAAAACATCCAGGACCTGAGACTGGCCCTGCTGCTGCACCTGCTGCTGATTGAAAGAAAAACAGTAATTCATTGCCTGCTTGGGATTCAAATTCGCAGCAAAGTTAATAAAATTTTTTCTCAACACAAGGAAAAACAAAAAAATTTGGGCCTTGCCGGGGATGTTGTATCTTTGAAAGATATTTTATCCGAAGAATAATGGAGAATTACGGTTTCATCAGAGTCGCGGCGGCCATGCCCCGGGTACACGTCGCCGACCCCGGGGCAAACTGCGAAGAGATGCTCGGGCTCGTTCCCGAAGCGGTATTGCGGGGCGTATCCGTTCTGGTCTTTCCCGAACTCGGCATCAGCGGCTATACCTGCGCCGACCTTTTCGGCCAGCGAAGGCTTGTGCAGAGTTGCGAGAAGGCCGTAAGCGACTTTGTCAGCCGCACTTCCGGAATGAACTGCACAATGGTCTTCGGTACGCCCATGAGGTATCGCGGAAGGCTGTACAACTGTGCGGTGGTCTCAAGGGCCGGTTCTATCATAGGCATAGTGCCCAAGACCTATCTTGCCGGAAACGGGGAATTCTACGAACCCCGCTGGTTCGAGTCCTCTGCAGCCCTGCCGGAAGAATGCGTACTGACAGACTACGCCGGACAGAAGGACATACCCTTCGGAGTACGGCAGCTCTTCCGCGTCGGGGACAGCCTTTTCGGCGTGGAACTCTGCCAGGACCTCTGGTCTCCCGTACCTCCGTGCTCATGGGCGGCCCTTGCCGGAGCCCAGCTCATAGTCAACCTTTCGGCGAGCAACGAGGTGCTGATGAAGCACGAATACCGCAAACTCCTGCTGTCTTCCACGTCCTCGAGGCTTTACTGTGCATACGTCTATTGCTCCTCCACCGTAGGGGAATCCACCCAGGACCTCGTGTGGGCCGGTTCTTCGCTGATATACGAGAACGGCTCCCTGCTCGCCGAGAACGAGCGTTTCCGCCACGGGTCGTCCACGATATACGCCGATGTGGACATTGACCGTATCGACACCCTCAGGAGCAAGGAACATTGCTACGCTTACGCCGGAAGTGTTCCCGAATTTGCCGTCAGGGATGCGGGCAGTGCGGCCTCCACCGACTTCGGGGCTTCGCTTTTGCGCCACGTGGAACCACATCCCTTCGTACCCCAGGGCAATACTGAGGCCCTCGGAGTACGTTGCCGGGAAATACTTTCCGCCCAGACTTCCGGACTGGTATCCAGACTTGAGCATATAGGCTGCCGCAAGGCCGTCATAGGCGTATCCGGAGGCCTCGACTCCACCCTCGCCCTGCTCGTTACCGCCCTCGCCTTCGACTGCCTCTCCTACCCGCGCAGCAATATCATAGCCGTGACCATGCCGGGTTTCGGCACCACGCAGCGCACCTACGGGAATTCCCGGACCCTGATGCGCCTGCTCGGCACCGATTCCAGGGAAATCAGCATAGTCCCCGCCACCAGACAGCATTTTTCCGACATAGGACAGGACGAGGGCGTACATGACCTCAGCTACGAGAACTGCCAGGCCAGGGAACGCACCCAGATTCTCATGGACCTCGCCGGAAAGGAAGGGGGCATAGTGGTCGGAACCGGAGACCTCTCCGAACTTGCGCTCGGATGGTGTACCTACAACGGCGACCACATGTCGATGTACGGGGTGAATGCCGGCGTCCCCAAGACCCTTGTCCGCACCCTTGTGGTATGGGCGGCAAAAAACCGTTTTATGGGCAATACGGAGCTCAGAGACGTGCTTATAGACACAGCCGATACTCCTGTCAGTCCGGAGCTCATACCGGCCGCAGAGAGCGGGGAAATAGCCCAGAAAACCGAAGACCTCATAGGACCCTACGAAATCCACGATTTCTATCTCTATAACTTTTTCAGGTGGGGCTACACTCCGAAGAAGCTGCTTTTCCTCGCCGTAAAGGCCTTTTCCGGGCGCTATGACGAGGATACTCTCAGGCACTGGCTCTCGGTATTCCTGAAGCGTTTCTTCACCCAGCAGTTCAAGCGTTCCTGCCTTCCTGACGGTCCCAAGGTCGGGTCGGTGACCCTTTCCCCGAGGGGAGACTGGCGCATGCCCTCCGACCTCGAAAGCTGGTGGGACATCTAATCGCTGAAAATACTCTCCGGAAGGGGCCTGCAGTTGTATTGAGAAGCCATGGTCTCGCCGTAGGCTCCGGCGCTCCTTATCGCAATGAGGTCTCCCCTGCCGCATCTGTTCAGTGCCGCCGCCTTGAGGAAGACATCCGAGCTCTCACACACGGGCCCCACCACATCGTAGCGTTCCTCCGGCCCGTCGGAGCTGATATTCTCTATCCTGTGATAGGCCTTGTACATGGCCGGCCTTATAAGCTCGGTCATTCCCGCGTCGATTATGGCGAATTTCTTGGTCGTGCCCTGCTTCACGTACAGGACACGGGAAATCAGGCTGCCGCACTGCCCCACTATGCTGCGTCCGAGCTCGAAATGTACGGGTGTGCCCTTGGGAAGGATGAGATGCCGGCTGAAAGTGTCGAAATATGCGGCAAAGTCGGGCACGGGAAGCAGGTTGGGATGTTCGTAGCTTATTCCCAAACCCCCGCCTACATTGATGTCACCCACGGGCAGTCCCCTGAGCTGGAGTTCGCCGACAAGGGCGTTGATGCGGTTGCATAGCGCCACGAAATCCATCATGTCGAGGAGCTGGGAGCCTATGTGGAAGTGCAGTCCCTTGAATTCCACCGACTTGAGACTCATGGCAAGACGCAGGACCTCCTCCAGCTGCCCGTAATTGATGCCGAACTTGTTCTCGGCAAGGCCCGTGGTTATATTTGCGTGGGTGTGTGCGCCTATGTCGGGATTCACCCTGAGGCTGACCGGAGCCGTGCGGCCGCACCCCTCGGCAAGGGAGTCAATCACTTCGAGTTCGGCGGCCGACTCCACATTGAACCTCGATATGCCGGATTCGAGCGCAAGGAGTATCTCCTCATCGCTCTTGCCCACACCCGCGTAGACTATGCTCTCCGGCCTGAATCCCGCCTTGAGGGCGGCCTCTATCTCCCCTCCGCTCACACAGTCGGCCCCGAAGCCGCGTGAGGCTATCTCCGAAAGAATCACCGGATTGGCATTGGCCTTCACGGCATAGTGCAGCCGGAATTCCGGTCTTGCGGCCAGGCACTCCGCCACTGTGCCGAGGGTTTTGCGCAGCAGGGCCATATCGTAATAGTAGAAAGGCGTCCGGAGTTCCCTGAACCTTTCGATGGGGAAACTTCCTTTCAGCATTTCTCGAACAGGCTTTTACTCATGGATTTCAGGGCACTTTCCTTGTCCTCGTCCTTTACGAGGAAGGAAATATTGTACTTGCTTCCTCCGTAGGAGACCATGCGCACCGGGATGTCCTTCATGGCTTCCATGGCGCGGGACTCGAAGCCCACGTTGTCCCAGTCCATGTCACCGACCACGCAGATTATGCACATGTCCATATCCACGCTTACCGTGCCGTACTTCTTGAGGTCGTGGACTATCTCGTTCAGGTGCGTGGTGTTGTCTATCGACACGGATACCCCCACCTCCGAGGTGCATATCATGTCTATCGAGGTCTGCCAGCTCTCGAAAATCTCGAATACGCGGCGCAGGAAGCCATGCGCGAGCAACATTCTCGAGGAACGTATGCTTATGGCCGTGATATTGTTCTTTGCGGCCACGGCCTTGATACTGCCGCGGTCCAGCACGTTGTCTATCAGGGTGCCGGGAGCGGACGGAGCCATGGTATTGAGCAGGCGCACGGGGATATTGGCGAACTTGGCCGGCTGTATGCACGTGGGATGCAGTATCTTGGCGCCGAAATAGCCGAGCTCGGCCGCCTCGTCGAAATGCAGGTGCCTTACGGGCATGGTGTTCTCGACTATCTTGGGGTCATTGTTCTGCAGCCCGTCAATGTCTGTCCATATCTGTATCTCCTCTGCACCGATTGCAGCCCCGATGAGTGAGGCCGAATAGTCCGAGCCGCCCCTTTTGAGATTGTCTATCTCGTGGTGGAGGTTACGGCAGATGAAGCCCTGGGTAAGGTAGAGCTCGGCATCGGGATTCTGCTCGAGCAGGACGGAAAGTTCCCTGCGTATCCAGGCGGAATCCGGCTCGCCCGTGGGGCTGGTCTTCATGAACTCGAGGGCCGGCAGCAGGCAGGATTTCACCCCGCACTCCTGAAGGTACCAGTGCAGCATGTGGCTCGAAAGCAGTTCTCCCTGGGCGAGGGCTATTTTCTCCTGCACAGGGGTGAAAAGTTCCCGTGTCATGCCCAGGAGGTAGGCGAAAAGCTCGTGGACATATTCTTCCGCTACACTTCGGACCGCCTCCGTGCCATAGAGCTCGGCTATATGTCCCATGTAGGTCCTTTCGAGACGCAGGAGGGTATCCCTCGCGCCCTCGGTGTTGCCGTTATACATGTAGTCGGAAAATTCCACAAGCGTGTTGGTGGTTCCTGACATGGCCGAGAGCACGACCATGTTCCTGCCGGCCTCCGCAACGAGACGGGCCACATTTTTCATCCTTTCGGCACTGCCAACCGAGGTGCCGCCGAATTTCATCACTTTCATACTCTACTTTTCCTTTAGTTCTGTCCGCCGGAAACCGGCTTCCCCTAATACTTGTCTATCAGGGGCTTGAGAATACCGCAAAGCTGGTCGTTTTCAATCAGGAAGCCGTCATGACCGAAAACGGAGCTGATTTCCCTGTATTCCGCCTTGGGAAGAGCCGCCACTGTGGCCCTGCCATGGGCAGGCGGGAAGAGTGTATCGCTGTCGATATTGATTACCAGACAGTTTGACCTGACGGAAGCAAGAGCCGCCTCTTCGCCGCCCCTTCCCCGGCCTACATTCTGGCTGTCAAGCATGCTGCTGAGATACCAATAGCAATAGGCATCGAACCTGTCAACCAGTTTCTTGCCCTGATAACGCTGATAGGAACAGGCCCTGCCGGCGATGAGAGTGTCGGTCTGCTGTTCGGCCTGGGTGAGGTTGTAGCCCTCGAAAGTCCTGTAGGAAAGCAAGGCTATGGACCGGGCACAGGCCAGGCCCGCCTTCCCCCCGTCGAGACTCTCTGCCGCCCTGAAGCTCGGGTCGGCCTCGAGAGCCATGCGCTGCGATTCATTGAAAGCCGTAAGAAAGGGGGTAACCCTCGTCCCCGTTGCGAGGAACACGGCATCTCCCACCACTTCCGGTTCCATTATCGCCCATTCGTAGGCCTGGAAACCGCCTACGGAGGGTCCTATCATCATGTCTATGTGTTCTATCCCGAGATACTTGCGCACAAGTATATTGGCCCTTACGACGTCCCTGACCGTAGTGAGCGGGAAATTCATGAAATAGGGCCTTCCCGTAGCCGGGTCGACGGATGCGGGCGAACTCGAACCGTAGGGCGAACAGAGCATGTTGACGCAGACTATGTAGAATCTGTCGGTGTCCATGAGTTTCCCCCTGCCTACCATCTGTGGCCACCAGTCCTCGGGGTCGGAATTCCCCGTGAGCGCGTGACATATCCATATCACCTTGTCCGAGGGCCTGTATTCCCTGTCGGAAGTATGGTAGACTAATTCAAGTCGCGGAAGACGTCCGCCGGCCTCAAAAGCGAAGGGCTCGTCAATGCTTATTCTGTTGTGTTTCATCTCTGCACCGTATGGTCTTTTTCAAACTCTTCAAGCCTGCTGTCGAACAGAGGGAAAAGTTCCTCCGTCATCCGGCTGCAGCAGCAGCTTACTCCCTGCCTCGTGCTTCCCGTGGCGGACAGGCTTATGCAACTTATCCCGTAGTACATCAATTCTACTGATAGTTCGTCCCCCGTCATTCCCGGGAAGCCTGCGGTGAAGAAAAAGCCGTCACCTGTCTCCTCGCTGACGTCATCCCGGTAAACTATATGGAAACCGTGACTGAGCATGATTTCCTTCATTCTGCGCGTGCGGACGGCATATTCCCGTGTATCTTCCACAAAGTTTATCCGCCCCTCGCAGGAAAGTCCCAGCATCCCGGCAAAGCCGTATTGGGTGCTGCAGGTACAGCCGCCCGTAATCGGGTAGAGTATGGAGGAAGTGACGGTCGCCCCGAACACTCCGCTGTCCCCGTACCTTTCGGCAAGGGCGGGATACTTCCGGCGGTAGAGCCTGTCGCTGATGCACATCAGCCCTATGCGCTGGCCGGCGTAACTGAATATCCTGGACGAGGAGAGGAAGAATATGTAGTTGTCGGTGTATCTTGCGACAGTGGGAACGTAGGGCGGACTATAGGGACGGCCGGTAAAACGGCGGTAGTCCATGCAGAAATATGCAAGGTCCTCAAGCACGATGACATCGTATTTCGTCGCGAGCTCGCCTATGACGGCCAGTTCCTCCTCTTCGAGGCAGGTCCATGCGGGATTGTCGGGATTGGAATACAGGAGGGCCGCCACATCGCCTTTGGAGAGCTCCTCCTCCAGCTTCACCCTCAGTCGCGCTCCGCCTCTCCAGTCGTAAATGTCGAAATTCCTCCAGCCTGTGCCGCATATATTCAGCTGCGCCTTCTGAACCGGGGAACCGGGGTCGAGGAAGAGTATCTTGTCCTTGCCCGGAATCCTCTGCGAACAGGCGGCAAAGGCCGCAAAAGTGCCCTCCGTGGAACCCGTCGTGGGAATACAGCAACGGGGCGGCATTTCCAGGTCCATGAAAGCCCTTATGAATCCGGAGGCGGCCGCTTTCAGCTCCGGAATGCCTTCCGCAGGCGGAAACTGCGAACACACACCGGAATCGAGGGCCCGTTTCTCGGCCTCTACCCCGTAACGGTTGATGGGAAGACCCGGAGAATCCTGGTCCATGCGGACGAAGGGGATTCCAGTTTTTTTCTCAAGATACCGGGCGGCCATGAGCATTTCACCTATCGTGGCACTTGACAAGCCGGCGATATTGCATGCCGAACACGCTTCCTTTACTTGTTCTTCGCTGAAAATCTTCATACATCGATAGTGGTCTGAGCCCGGGGCCACCGGTAGGCAGTACACTGCTGTCGGAACTCATTCACATTCACACAAACATACTAATTTCAGATAATATTACGAGAAATGCAAAAAAATCTCTACTTTTGGCGATATTTTACATCAATTGCGCTATGAAAGTCCTAAAATTCGGCGGTACATCCGTCGGCACACCGGAAAGTATCCGCAGGGTCAAATCCATCGTAAGTTCGCAGACAGAGGCCTCGATAGTGGTGGTATCCGCTCTTTCGGGAGTCACCGACCAGCTCATCTGCTGTGCAAGGCATGCCGCAGAGGGCGAGACCGTGTTCCGCGATGAAATACGCTCCCTGAGAATGCGCCACCTCTCGACCAGCCGCGAACTGCTCACGGGAGAAAAGCTGCTTGCCGTGGAGACGGAACTGAACATCATGCTCGACAGGCTCGCAAGTATATGCGAAGGAGTATATCTGCTTCAGGTGCTGCCCGGCAAGACCCTGGACGAGATTATCAGCTTCGGCGAGAGGATGTCGGCCCTTATCATCAGCGCAGCCATCCCCGGAACGGCCCTCTACGATTCGCTTTCCTTCGTCCGCACCCTGCGCCAGCGCGGCAGCACTTCGGCGGACACCGACCTGACATACGGACTCATACGCAAGACCTTCGCGGACTACGGACGGGGGAAGCCTGTCGCGGTAGTGCCGGGATTCATTGCCCGCGACAGCGTCACCGGGGACATAAGCAACCTTGGCCGCGGGGGTTCGGACTACACCGCCAGCCTTATTGCCGCTGCCCTCGACGCGGATGTGCTCGAAATCTGGACGGATGTGGACGGCTTCATGACCGCGGACCCCAAGATAATCAAGACCTCCTACGTAATTGACGAAATGACCTACGGGGAGGCCATGGGACTCTGCAACTTCGGGGCAAAGGTGGTCTATCCCCCCACCCTTTACGCGGTATGCACCAAGTGCATACCCATAGTCATACGCAACACCTTCAACCCCGACTCTCCGGGAACCACGATAAAGCGAGAGACACGCCACAATGACAGGCTTATCAGGGGCGTCTCTTCCATAGACGATATTAGCCTGATAACCCTTTCTGGCACATCCATGGCCGGAATGGTCGGTGTGGACAGCCGCATTTTCGCCGTACTGGCCAAGGAGAACGTCAGCGCCTTCCTCGTAAGCCAGTCCGCCTCCGAGACGGGCATCACGATAGGTGTCAGCCGCAAGGATTCGGTGCCTGCAGCCGAGGCTATCAATAGGGAATTCAGTCTCGAAATAGGCAGCGGGGCCATAGACCCGATACACATAGAGAACGAACTCGCGGCGGTGACCATAGTCGGAGAGAACATGAGGAAGCAGGCCGGGATAGCCGGAAAGCTTTTCAGTACGCTGGGACGCAACGGCATCAGCATCACCGCCCTCGCCCAGGGAGCCTCCGAGACCAACATTTCGCTCATCGTGGACAGGCGCAACCTACGCAAGGCCCTGAACGTCATCCACGACAGTTTTTTCCTCTCAGAATATCAGGAACTCAACCTCTTCATCTGCGGGGTGGGAACGGTAGGCGGCAAGCTCATCGAACAACTCGCATCACAGCAGCAGAGGCTTATCGAGGAGAACAATCTCAAGATAAACATAGTAGGCATAGCAAGGAGCACCCGCGGAATCTTCGACCGTTCCGGGATTGACCTGACGGACTATCGCGAGAGGCTCGAAGGCGGCATGGAACTCACTCCCGAAAGGCTGCGCGAAGAAGTCATAGGCATGAATATCTTCAATTCCGTCTTCGTGGATTGTACCGCCAGTGCCGAGATTGCGGCCCTGTATGAGGATTTCTTCAAACACGGCATTTCGGTGGTGGCCGCCAACAAGATTGCCGCTTCATCCGACTACGCCCTGTACAGAAGACTCAAGGACACGGCCATGACTCACGGGGCCAAGTTCCTGTTTGAAACCAATGTGGGCGCCGGTCTGCCCATAATCAACACTATCAACGCCATGTGCAACAGCGGGGACAGGATACTGAAGCTCGAGGCAGTGCTGAGCGGCACCCTGAACTTCATTTTCAACACTATTTCCGCCGAAATTCCTTTCAGCAAGGCAGTAAGAATGGCGATGGAACAGGGCTATTCCGAACCTGACCCGAGAATCGACCTCTCCGGCAAGGACGTGATACGCAAATTGGTCATCCTTTCGAGGGAAGCCGGCTATGCTGTCAGCGGAGAAGACGTGGATGCACGGCTGTTCATCCCCGAGGAGCTTTTCAAGTGCAGCATGGAAGAGTTCTGGAAGCGCCTTCCCGAGCTGGACGCCGATTTCGAGAAGCGCAGGGCGGAACTCGAGAAGGAACACAGGCACTGGAGATTCGTGGCCAGGATGGACAACGGCCGCTGCTCCGTTTCGCTGACCACCGTCGATGCCAGCCACTCCTTCTACGTGCTTGACGGGTCCAACAACATCATACTCCTGACCACCGAAAGGTACAACAAACACCCCATGCTCATCCAGGGCTACGGTGCAGGAGCCGACGTGACCGCCGCAGGAGTCTTCGCCGATATTATGAGCATAGCCAACATTTAAGGGCTTCAGGAAACCCTTGCTACAGAGGCCCCGGAGGCCGATTTGTGCGGGTCCTGTATTAGATAAATAGTACATGGTACACGAGTGTACTGGTACACAAGTACATATTGTACAGATACTCCAAACATGCCCCACACATTAGTGGAAAGCGGTTTCGGGACATAAGCCTGACAAAAAGAATTGAAATACAAACAAAAGCGAAAAAGAATATGAAAGCAGCCATCGTAGGAGCGAGCGGAGCCGTAGGACAGGAATTCCTGCGCCTGCTCGAAGAGAGAAATTTTCCGGCAACCGAACTTCTGTTGTTCGGTTCAGAGAGGAGTGCAGGCAGCAAGTACAGTTTCAGGGGAAAGGAGATAGAAGTAAAGTTGCTCCAGCACAATGATGACTTCAAGGACGTGGACTATGCCTTTGTGTCGGCCGGGGCCGGTACCTCAAAGGAGTTCGCCGAAACCATCACCCGCTACGGAGCGGTCATGATAGACAACTCGAGTGCCTTCCGCATGGACGACGATGTTCCCCTCGTGGTTCCGGAATGCAATGCCGAGGATGCCCTTGTCAGGCCGAGGGGCATCATAGCCAATCCCAACTGCACTACGATTATCATGGTGGTCGTGCTGAAACCCATAGACAGGCTCTCCCACATCACGAATATCCATGTGGCAAGTTACCAGTCTGCATCCGGCGCCGGAGCCCAGGCCATGGCGGAACTCCAGGAACAGTACCGCCAGATTGTTGCGGGTGAGCCCGTCACGGTGGACAAGTTCGCATATCAGCTTGCATACAACGTGATTCCCCAGATTGACGTGTTCATGGACAACGGCTACACCAAGGAGGAGATGAAGATGTTCAACGAAACTCGCAAAATCATGCACTCGGACGTAAGGTGCTCGGCAACCTGCGTGCGCATTTCCTCCCTGCGTTCCCACAGCGAAGCCGTATGGTTCCAGACCGAAAGCCCTCTGAGCGAAGAAGAGGTGCGCGAGGCCCTGCGTTCCGCGCCGGGGGTTACAGTTCAGGACGACCCTGCTACCAGGACCTACCCCATGCCACTTTTCACCGGAGGACGCGATGACATCTACGTAGGACGCATACGTAAGGACATTGCCAGCGAGAACGGCATGACCCTTTGGCTTTCTGGCGACCAGATCAGAAAGGGGGCCGCACTGAATGCCGTTCAGATTGCAGAATACCTTATCTCACACGACAGGAAATAGATTTTCGTCGGGGGCATGCAATTCGGCCGCTACCTCTCCCCCGCCGGGGAACTGATACTCGCTTCAGCCCGGGGTGCGCTCTGTCTTTGCGACTGGGCGGTGAATCCCCGGCTGGAGCAGAACATCAGGGCCCTGCAGGAAAAGATATACGGCACGCGGAACGGAAGTACTGCCAAGGACTGCAAAGACTGGCTTAAATACATAGTCTTGCCGGACAAAGCAGATTTTGCCGGCAAGATCTTCCTTGCGTCCGGGGCCGACATGGGAGACAGCCGCGCGAATATCAGCGGCCGGGCCGGCGAGACAAACGAGGCTGACAGCGCCATACTGCAGCGGGCCGTTGAAATGCTTGACGGATATTTTGAAGGGAAAATCTCCACCCTGACCCTGCCTCTCTCCCCTGCGGGCAGCAAATTCAGGACAGAAGTGTGGCAGGCCATCTCCAAAGCAGGCTACGGCAGCACCCTGAGCTATTCGGAACTCGCCGAAATGACGGGAAGGCCTTCCGCTGTAAGGGCAGTAGCCTCTGCCTGCGCCTCCAACCCCATAAGCATCTTCATTCCCTGCCACAGGATTAGCCCGAAAAACGGTGCTCCGGGCTCATACGCAGGCGGAAAGGCAGCAAAGGCCCTGCTCCTGCGACTTGAAAGGGAGTGCGGTCTCAGGTCTCAGACTCCCCTTCCTTTATGACCGCCACGGTCCTGCGTCCGTCAACGCAGATTTTCAACGGCCGGCCGAAGTGTACCATCCTTATGTAGTCACTTTCGTACTCCGCCGGCATCGCGTCCAGAACTTCGAGCTTGCAGAACTCTTCTTCACGGGAGAAAGGATTTACGTTGACATATCCCGCATTGAACGAAGTCATATTCTGGAAAAAATGCGAACCCTGGCTTGGGTCTATGCGGAAATTCTCCAAGCAGCATTCGACCAACACCTTCGCTTCCGAAATATTGCTCCACTGCACGGGCACACCCAGAGAAGGAATGCAGGAACCCCAGCGGCCGTAACCTATCAGCACATAGTTCCTTCCCTCCTCCCTCATCCTCGCGTTCAGTGCAGTGAGTTCCGCAGCCATCTCCCTGGTCTTGAGCACGTCGAAACTGTCTTTTCTCAGATAAATGACATCGCTGACCCCCTCGATGCAGCCCGGTCCTATGGCGCAGCCGGAATACAGAACGGCCCCTTCCGGAGCCAAATCGCCCGTCCCCTTCTCATTCTCGAGGTTCAAAGACGATATTGGCCTGACCTGCAACACATTGAACACGGCAGCCCTGTCCTTGCCCCTGTCAAGTTCGGCAGCGAACTCTATCTCCACCTCGCACTTGACCTCATTGCGTGTCATATCCAGCAATTCGTTGAGTATGTCCGCAAGCGGGAAGGTGTTGTACTTCAGGATATGGGCGAAAGTCACGTACTTGGGCCCCTTGGGTGCCGGCGAATCGACTATACGCTGGTTCTCATAGTCCCAGGTCGAGACCACTTTGGAGAATGAACGGAAAGACGTACAGTCCGAAATGGGGATGCGCTCGAGATTCACGTCATCGTCCACCGAGGTCTTGAACCTGTCGGGCTGGAGATTGAGGGCATACATGGCCTGCTGCGTCTCCTTCATCGTCAGTTCGGGAGTTGAAGTCTGGAGCACATTGCGGGGGTATCTCGGAGAGAACCTGAGTACCTGCTCTCCGTCCACGACGGCCTTGCCCAAACCGAAAGCCAGCTTGACAACCCCGTCTTCGGGTGTCTCGTAGCCTATGGGATAGTAGTTTATCGAGCGGGCTACTCCGGAGAAGGTGGGGAAATAGTAGTTACCGTCCTCGCTGCCGCAGATTTCCTGAAGGACTATCGCCATCTTTTCTTCTGAAATCACGTTGGAGGTAGATATGATATAGCCCCTCGACGAAGCGAAATATACCGAAGCGTAAACGCTCTTTATGGCCTTGGATAGCAGCCGGAGTTCCTGGTCCTCGTTCTCCGTATGCGGAATCATGTAGGTCGAATAGACCCCCGCAAAAGGCTGGTAATACGAGTCTTCGAGTATGGATGAGGACCTGACGGCTATGGGACGCCGCACATGCCTGATAAAGACCTTCAGAGCGGCGTTCAATTCGGCCGGCAAGGTGGAAGCCACGAATTCCGAGAGTATCTCGGCATCGGAGAGGTCGGAATTTATGACATATTGGAGGCCGTTGTCGACGATGAAGCGGTCGAAATATTCCGTGGTAATCACGAGGGTACGCGGGACGAGCACCCTGACATCCTCCCATTTGTCGTAGAGATTGTACTTTGCGAGAATGTGGTTCAGGAAGGCCAGTCCGCGGGCCTTGCCTCCTATCGCCCCGCCGCCTATACGCGCGAACCAAATGGCATCGTTGTAGGTCTCAGGGTCGAATCTGGCCACCGTGCCGAGTCCCTCGCGCATACGGTAATCCCTTATCATGCGGACGTTCATACGGCGGATTTCATTGAAGTCCGTATGGTCGTCCACACTTATGCCGCGGAAAAGGTCGCCAATGGCGAAGAGCCCGCGGCTGTAGAGCCAGCGTGAGACATAGTTCTTCCTGGCATAGTATCTCAGGCTCTCATCCGGCATCGTTCTGATCAGCTTTTCAAATTCGTAGAGATTCCGGGCACGGTCCGCTTCCACCCCTGTCACGGGGTCGGTCACTATGAAATCCCCGAAAGCAAGCTCGCGGCTCACGTATTCGCGCAGTTCGTGAATCAGAGTCTTGGAAGTCTTGCGCACGAAGCCCACCCCGAGTTCTTCCGCAACTGCCCTCATGCTCTCCTGTGAGGACTGGAGCAGGTAGGGCATGGTGGGATTCTCCGCCTTTATGAGACGGCAAAGGTCTATGCCGGCATCCGGAACCTCGGTATCGCGGCTGTCACCCTTGTGCAGAATGAAACCCACGTCGGAAATGATGCCGAGCATATTCGACTTGTACTTGTTGTAAAGTTCCAGGGCCTCGTCATAGCAGGTGGCGAGGATAATCTTGGGCCGGCCGCGCTTGTGCAGAATACGGTGTTCCTCGTTCAGGGCCTCGCTTGCGGAAATGTCGTTCTGCTGAAGGACCAACTTGTAGAGAAGGGGCAGGTAGGCCGAATAATAACGCACCGAATCCTCCACCAGCATAACCACACGCACCCCCATCTCCAGCACGTCGTGCTCTGCGTTCATTCTGTCCTCCAAGAGCTTGATTATCGCGATGATAAGGTCGCTGCTATTGTTCCAGCTGAACACATAGTCTATGTGGGGCTTGTCGTGGCGGGCTATAAGGTTGTAGATGACCTTGGAATATGAGGACAGGAGCACAATCGGTGTCTGGGGAGCGATTTCCTTGGCCCGTCTTGAAAATTCGAACACATCGAGTTCCCCTACATTGAACATGGTGATTATCAAGTTGTACCGCCCGCTTTCACCCTGCAGTTTCTCCAAGGCTTCGAGGGTGGATTCCACCCTGTCTATAGAAGGAGGATTGCTGAGGTTGAGCTCGGAATAATCCTGGGTAATACGCTCTTCCACATGCCCGTCCTCCTCCAGGGAGAAACTGTCGTAATTGTTGCAGATCAGGAGAATCCTGCTTATTCTCCTGGCCATGAGTCTGGTGTAGTCCTGCCCGAAATTCATAAATTCATTTGCGCTTATACAACTCCCTGGTCCACCGTCGCATCTGCCGCCTTGACGAAGCCTGCGATACCTGCACCCATGACATGATTATCCGTCCTCTTCCCTGTCCGCCTCTCTTGCCGCCTGACAGAATTCTGATTCGCCGGGATTTCCCGAAATAAGTTCCGACATGGACTTCCCGACATGGTTTTCCGTAAATCTGCTGCTCATGTGCGCCGGTAATTATTTCAACCAATCGGACCAATATACGAAAATATATCCAATCCCCGAAGCGGGTATTTCCCGACGACTATGCACCTGAGTTGCAAATGATTTTTCCTAACTTCGGCCTCCGTGGACAGAAGAAAGGGAATATGCGCACTCTGCGCCGTTGCATTCGTCGTCGTGCTCCTGCATTCGGCGATTCCGCACTGTCATCATTGCAGTTCAATCGAGGCCCATCTCCACAAAATCCTGAATTGCGAGCTGCTCAACACCTACCTTTCCCAGCATGAGGAAGATTTTGCGGCATCGCTGTCCGTGTTCATCGACCCCGAGCCCTGCATCATACCCGGCCGCCCCGACTCGCGGCCCGAGAGCATTGACTGCAACCCCCTTTTCTCTGCAATCACATCCGACTCTTTCTTCAGTTGCGGATCACGCGCCCCGCCGGCTACGGTCTGAATGCGCAAAGCCTTGCGGGAAAGCGCCTGACAGTGCATACCGTAAGGGGGTGGCTCATAAGCACACCAAGGCAGCCTGCCATCCTGCAACAATAGATTAAACCAACTGAAAGAAACCTACAGATGAAAAAGATATACATTCTTATGGCAGTGTTGTGCCCGCTGGCATTTTCGGCCTGTGGCAACGGCGGGGGACATAAGCACGACGGCCATAACCACGAGCAGCTCGACCACGACGATCATGACCATGACCACGACCACGCCCATGGACGCGAGAACGAGAGCGAAGTGGCGGAGATAGTCCTTTCCCCCGAAAGAGCACGCGAGGCCGGGGTCAGGACCGCGACCATAGAACCCGGACCCTTCAGTTCCGCCATACGCAGTTCCGGGAAAATTGAAGCCGCCGGCGGCGCTTCAGCAGTCATCAGCGCAAGGACTTCCGGCATACTCTCCTGGGCAGGCGGCACCCCGGCGGAAGGACGCTTCGTATCCAAAGGAGAGACCATAGCACGGGTATCCGCAGCCGGAATGGGCGAAGGCGATGCCGTGACTCGGGCGACGATAGCCTACGAGACCGCGAAAAAAGAATATGAAAGGGCCAAACTCCTTCTTGAGGACAAAATTATTTCGGAACGGGAGTTCAACGCCATAGAAGCCGAGTACAGAACTGCACTCAACGCCTGGGAAGGCATAAGTTCCGAAGGCGGTGCAGGCGGTGTCAGCCTGAACTCTCCCCTCTCGGGAAGGCTGGGCGGCATACTCAAGGAAGAAGGCTCGTATGTAAATGCGGGCGAAGCCGTGGCTTCCGTATTTTCGGACGGGCGACTCAGGTTAGTTGCCGACCTGCCGGTGAAATACGCCTCCCTGCGCGACAAGCTGCGGGGTATCAACTTCAAGTTGCACGACAGCGATGAAGTCCACACCCTCGGCGGACGCCCCTCTGCCAGCGGCAACAGCCTCCTTCCCGGCTCGGCCTATATCCCCGTCAGCTACGAGTTCGACAATGTTCATGGGCTGCTGCCCGGCTCAATAGTGGAAGTCTGGCTGCTCACGGAGCCCGGGGAGAATGTCATAAGCGTTCCCGAATCCGCCCTTACCGAGGAGCAGGGCGAGTTCTTCGTGTACGTGAAGCTCGATGAGGAATGCTACAAGAAGCAGGCTGTAAGCGTAGGAGGGCGCAACGGGTCCGAGGCCGAAATACTTTCCGGACTCGTGGGCGGCGAGGACGTGGTCGTGGAGGGAGCCTATCAGGTGAAGCTCTCGGCCGCATCCGTGATACCCGGTCACACCCATAACCATTGATGCCATGCTGAACAAAATAATAGCTTTTGCGCTGAACAACAGGCTGTTCATCCTGGCGTCAGCGGCAATACTGGCGTTCGCCGGCATCTACATCATGCAGACCATGGAGGTCGACGTGTTCCCCGACCTCAACGCCCCCACGGTGGTAATCATGACCGAGGCCCAGGGCATGGCGCCGGAGGAAGTGGAAAAGACCGTAACCTTCCCCATCGAGACCGCAGTAAACGGTGCTACCGGCGTCAGGCGCGTGCGTTCATCCTCCACTACCGGCTTCTCTGTGGTCTGGGTGGAATTTGATTGGGGCACCGACATCTACCTTGACAGGCAGATAGTTTCAGAGAAACTCGCGACACTGGGTGACCAGCTGCCCTCGACCGCAGGTACGCCCACGCTCGGCCCCCAGTCGTCCATACTCGGAGAAGTGCTGATAATAGGCCTCACTTCCGACGGTCCCACCTCCCTTGAGGAACTGCGCACCATAGCTGACTGGACTATCAGGCCCCAGCTCCTTTCCATAGGCGGGGTCGCCCAGGTGACCGTACTCGGGGGCGACGTGAAACAATACCAGATACTGCTCGACACCGACAGGATGCGCCATTATGGAGTCAGTCTGGACGAGGTGCTTGCAGCTACCGAAGACATGAACCGAAACGCATCGGGAGGCGTGCTTTACGAATACTCCAACGAATACATAATCCGGGGCATGACCGCGACCACCAAGGCCGAAGAAATAGCCCTCGCGGTGGTGAAGCTTTCCGAAAGCGGGATGCCCGTGACCCTCGGGGACATAGCAGATGTGCGTACCGGAGCTCAGGAGCCGAGGACCGGAACGGCATCTGTGGAAGGCCGGCCCGCCGTCCTCCTTACCGTGACCAAACAGCCGGGAGTCTCGACCAACGACCTGACCGATGCCCTCGACGCGAAAATGGCTGAAATCGGACTCACCCTTCCCGGCGACATCAACGTCAAGACAGACATCTTCCGCCAGAGCAACTTCATCGATGCGTCCATAGGCAATATACGGAGCGCCCTGATCGAAGGCGCCCTGTTCGTGATTCTGGTACTCTTCCTCTTCCTGATGAACGTGAGGACCACTCTCATCTCCCTCGTCACCATTCCCCTGTCGCTGCTGATAACCATCATAGTGCTCAGGATTACCGGTCTGACTATCAACACTATGAGCATAGGAGGAATGGCCATAGCCATAGGCTCGCTCGTGGACGATGCGATAGTGGACGTGGACAATGTGTTCAAGCGGCTCAGGGAAAACCGCAAGAAGCCGGAAAAGGAGAGAAAGCGGGTGCTGGACGTGGTATTCGAGGCCTCGAAGGAGGTGCGTATGCCCATACTGAACTCGACCCTCATAATAGTTGTCAGCTTCTTCCCCATCTTCTTCCTTTCGGGAATTGAAGGAAGGATGCTCGTTCCCCTCGGAGTCGCGTTCATAGTCTCGCTTTTCGCCTCCACGCTCGTGGCTCTGACCCTCACCCCCGTACTCTGCAGTTACCTGCTCAAGAATACCGGTGCGACCAGGTTCACAAGCAAGGAATCCCCGGTGACCCGCTGGCTCAAAAAGTGGTACGACAAGGCCCTTACAGGGGCTCTCAAGCACAAGAAAGCCGTCCTCTGCATATCCGGAGCGGCCCTCGTGGCTGCCATAATCATCGCTCTCGGCTTCGGCTCGAGCTTCCTGCCCCCGTTCAATGAAGGCTCGTTCACAATCAACGTGAGCACGCTGCCGGGCGTCTCGCTCGAAGAAAGCGACAAAATAGGGCGAAGGGCCGAGGAACTGATACTCTCCGTCCCCGAGATAACGACGGTGGCGAGAAAGACGGGACGCGCGGAACTTGACGAACACGCTCTCGGGGTCAACAGTTCGGAAATGGAAGCCCCCTTCGAGTTCGGAGGCAGGTCCAAGAACGAGATTATAGCCGAGCTCAGGGAAAAACTCGGCACTCTTCCGGGAGTGAATGTGGAAATCGGACAGCCCATCTCCCACCGCATAGACGCGATGCTCTCGGGAACCCAGGCCGCCATAGCCGTAAAGATTTTCGGCGATGATCTGAACACCCTCTTCAACATAGGAAATGATATAAAAAATGCAGTTTCCGACATCGAAGGTCTGGCCGACCTGAACGTGGAGCAGCAGATTCAACGTCCCGAACTCGCCATAGTCCCGCGGAGGGAGATGCTCGCCCGCTACGGCATCAGCATGTCGGAATTCGTGGAATACGTGGAAGTCTGCCTAGGGGGACTGGCCGTGTCCCAGGTGTATGAAGGCGGAAGCGTGTTCGACCTGACCGTGAAGGCCGGCGGCGACTACAGGAACAGCATAGAGGGCATAAGGGATATGACCATAGATACTCCCTACGGCAAGGTACCTCTCGACATGGTTGCCGAGATACGATCCACCACCGGTCCCAACACTATCAACAGAGAGAATGCCCAGCGCAAGATAGTGGTGTCCGCAAACATCACCGGCGGCGACCTCCAGGGTGCGGTGGATGCCATGCAGGAGGCCATATCGGAAAAGGTCACACTGCCCGAAGGCTATCACCTGGAATTCGGGGGCCAGTTCGAGAGCGCCCAAAGTGCATCCCGTATGCTGACCGTTCTGTCCATACTGGCGATACTCGTGATATACCTCCTGCTCTACAATCAGTTCCGCAGCTTCAAGCAATCGGCCATAGTGCTGATTGACCTGCCGCTGGCACTGATAGGAGGGGTGCTGATGGTCTTCCTCGGAGACGGGGTCTTCTCTATCCCGGTGATAATAGGCTTCATTTCGCTCTTTGGAATAGCCACCCGCAACGGAATGCTGCTTATCGACCGTTACAATGACCTCAGACATCATCACGGGATGAGCGTGCGGGAGGCCGTCATGACAGGTTCGCTCGACAGGCTCAACCCCATACTTATGACCGCCCTTACATCCGCCCTGGCACTCATTCCCCTGGCGCTCGGCGGGGAACTTCCCGGCAACGAAATCCAGAGCCCCATGGCCAAGGTCATACTCGGAGGACTGCTCAGCTCCACCCTGCTGAATTCCTTCATAATCCCCATAGTTTACGACATTTTCAGTAAAAAGGAGGACAAAGATGAAATACGTGTTTCTTAGCGCAGCTCTTTTCTGCGCCATTTCTCTCCATGCCGCCACGCAGAGTGACGGGGCCGAATCTTCCGTCACGAACGGCGGGAGAATCGGAGAACAGGAACTGGAAGCACTGCTTGACGAAATTGCCGGGAATAACCTCGGTCTGCAGGCCATTGCAGGACGGAACGAGGCTGCGGCCGATGCCAATCTTTCGGTCTCGGCACTGCCCGACCCCGATTTGGAATTCGCCTACCTTTTCGGTACCGACAACGTGCGCAGATATGATTTCTCGCTGAGCCAGAGTTTCGACTTCGGAGCGCTGAGCGGCAGGCGCAGAAAGAGTGCATTCACGCAGAACGAATTGCTCGAACTCGAATACAGGAGCTCAAGGCGTGAGATAGTGACCGCAGCCCGAAAACTTATCTGCGAAATAGTCTACCGCAACGCTCTGATCGAGGAGTACAGGCTGAGGGCGGAGAATGCCGCTTCCGTGGAACAGTCCTACCGTTCCGGATTCGAGAAGGGGGAATTTTCCGTGATAGACTACAGGAAAGCCGCCGTAAGCCTCGCGGAGGCACAGGGACAGCTCGATCTTATGACGGTGGAACGCGATGCCTTGCTGGCCGAGCTGAAAACCATGAACGGAGGACTGGAAATAAACATTGCCGCCACCGATATGAGTCTGCCGCTGCTGCCGGACAGTTTTGACGAATGGTTGGACGAGGCAGCCGAAAAGAACAGCGCCCTGAATTACGTGCGCTCCGCCAGTTCGCTCAGCGAACTGCAGCTGAAATTGGCCAGAAGCGAGGCTTTGCCCAGCCTTTCAATAGGATATATGGCCGAAATCGTTCCCGGAAGCGAATTCCGCGGAGTATCCTTGGGACTGAGTCTGCCGCTCTGGTCGTCTTCCAAAAAGATTTCAGGGGCGAAAAAGGAGCTCGAGGCCGCAAGAACGGCGGAACAGCAGGCACTTATAGAGTTCAGGACTTCCGCGGAGGCACTGTATGCCAAGGTTCTCGCCCTCGCTTCCTCGGCGGCATCCTACGAACTGGCCATGAACTCCGACGACGGGCTGGACGAACTCAGGACGGCTCTTGATGCCGGACAAATTTCACTGCTGGACTATATCACCGAGTTGGGCTATTACTATAGCGCCAAAGAACTGGCACTGCAGGCCAAGTTGCAGCATGCGCTTGCAATGGCCGAACTGCTGGCCCTGGAAATGTAGTACCGGCGACGGTAACGCCTTATGACGAAATCGGTTGCAATATGAAAAATTGCAACCGATTCTCTTTTTATTTGGAAAAGTCAGGCGAGACTATTCCCCTATGCTTTCCACGAGTTTCAGCACGCGCTCACGGTTCTCGCTTATGTCGCCGTGGTCACAGCAGCACTCGTAGTACTTGCCGGCCTTCTTGTAATATTCTATCAGCGGTTCCGTCTGATTGTGGTAGGTACGGATGCGGTTGCTGATAGTCTCCTCCGAAGCATCGTCTGCACGGCCTTCGATAACGGCACGGCCGGCTATCCTCTTGCGTATCATCTCGTCTGAAATCATCAGGGAAATGACTGCTGTCACAGTGCTGCCGCGCTTCTCAAGAATCTTGTCAAGGTCCTCTGCCTGGGTGAGATTGCGGGGAAATCCGTCCAGGAGTATGCCGTCATAGTCGGTATATTTGTCAAATGCCGACTCTATCATGCCCTCGACCACCTCATCGGGTACGAGCTCGCCCGCATCTATCAGTGACTTGGCTTCCTTTCCGAGAATCGTCCCGGCAGCAATTTCCGCGCGGAGAAGCTCACCCGTGGAAATGTGTTTGAGATTGTACTTTTCAGATACCGCCCCCGCATGGGTGCCTTTGCCGGCCCCCGGAGGGCCAAAAAGAATGTAATACTTCATATCAAGTTATCCTGTTTTATTGGTTTCACTCGGAGTCTCCCTCCGCCAATGCGTAAATGTCCCTGTTGTTCCTGCCCAACTCGTCGAAGTCCAGACCGAAGCCGACGACGAAAACATTGGGGATTTCGATACCCACGTAATCAATAGTCTCGTGTTTCGTATAAACTTCCGGCTTGAAGAGCATAGTGCATATTCTCACGTCCGAAGCCCCTTTCGACAGAAGCAGTTCCTTCAGGGCCTCCACCGTATTCCCGGTATCGACTATATCCTCACAGATGATTACACGCCTTCCCTTTACGTCCGCCGTCAAGCCGAGCATGGTCAGCACCGTACCCGTGGATTTGGTACCCTGATAGGATGACATCTTGATGGAAACGAGTTCACAGTTGAAATTGAGGCGCTGCAGCATCTCTCCCGTGAAAGGAATGGCCCCGTTGAGTACACAAAGAAAAAGGGGAATGTCCTCGCCCCCGCTGTAATCCGAATTGATCCTCTCAGCGAGCCTGTCAATGGCTTCCATCAAGCGCTCGTGACATATATAAGGCCTGAAGGTCTTTCCGTGAAGAACTATGGTATCGTTCATAAGGTGAAAACTGGAAGGCCCAAATTTAAGAATTATTTTTACTTTTGGAATGACCAAAAACGAGAACTATGACAGGACTTCTACTATTATCGCTCCTGCCGGCGACACTTCTGCCCTGCCGGCAGGACTCCACAGGGGCGGCAAGCCCCCTTCCCGAGGAACAGACACGCAGTGCAATCATTTCGGACGGGCAGGACGAAAGGCCCGCAGGCGCCATCAGCATCAGTTTCGAAGATGCCGTATTGCTTCTGACCGGGGCATCCTGCCTCGAAGAATTGGACGAAGACGAACTTGTACGCTACGAAAGTCTGGCGCAGCGGCCCCTTGACCTCAATCTCTGCTCCAGGTTGAAACTCTTGTCCACCGGTCTTTTTTCTTCCTACCAGGCAGTTTCGATTGACGAATACCGAAGGGAGAGCGGAGACATACTTTCCTTCAGCGAACTCGGACTCGTGAACGGACTCACGCCGGAATATGCCGCGGCTCTGAGGCACTTTGTCGTCCTGAAAAGCCGCAACGCCCCGGGAAGCCGTGAGAACCTGCGTTTCCGGCAAAGCGCCACGGCCGGGACTTCCCTGCGCAACGGCGAAGATATGACAGTGCGGTTGCGCTATGAGGCCGAACTGGGCGACAGGGCCGAATTCCGCTGGACCACGAGGACGACCTACTCGGACCCCGAATTCAAGGCCGGGACCTTCAGCGGCGCCTACTATGGCAAGAGATATTTGTCCAAACTCGTGCTCGGACACTTCTCCGCACGCTTCGGCCAGGGTCTGGCCTCATGGAGCGGGTTCAGCCTGAGCGGCTATTCCTCATCTGCGTCCTTCAGACGAAATCCCGGCGGCATTTCCACCACGGGCTCGGCCAGTGCCGAACTTTTCGGAGCCGCCTGCGAACTCGATTTCGGACAGTTCACGCTGTCGGGCGGCTATTCCCTCGGCAACAGCTATGTAGGCAATATCAGCTGGCACGGACGGCGCCTCAGTCTCGGTGTAACGGGCACGGGGCAGGCCGCATCCTTCGACTGGAGGGTCTCACTACCGGACATCTCCCTGTTCGGGGAACTCTGCTCGGGCTACGAAGGCACGCCCTGCGGCGTTGCAGGCCTGATATGGATTCCGAAGTACGGGCGGAAATACATGCTCCAGGCGAGGTGGTACGATCCTTCATACAAGAGCTACAGCGGAATAGCCGTAGGGACAGAAGGCTTCAGCTACATCTTCACCTTCGATGCCGCCCGGCGCAATGACAAGGGCGAGGACCAGTACAAGGCTCTGGCGCTTTTCCGGCCGGAACTGAGTCTGTCGGGGTTCACGCTAAGGCCGGCGCTTCGCTGGAGCGGACGACTCCGGCCCTCGGACAGCTACACCCTGCGCAACGACCTGCGTGCGGATTTGGAAGGAGAATACGAGGGCTGGAAACTTGGCGGCAGGTACAATGCACTGTGGTGCAGGGACTTCGCCTGGCTATGGTACCTGCAGGCAGGCCGGGGCACCGGGAAATATTCCGTATTCCTGCGCGGAGGCCTTTTCCGCATAGATTACTGGGATGACAGGATTTATGTCTACCAGCAGGATGCTCCCGGAAATTTCAACGTGCCGGCGTTTTACGGAAGGGGCTGGAACATCTCCCTCTACCTTGCCCTGCACATACGCCGCCACCACAGCCTATGGCTCAGGGCGGAATGTATACAATATCCCTGGAATCTCAGCGAAAAGGCCGGGAAGACGGAGATCAAGCTGCAATACAGGTGGAAGAGCTGAGGCCGGCATCCCGGGACTACAGTTCCGGGAGCAGTTTTTCCATTCCGGTACTGCGTGAACCCTTTACCAGCACGAAACTGTCGCTGACAGGATGCACACGCAGATACGAAGCGAGCTCTTCCGAATTCGGAAAGCAGGGAAAAGCGGCTCCGAGCGCTTCCGTTGCGGCGGTAAACTCCCCGCCCACAAGCATGGCCGGAATATCCTTGTCCCTGAGCATGGCCACGATGAGGCGGTGCTCAGCGGCTGAGTCCTCACCGAGTTCCTTCATGTCTCCGAGCAGGGCGAGCCGCGGCCGGGGAAACATCGTGAAATTCTCTATTGCCGCCTTCATGGAAGAGGGATTGGCATTGTAGGCGTCCATGATTACCGTATTGCTCCGAGTCTTTACCATCTGGGAGCGTATGTTGTCCGGAACGAAGTCCTCCACAGCGGCTATGGCCTGCTCCCGTGGCACGCCGAAACGCCTGCCCACGGCCAGGGCGGCCAGGACATTCGGAGCATTGTAGGAACCTGCGAGCCGGGTCCTGACTATCGTGCCGTCTGACAGACGCAGTGCCAGCAGCGGCTTTTCGGCGCTCGGTTCCAGGACAGAGACCCTGTCACAGGAAAGCCCGTAGTCGTAAAAATGCGCGGCTATGTTTTCCGACATCCCACGCAGGTCGGGGTCATCCCCGTTGATGAATATCATGGAGCCGGGCCGGCCGTCGAGCCACTTGTACAGCGCTCCCTTTGCGGCCTTGACTCCTTCAAAGGAACCGAAACCCTGAAGATGTGCCTTGCCCACATTGGTGATGAGTCCGCAATCAGGGCGGCATATCTCCACGAGCCTGGCAATGTCGTCGGGGTGGTTGGCCCCCATTTCGACGACGGCAATTTCCGTATCCGGCCTTATGGAAAGCAGGGTGAGGGGTACGCCTATATCGTTGTTCAGGTTGCCCTCAGTCGCACTGACACGGTATTTTCGCGAAAGTACAGCCCGAATGAGGTTCTTGGTGGTGGTCTTTCCGTTGGTTCCGGTCAGGCCGAGTACTTTCAGCCTTCCCTCCCTGACATGGGTTCTGTGGTATACCGCGAGCTTCTGAAGGGTTTTGAGGGCATCGTCCACTATAATCAGCCGCGGGTCCGTCCCGAGCCCCGCCCTGTCTGCGACCGCACAGGCCGCCCCGTTGCGCAGGGCCGCCGCCGCATAGTCATTGCCGTCGAAGTTCTCCCCTTTCAGAGCGAAGAAAATCTCGCCTCCCGAGATCCTGCGACTGTCCGTAGTCACTCTGTAGCCGCAACTGCAGTATATTCCGTAAAGTTCTTCGGTGCTCATACCCTGCCCGTGCTTCCGAATCCTCCCTCTCCCCTGTCGGTAGAGCTGAGTTCAGCCACCGTCTCCCACTCGATTTTCTCATGCCTCGCCAGGACTATCTGCGCTATGCGTTCCCCCCTCTCGATTACGAAATCAGACTCGCCGAGATTGACGAGCAGCACCCTCAATTCTCCGCGATAATCCGCATCTATGGTTCCCGGGGCATTCAGAACGGTGATTCCATGCTTTGCGGCAAGACCGCTGCGGGGACGCACCTGAACCTCACAGGCTTCGGGTATCTCAAGATACAGCCCCGTGGGCACGAGAACCCTGGCGAGCGGTTTGAGGACTATGGGCTCTTCATTGTCAGCCCTGACATCCATACCGGAAGCGAGGGCCGTGGCATATTCCGGAAGGGGATTTGAACCCCTGTTGACTATTCTTACTTTCATTCTGAAGGATTTATAATAAACTGCCGGGGGCCGTCCGCCTCAAGCCTTTGAAACTCACAGGGCAGCCATTGCAGGAACGAAGCCCCGAACAATATCATTTCGGCGCATAACGGTAGAGGAAGGCCGCTATCAGCGTGAACAGCAGGTTGGGAATCCAAAGGGCTATTCCCGGCGGCAGGGTGTTGGTATAGACAAACATCTCGCTGAAGCGCAGGAAAAGTATGTAGGAGAAGGCAAGGGCTATACCTATTCCCAGATTCCAGCCTATCCCGCCCCGCTTTTTCTTGGCGGAGAGCGTCACGCCTATTATCGTGAGTATCAATGCGGAAAACGGCATTGCCCATCGTCGGTGCTTTTCTATCTGGGCATACATCACATTCGCGTCCCCCCTCATTTTCTGCGTGGCAATCAATTCGTTCAGCTGTTCTATGGAAAGAGTCTCCACGGTCTTCTCGTTATTAAACAAATCCTTGATTTTCAAGGCTATGACCGTGTCAATCTGGGCATCGTACCATATCCTGTCCTGAAGTCCCTCCGAATATTCCCTCGTGAATACCCTGCGCAGATGCCAGCCGTCCATCGTAGAGTCCCATACCGCGCTTTCCGCACTTACCTTTCTCACGAGACGGTTGTCCTCTATATCCTCCATGGTGAAACGGTAGGCCGTGGAATTCCAGCGGCTGAAAGACTCGATATAAATGAACTGCCCGGGAGATATCTGGTAATGTATATTTCTGAGGTTGAAAGTATTGTGTCGTTTTATGTATTTCGACTCGAACTCCACCCTGGTGGCGTTGGAGCGCGGAATTATATACAGGTTCAGTCCGAGCGAGAGCAGGGCGATGAACACGGCCGAGACCATGTAGGGCACCATCATCCTGTTGTAGCTCACACCCCCGGAAAGTATCGCTATTATCTCGGAGTTCGCCGCCATCCTCGAAGTGAAGAATATCACCGTGATGAACACGAAGAGCGGGGAGAACATGTTCACGAAATAAGGGATGAAGTTGAGATAATAGTCGAAGATTATGGCTTTGAGCGGAGCCTCGTTCTTTACGAAGTAGTCAATCTTCTCCGAAATGTCGAAAATTATGACTATACCTATAATAAGTATGAGTGCCACGAAGAAGGTCAGAATGAAGGTCTTCGCGATATACAGGTCTATCTTCTTGATATACAGGCGCCTCATATCCTTGAAGTGATTTTTTCCATTACCTTGCCTTTCCAGGCTGAATAGTCACCGGCCTGAATGTGGGCCCTCGCCTGACGCACAAGGTCGAGGTAGAAGGCGAGATTGTGCTCGCTGGCCAGCATGGCTGCGAACATTTCCCCCGCCACAAAGAGATGGTGCAGGTACGCCTTGCTATAGATATGGTCTATGCGGGAGCATCCGTCGGGATCAATTTCCGAAAAGTCGTCAGCCCATTTGGCGTTGCGCATATTCATGATTCCGTTCCAGGTGAAAAGCATCCCGTTGCGTCCGTTCCTCGTAGGCATCACGCAGTCGAACATATCCACTCCCCTCTCTATGCCGTCGAGAATATTCGCCGGGGTGCCAACACCCATTAGGTAACGGGGCCTGTCTTCCGGCAGCAAGGGGCATACGAGTTCGAGCATTTCAAGCATTTTCTCCATAGGTTCCCCCACCGCAAGTCCGCCTATGGCATAACCGTCGGCATCAAACTGCACGGCGTGCTCGACTGCCTCCCGCCTCAAATCCGGATACACACAGCCCTGGACTATGGGGAAGAAGCTCTGCGGGTAACCGTAGAGAGGCTCGGTCTCGCGGAAGCGTGCGGCGTACCTCTCGAGCCATGACTTGGTGAGGTCCAGACTCTTGCGGGCGTAGGCACGGTCAGCGTCGCCGGGGCAGCACTCGTCGAGTACCATCATTATATCGGCTCCGATTATACGCTGTATGTCCACATTGTTCTCGGGGGTGAAGATATGGCGGGAACCGTCTATGTGGCTGCGGAAGACGCAGCCCTCGGGGGTCAGTTTCCTGATAGGGCTGAGCGAAAAGACCTGGAATCCGCCGCTGTCGGTAAGAATGGGCCTGTCCCAGGATTCGAAACGGTGCAGACCTCCGGCCTTTCTGAGTATATCGGTTCCGGGGCGAAGATACAGGTGATAGGTGTTGCCGAGTATGATTTCAGCCCCTATGTCCTCCTTGAGCTCTCTGTGGCTGACTCCCTTGACCGAACCCACCGTGCCTACAGGCATGAAAATGGGCGTATGAATGGTCCCGTGTCCGGTTTCCAGGATTCCACAGCGCGCAGAGGACTGCGGGTCTTTTGCTGTCAGGGTAAATTTCATCCTCCAAAGATAGTGAAATCCCATCAAATTCTTTATTTTTGCCAGGCACTAAAGACTCATAAGTATGAAAGATTCCAGTATCAGTTTGAGACTGATTATAATGAACTTCCTGGAGTTCGCAGTTTGGGGGGCCTACCTCACCTCCATGGGAAGTTTTCTTGCAAAATCGGGGTTCAGCCAGCAGATATGGCTGTTTTTCGCGACCCAGGGATTCGTTTCCATATTCATGCCCGCCGTCATGGGTATAGTGGCCGACAAGTGGATTCCGGCCCAGAAAGTACTGTCCCTCTGCCAGGGAATCGCCGGAATTTCCATGCTCGCAGCCGGTTTCTACGCCATGACCGCCGCACCCGACATAAGCCTCTGGGCATTCTACACCCTCTACACAATCAGCATTGCCTTCTTCATGCCCACTATCGCCATATCCAATTCCGTGGCATACAACGCATTGGAGAAAGCGGGCAAGGACCCTGTCAAGGATTTCCCTCCCATAAGGGTATTCGGGACCATAGGTTTCATCTGCAGCATGCTTTTCGTGAACTTCGTAAAGGGTGCTGACGGGGTGCAGTTCCAGCATACCTGCAACCAGTTCCTAATGTCAGGTATCCTCAGCATGGTGCTCTGCGCCTACGCCCTCACCCTGCCCGACTGCCCTTGCAAGCCGGCATCGGCGGAGACGAAATCCTTCGCCGAGTCTACAGGCCTCAATGCCTTCAGGCTGTTCGGGGACAAGCAGTTCGCCATTTTCTTCATCTTCTCCATGCTGCTCGGCGCCGCACTCCAGATTACCAACGGTTACGCCAACACCTTCATAACTTCGTTCACGGATGACCCCGTCTTTGCGCATACCTGGGGGGCCAACAATGCCAACGCTCTGATTTCGCTCAGCCAGATATCCGAGACTCTCTGCATTCTGCTTATCCCCCTGTTCATGAAAAAATTCGGAATCAAGCGGGTTATGCTCATCGCCATGCTTTCGTGGGTGCTGCGCTTCGCCTTCTTCGGACTCGGCAATCCCGGTCCCGGCGTATGGCTCTTCGTACTCAGCTGCATAGTCTACGGTATGGCCTTCGATTTCTTCAACATTTCAGGTTCACTCTTCGTCAATGAGCACGTGGACAAGGGTATGCGCTCGTCCGCCCAGGGCCTGTTCATGCTGATGACCAACGGACTCGGAGCCTCCATAGGAACCTGGGCTGCCGGCCTCGTGGTAAATCACTTCGTCTACAATGCGGCCGAACCGAGCTGGAGCACCGCGTGGTACATATTCGCCGGCTACTCCCTGGTAGTTGCCATACTCTTCGCGATATTGTTCCAGGACCCGGACAAGCACAAAGCCAGGGCCGCAGCCTGAATCCGACACGGAAAACCGATAAGGAGAACAACTTTTAAATGTGGTCAAAAGTCCCGAGGGGACCGCGACAAGCCGAAAATCATTGTTTTCAAAATAAGCAGCACCCGATTTTACACCCGGAATGTAAAGTCGGGTGTTTTGTATTCTTATTACTGTCCGATAAAAATTTTTCGTGGCCATAAAATCAGGGCTGGCTTCGTTTGCGAGGCCAGCCCGTTTTCGTCAGATTTCTGTTGCTAACCAAGTTGA
>CAZMTY010000010.1:0-46235 GCA_964569595.1 uncultured Muribaculaceae bacterium
CAGTTGTACAAAGATTGCCGTAAGTTTAAAAATATTAAATTTTTAAGTACATTTGCCCCGCATAGTTAATAATAAACGTATGGAAAAAAGAGTAGTTGTTACTGGCCTTGGAGTTCTCTCCTGCATAGGCAACGACATCCCCACATTCTGGAATAATCTGATTAACGGTGTGTGCGGAATAGACACTATAACCGAATACCCTACCGAGGGCCTTCCCGTGAAAATCGGCGGACTTGTCAAGAATTTCGACCCCCTGCAGTACGGCATGGACAAGCCTTTCGTACGCAAGCAGGACACTTTCACGATATTCGCCATGGCCTCGGCATTCCAGGCGATGAAGGATTCCGGTCTCGTGTCCGGAGAAAACATCGAGCCCCTGCGCCTTGCGACCTACGTCGGCTCGGGGATAGGCGGTTTTGAAACCATCCACAGGGAGGTGGAGAAGTTCCTCCAAGACCCCAGCGGCCAGTGGATTTCCCCCAACTTCATCCCCACCATGATTAGCGACATGGCAGGCGGACAGATAGCCATAAAGTTCAATGCGAGAGGCTCCTGCGTCGACATAGTTACCGCATGCGCGACTTCGACCCACTCCATAGGCGAGGCCTTCAGGGCAATCAAGTACGGCTATGCCGATGCCATAATCGCCGGAGGTTCCGACCACTGCACCATTCCCATGGGTCTGGCCAGCTTCGCAAACGCCAAGGCCCTCACCCGTTCGGAAGACCCCAAGCGTGCCTCACTGCCGTTCAACCGCAATCGCAGAGGTTTCGTGATGGCTGACGGTTCGGCTGTCCTCATTCTCGAGGAATACGAACATGCACTCGCACGCGGCGCACGCATATATGCAGAGATAGTGGGCTACGGAAGCACCTGCGACGCCTACCATGCCACCGCACCCAGGCCCGACGGTTCTACCCAGGCGGAGTGCATAAAGTTAGCTCTCGAGCAGTCCGGCTTCAACCCGGATTCAGACCGTGTCTACATCAACGCCCACGGCACGGGTACCGCACTGAACGACGTCACAGAGACCCGCGCATACAAACTCGCCCTGGGAGACTTCGCATACAAATGCCATATCAGCAGCACCAAGTCCATGCACGGACACATGTTCGGGGCAACGGGGGCAGCAGAGGCCGCAGCCACAGTTCTGGCGCTGTACAACGGCATAATCCCTCCCACCATCAATCTCGATGAAGTCGACCCGGAGTGCGATCTGGACTACACGCCCAACACCGCCGTCAAGGCTGACGTGAACCTCGGTCTGAGCAATTCCTTCGGCTTCGGCGGCCACAACGCCTGCCTGGCATTCAGGAAGCTCTGATTCTAATCCCCCGCCTCTTTCAATCTCTCCGCATTCTCGGCTATCTGGAGCTGGTCTATGCACTCCTGGATATTCCCGTCCATGAATGAGGGGAGATTGTACATTGACCAGTTGATGCGGTGGTCGGTAACCCGGCCCTGGGGATAATTGTATGTGCGTATCTTCGCCGAGCGGTCACCGGTGGAAACCATGGTCTTGCGCTTGGCGGCTATGCCGTCGAGGTATTTCTGATGTTCGAGATTGTAAAGTCTGGTGCGCAGTTCCTCGAAGGCCCTTTCCTTGTTCTTGATTTGCGAACGCTCCTCCTGACACTGGACCACGAGTCCCGTGGGATTATGCGTGAGACGCACGGCGGAGTAGGTGGTATTGACGCCCTGGCCTCCGGGCCCTGAGGAGCAGAAAAGGTCGAGCCTGATATCGTCCCAGTTGAGGTCCACATCGAACTCGCCCGCCTCGGGGAAGACCGCCACCGAGGCCGCGGAAGTCTGTATCCTGCCCTGGGTTTCGGTCTGGGGCACACGCTGGACGCGATGGACGCCCGACTCGTATTTCATCACCCCGTAGACCCCGTCATTTCCAGACAGCTTGAAAACTATCTGCTTGAAACCTCCGGAGGTGCCGGGAGTCTGGTCGGTGACTTCGACCTTCCAGCCGCGCGATTCCGCGAAATGCTGGTACATGCGGAAGAGGTCGCCGGCAAAAATGGCGGCCTCGTCGCCTCCCGTGCCTCCGCGTATTTCGACTATGGCGTTCTTTCCGTCGTCGGGGTCGGCGGGAATCAGCAGCAGCCTTATCTCGTTCTCCTTTTCCGGAATCATAGGCTCCATTTCGGCTATCTCGGCCCTCGCCATTTCCCTCAGTTCGTCATCCTTCTCGTTGACGAGTATATCCTTGGCCGTAGCAAGTTCCTCGAGCATTCTCGCATACTCCTTGCCGGCCTTGATTATCGGTTCCAGTTCCTTGTAGTCCTTGTTCAACTGCACGAAACGCTTCATGTCCGAAACCACTTCCGGACTGGAAAGCTGCTCCTGAAGCGAAATGAACTTGTCCTGCAATGAGAGGACCTTTTCCAGTAAATTATTCTCTGTCATATTGAATCCTGTCTTTGACTGTTACCTGGCGGCAATGGGCTTGATGTAGCAGCGGCGTCGCATGAAGGGCTCGCGCTCGTAGCTGTGCCAGATGTTGACTGCACTGTTGGTTTCTATCTGGGGATTGGCTATGGCCCAGCGGCTGCCCGCATTCTTGGACTTTACGGCCATTTCACAGTAGTAAACCGCGGATATGCCCCTGTTCTGCCATTCGGGAACGGCGCCATTTACCATCAGGTCGGTCACTTCGTAATTGTTGAGGGCCTTGATCAGGTGTATCCAGCCGAAGGGGAACAGGCGTCCTTTGGCCTTCTGGAGGGCCTTGGAAAGGCTGGGAAAGGATATTCCGAAGGCCACGAGATTGTCGTTCTCGTCCATAATCATGCAACTCACCTTGTTGGACACGAAGGTTATCAGCGACTTGGACTCCTCGGCAATTTCCTCCTCGGTGAAAGGCACGAAGTTGTAGACCACTCCGGAGAAACTGTCGTTGTACATCTTGAAAAACTTGTGTACCTGTTCAGGGTCTTTCTTGAGTTTGTCTATATCCGCAAAATGAAGTTTGTACCTGTCCAACAAGAGCTTGGCCACGCGGGTGGTCTTTTCGGGAACTCCTTTGTCCACCGGCATCTTGTATTGCAGCCAGTCGCATTCCTTGACGAAGCCCAGCGAGGTCATGAAGTCGTTGTAGTAGGAATAGTTGTAGAGGCAGTTGAAGGGAGGTATGTTCTCGTAGCCCTCCACCAGCATTCCCTGCTTCCCGAGCGTATTGTAATAGAGGGGGCCGTGAATTTCCGTCATGCCTTGAGCCCTGGCCCAATCCTCGGCGGTTGAGAGGAGCAGACGTGCCACTTCGAGGTCCTCGATGCAGTCGAACCATCCGAAACGTACGCGTTTCTTGTTGTATAATTCGTTATAGCGCGGATTGATTATGGCGCAGATACGCCCGACGGCCTTTTTGCCGTCCGTCACTATCCACAGCTTGTGTTTGCAGTAGGCCAGGGACGGGGACTTCGTCAGGGATTTGTACTGGTCCGAATGAAGTGCCGGAACGTACTGGGGGCAGTTTTTGTACAGTCTGTCGGGGAATTTTACGAATTTGCGCAGGGCTGACCTGTCGGTAACTTCGCTAATCTTGTAATCAGGCATGGTTTTATACTTATGGGTCTCAAAGTTAACAAATTTGTCGGATTCCCGGCGGGCTACAGCGCTCCTGACTTGGCTTCCTCCCAAAGGGCATCCATTTCCTCCAGGCTTGACTCCCCGAATCCGCGGCCGGAGCGCCTCAGAGCTTCCTCAACGTAACTGAAACGCCTGCGGAACTTGGTACAGGCCGTGTTGAGGGCCTTCTCCGCATCCACTCCGTAAAGTCTGGCCGCATTGATTACCGCGAAGAGCAGATCACCGAACTCCTCCTCGGTGCGGGCACTGTCCTCTGCGCATACCTCCCTGACTTCTTCCGTTTCCTCCTCCACCTTCCCCCAGACATCTTCCGCTTTTTCCCAGTCGAAACCGCAGCCCCGGGCCTTTTCCTGCATCGACATGGCCTTGAGCATGGCCGGCATGGAATCGGGTATGCCCGACATCACAGTCTTGTTGCCACCCTTCTCCCGCGATTTCACGAGTTCCCATGTGTCCGCTATCTCCTCGGCGCTCGTCTGCCTGCCCTTTTCCGGGCCGAACACGTGGGGGTGGCGGAACTCCATCTTCTCGCACTCCGAGTTTATCGCATCCGCAACGTCGAAACGGCCCTGCTCCTCGCCTATCTTCGAATAGAACACGAGGTGATACATAAGGTCGCCTATTTCTTTGGATATGTCGGAAGGGTCGTCACGCAGAACCGCGTCGCTGAGTTCATATACCTCCTCCTCTGTCATCGGGCGTATGGATTCCATGGTCTGAGCGGCATTCCAGGGGCAATGCGTCCTCAATTCATCCATTATATCAAGCAAGCGGCCGAAAGCGGCCATCTTTTCTTCTTTGGTATGCATTATTTTTTTATAATTGCGCAAAATTAGCAATAGCATTAATAATAATCAAATGAAAACCACAAAGTACGTCTCCGCAGATGAAGCGGTCAGCCACATCAAATCCCACTCACACATTCATCTCAGCAGTGTTGCAAGTGTACCCATGTGCCTGGTCGAAGCCTTGTGCAGGAGAGCGGATGCAGGCGATATCACCGACCTGCATTTCCACCACTTCCATACAGAGGGCCCGGCCCCTTACAGCGAACCCAAATACGAGGGAATCTTCTTCGAACAGGGATTTTTCATCGGTCCCAATGTAAGGAAGAACGTCAACAGCGGATATGCCGACTACCTTCCGGTACATTTGGGCGAAAGCGCGAAACTCTACCGCAACGGCCACATCAAGCTCGGCGCGGCCCTCGTCAACATTTCCCGGCCCAACGCCGACGGCATGGTAAGTCTCGGTACTTCAGTTGACTGCTCGGTAGCCGCGGTCGAGAGCGCCGGACTGGTCATAGGCGTGGTCAATCCCAACGTGCCCTTTGCTCTCGGCGACCTCGTGAGCCTGGACAAATTCGACTATCTCGTAGAGGATGACGCCCCGCTGGTTACCGCCAGATACGCCGACCCGTCGGAGGTGGAAGTGCAGATAGGCAGGAACTGCGCGGCCCTTGTGGACGACGGCGACTGCATTCAGATGGGCATAGGTGCCCTCCCCAACGCCCTTGCGGCCCAGCTCACGGGCCACCGCCATCTCGGACTGCACACCGAAATGTTTGCGGACGGCCTGCTGGAACTCATAAAAAGCGGAGTGTTTGACGGTTCCTGCAAGAAGATTGACAACGGAAAGGTCGTGGCCTCCTTCCTGCTCGGCTCCCAGGATGTCTATTCTTTCATAGACAACAACCCTTCCGTGCTGATGAAGGAAATCAGCTACACCAACGACCCTTGGATCATCTCGCAGAATGACAATGTCAAGGCTATCAATTCCGCCACCGAAGTGGACATTACCGGTCAGATTTGCGCCGACTCCATAGGCACAAGGATATTCAGCGGCACCGGCGGCCAGCTTGAGTTCGTAAGGGGAGCGAGCATGTCCAGGGGCGGCAAGAGCATCACAGCCTTCGCCTCACGCACGACCAAGGGCAAGAACAAGATTGTGGCGGAGCTGAATCCCGGAGCGGGAGTCGTGACCCCGAGGGCCGATGCCCACTGGGTAGTCACCGAATACGGCGCCGTGGACCTCTATGGCAGAAGCCTCCAGGAGAGGGCCAAACTGCTCACAAGCATAGCCCATCCCGATGACAGGGAAATGCTGGACAGGCAGGCCTACGAACGCTTCGGACCGCATTACCATAACTTCTCGATATAAAAAATGGGGTGACCGGAAAAAGGTCGCCCCTTGTTTTAATGTCAAGTTCCTTAATCTATATCAGGCCCTGAAGCCGGGCAAAGTCGATTATGAAATCCGCCGTACCCTCTATGCCGAGAAGCGAGGAGTCTATGCAGAGGTCATAATTGGAGGCCACTCCCCAGTGGCCGAAGGTGAAGAAATTGTACCAGTTCTCACGCGTGCGGTCTTTCTTGTAAATCAGCTTCTCCGCCTCATCCAAACTGATACCCGAGCGCCCGGCCACCAATTTCTTCCTTTCCTCGACGGGGGCGCAGATGAACACATCCACGCATCTGAAGTCCCTGAGCACATAGTCAGCCGCACGGCCCACGAAGATTGCGTCCTGTTTTTCGGCGATAGAACGTATCGTGTCGCTCTGAATCTTGAAAAGCCCCTCGTCGTTGATTGCGTTGTGGCTGAAACCGAGGTTGAGGTAACGCTTGCGCTCGTCGTTAATCCTGAAAAACTCGGGACTCACGCCGCTGCGTTCCGCCGCTTTCAAAAGCAACTGGTTGTCAAAGACTTCAACTCCCAGTTTTGATCCTAAAGCATCGGCCACGACCCTGCCGCCGCTGCCGAACTGGCGTCCGATGTTGATTATCAGTCTTCCCTTTTCCATATCGCTTTGCTATTTGATTGTACTTCCGAGTATTGACGCGTCTTCTCCATCTTTCAACTTGTCAAATTTACGCATAAGTCTGGCTATGAAGATTGCCGCCATTATGCAACTTATAAAGTCCGCAAGGGGGAAACTCAGCCATACGCCCTTCACTCCGAACCATAAAGGCAGGATGTAGACGAAGGGGAGCAGGCATATCAGCTGCCTCGAAAGCGACAGGATTATCGCCTTCCTGACCATTCCGAGACACTGGAAGAGGTTACCCGAAACGATGTTGAAACCCACAAGGCCTATGGCCAGGTTCATTATCCTGAGCCCCCTGGATGCAAGGTCAATCATCTCGGAGTCGTTGGTAAAGAGGCTTACGGCCACTGTCGGGACAAACATCGAGACGAGAAAACATATCATCGTTATGAGCACCTCCCATTTCGCTGTCATGTTGAAGACCTTCTTGACCCTGCTGTAGAGCCTTGCTCCGTAGTTGTAACCTGCTATAGGCTGGAGACCCTGGTTGAAGCCCATACATATCATGAGGAAGAATGTCGTTATACGGTTGACTATGCCGTAGGCTCCTATGGCCATGTCGTTGCCGTACTTCACGAGCTGCTGGTTAATCATCATGGCCACGATGGACGCAGCCGCATTCATGAGGAAGGGCCCTATGCCTATGGCGAACGACTGCCCGGCAATGCGCCTGTCAATCTGGAAGAAAGGCTTGCTGAAATGAAGCAGCCTGGACTTGTCCGCGAAGAACTTGAACTCGTATATCAGGGCCACAAGCTGGCAGAACACCGTGGCAATCGCGGCTCCACGTATTCCCATGTTGAATCCGAAAATCAGTATGGGGTCGAGTATCGCGTTGGAAATCACGGTGAACAGAGTCAGTCCCATCGCCGTCTTCGGGTGTCCGGCCGAGCGTATCAGTCCGTTGAATCCCAGATACAGATGGGTCACGACGTTACCGTACATGATTATGGAAATGTAGTCCCTCGCGTAGACAATGGTATTTTCACTGGCCCCGAAGAAATAGAGTATGGGGTCCAGGAAAAGCAGGACCGCAAAGGAGAATACCGCACCGATAATCAGGTTCAGGGTAAAGACGTTGGAGAGTACTTTCTTGGCCGAATCATAGTTCTTCTGGCCCAGAAGCACGGATATCAGGGTCATTCCTCCCACACCCACGAGGGTTCCCAGTGCCGCGGCAAGGTTCATGAGGGGGAAAGTCACCGCGAGTCCGCTGATTGCATCGGCGCCTACTCCGGGAATACGGCCGACATAAATGCTGTCGACCATATTATACAAAGAAGCAGCGGTCTGGGCTATGATACCCGGGACCGCATACATTTTCAAAAGTTTTCCGATTTTTTCCGTTCCCAGTTCTGTGGGAGCGGCTGAATTTCCATAAGCCATAAATTTCTGACTGAACTCCTTCTTTCTTGAAAATCTATTCCTCGTCCACTATCTCTATATCGAATACCAACGGAGCGAATTCAGGAACCACATCGCCGGAACCGCTGGCCCCGTAGCCCAATGACGAATAGAAAATGCAGGTGCCCCTTTCGTGGCTGCGCATATTCCAGAGGCAGTAGGCGAATCCGTCTATCATGCTCGATTCGTCCGAAGTCATGGTCATTGCCGTGTAGTCATCCTCGTCCCAGTTGATAAGTGTAGGTTCGTACGTCGTCGAGGAACTGTAAAGTCCGTAGCGTTTCGCAGTGTCCTGGATGTTGGTGTCGAAGACCCAGCCGTCGAGCCTGCGTGCTATATAATTGATATAAATTGAACTGTCCGTGGGGAAGGCCGTGGTGTCGTCCGGCTCGGTTTCCTGTATGTAGTAGAATCCGAATTTGAGGGAATCGTCGAGTGTCGTCCCGGGGAAGTTCCTCTGGAGATATGCCTCAATGCTGTCGAGCTGCCACTGCACTATGTTCTGTATCGTGTCGATTACGGTTATGTCATAGATTGCATTGGTACCGGAAACGTTTGCTATGTACTCCTCCGCGGTGTCATACCTTAGCGAAGTGAAGAGCCACCCGGGAATAATGGTAAGCTTCCTTCCGCCCTCGTACATCGTGCTGACGGCCTCGTCGACTCCGGCATAGAGGGTGTTGTTTAGCCTGGTCCAAATCCTCGGCCCGTAGTAATTGTACTCCACGTAAGTGCCGATTTGCTGCGCCATAGTCTTGTAGGAAGTGGCAGTGACGTCTCCGTCGAGCGAATAGGACGTATATTCCACCCTGATATAGGGACTGTTCTCGTAATCTCCCACGAGGGCTCCGGTTCCGGGTATATCTTCGATTACATAGGCCCCCAGAGGCGTAGGGCTGTCCAACAGTTCGGGATAATTCACGGTCATCCACGCATCAAAATACTCTTTGGCGCTTATACCCGAATACGTCGTGGTTTTCGCACAGCCTGCCACAACAAGCAGCGCGAGTCCCAAAAACATGTGCACAAGTACTTTCTTCATCGTTTTCTATTTAGCCGGCGCGCTGTCACACAAAAATCGCGCCGATGAATTTATCACATAATCTTCCGCCGCTGAGGGCAGCGCAATGTCCTCAGGGAAATAAAGTCTGCCTCCCGCAGCATGGAAATGGCCTCCCCCGTGAAAAAATCTCGCGGCGAAGTCGGAAGCCGGGCAGTCGCCCCTGGAACGCACCGACACCCGGAAATATCCCTCGTCTTCACGCAGGAATACACTCATTTTCACGCCGGATATACTGAGCGGCAGGTTCACGAAACCTTCGGTCTCCCCGTCACGCAGCCCCAGTTTTTCTATTGTCATTTTGTCAAACACACAGAAGGCCACTCCGCCCGGCAGCAGCTTCACCCCTTCATGGATATAGTAGCCCATGGCGCGGAAACGCCGCTCGCGGGAAGTGTTGAATATCCTCTCTTTCAAGGCCTCCATGTCCACCCCGGAGTCCATCAGGGCAGCCGCCATGATGAGGGTACGGGACGAAACCGAATTGTAGAAGTTGTTCGTGTCGGTAAGCATTCCCGCCATCAGCGGCGTTCCTACTCCGACGGGAAGACCGCCCCCGGCTGCCGTGCCCGGAAGTCCGCTCAGCACGAAATAGAGCAGTTCGCAGGTAGAGGATGCCGCAGGTTCGCTGACAACGAGGGAATATTTCTGCAACTCGGGGTCAGGGTGGTGGTCAATGACCAGTTTGAAAGCCCCGCTGTCCTCCACCGCGCTCTCAAGGCAGCCCGCACGGGTGGGGGAATTGTGGTCAAGGCAGACGAGAAGGTCGCAGTTCCGTATCAGTTCTTCCGCCCTTTCCCGCTCCCCTGAACCCGAAAGGACTTCGAGTCCGTCCGTCAGGAAAGCTATGTTCTCGGGCCAGGGGTCAGGCACTGCGAGAGTCGCGTCGCAACCCCGCGAATGAAGGTAACGGACCATGGCCGCGCCACTGCCCAGCGCATCCCCGTCAGGGTGGGTATGTACAGTCACCGCCACCTTTCGGGCATTCCCGAACAAAGTGTCTACACGGTGCAGCAGAGCCTTGTCAAGCGTTTCCATAACTCCAAAAAACAGGCGCAAAATTAGCAATAATATTGCATTTGATAAATCGATTTCATAACTTTGTACGACTTGTTTGAAACTAATAAAACCAACATAACAAGATGAACAAGACAGTCAAGATTATCATTGAGGTGATACTGCTCGTGGTGGTGGCTTCTCTGGTCTATGCCAACTACCAAAGTATCAGGAAGCCCATCAACTTCGACAGGCAGAAGAATTACCGCGAGTCTGTAGGCATCCAGAGGCTCAAGGATATCCGCACCCTTCAGGTGGCCTACAAGTCCGTTTACGGCAAGTTCACCTCAACAGTCGATTCTCTCAAGATGTTCTATGAGTCCGGCGAGATGCCCATCGTTCTCCAGATAGGTTCTCCCGATGACTCGGCGGCCGTTGCTCACACCGAAGCGCTCAAGAGTGCCAACCGCAGGCTGACGAATGAGGATCTCTACAAATTGTACCTCGCAGGCGACAACAACCTCGTTTTCTCCATCGAGAACAAGATTGCAGTCAAGGACACCCTCTTCAAGGACCGCACGGATTTCAACATTGACTCCTTGAAGACCATTCCTTTCTCCGGCGGACAACCCCTTATCATGGAAGCTGCCGTAAGAAGGGTATCCGGAGTTCCCGTTCCCCTTTTCGAAGCCAAGATGCCTTACAAGGCCCTGCTCGCAGGACTTGACGACCAGCTCCGCATCAACCTCGATGCCGACAGAAAGAACCAGAACAAGTATGAAGGCCTTCAGGTCGGTTCGGTGACTTCTCCTAACAACAACGCAGGAAACTGGGAGTAGTGTTCACACTTGTACCTTCAAGCTTTTTCGACCCGGGAAGGGAACGTGAGGCCCTTGCAGCGGTCGCACTGTTGAAGGAAAGTGATATAGTACGACACATAGATATCCCACAATACGACGCTGTCCTCGTTTATTCGGTAGATGAGGACAGCGTTTCCGTATTGCCGGAAATGGCGGAGATGCTCGCCAGACTGCCCGCCTGTCCGACATACAACAAAATACTCTGCAGCCTGAATAACGGCTATATCAGCATAGCCATTGCGCAGGGAAAGACCCTGCTTCTCGCCAATTCCTACAAGGCGGAGGATTTCACCACAGCCCAATACTATATCTTCCTCGCCGCGAAGTCGCTGCAAATCAATCCGGAAGTCTCGACCATATACTGGATGAGCGCACCTCAGACATCGGAGGTCATGTCACTCTACCGTTATTTCAAGGCGGTTGAAATCCTGTAAATCCACAAAGAACGAAACAGCCGGGGCCTTGTATCTATGATGGGCTGTGAAGGGAAGCATTTCCCCGGACTGCTAAATCTTAATCCGGAAAAACCATGAGAATTATAGGAGGGAAACTCAAGGGAAGGACAATCAATCCGCCCGACGGCTACTCTGCAAGACCCACGACGGACTTTGCGCGTGAGGGGCTGTTCAACGTGCTGGACAACGAGTACGAATTCGACGGACTGAAGGTGCTCGACCTTTTCGGGGGAACCGGTGCCGTCTCCTACGAATTTGCATCAAGGGGAGCCGGCAAACTCTATTGCATAGAAATGAACAGGGAGAATGCCGCTTTTATCCGAAACGAGAGCAGGAGGCTCGGGCTGACGGAGACCGTAAGGGTGGTGCATGCGAATGTCTTTGACTTCCTGCCTGTCTGCAAGGAGAAATTCGACATTATTTTCGCAGACCCGCCTTACGCCCTGGAGGGCCTGGAGAGCCTGCCGGACAAGGTCCTTTCATTGGATATACTTCATCCGGGCGGATATTTTATTCTGGAGCACGGAGACAAACACGATTTCTCGGGCCACGCTCTGTTCAAAAAGGAAAAAAATTACGGGAGGGTACACTTCAGTTTTTTCGAGAAATGAACTGTAACCCTCCCCGGTTTCTTTGATTATGCAGTCAGAACCTGCGCTTTCAGACCGGCGTTTCAGGACTAAGGCAGGCCCGGCTTAAAACTTTTCGCCTTCAGCACTTTGCGACTCAGTCTTGAATCAAGACTTCCGCACCGGTGCTTGTCAGGAATCAGTACTTCGCCACGATATGTCCTGTGATAGGACCGCTGCAGGCTGCGGCGTTGGCCTCATCCGTATCAATATGCATGGCCAGGGCGTACTTGTCGGACACGCGCACAACGGTATCTCCGAAAATCACCCTGCGTCCTGTATCCTGCTCTATCTCCACATCCACAATTTGGCCGTTTTCAACCCCGAACACTTCCGCATCCTCAGGTGTCATGTGGACATGCCTGCGGGCAATGATAACTCCCTCTTTCAACTCGACTTCCCCGCAGGGACCGATAATCTTGCAGGGTGCGGAACCTTTCACATCACTGCTCTCCCTTATCGGAGCCACGATGCCGAGATTGCGGGCGTCCGTAAAAGACAGTTCCACCTGGTCCTCGGGACGGACAGGGCCCAGAATGGAGCACATGAGGCTGGACTTGGGTCCGACTACCTGTACTTTCTGATTGGAAGCGTATTGGCCGGGCTGGGAGAGGGGCTTTTTCACCTCAAGTTCGAAGCCTTTGCCGAAAAGGGTGTCAAGCGTCTCACGCGTAACATGTACGTGGCGGGCAGAAGTCTCAACGATGAAATTGTTCATAAAGTTTTTCAGTGTATTAATAATCTGTTATTTGGCGGAAACTACATGCATCGTGTCCCTGGCTATCATGAGCTCCTCGTTGGTGGGAATCATGGCGACCTTGACTGTGGAATCCGGTGCTGAAATGATGGCGTCACTCGAACGTGCGGCCTTGTTGGCCTCCTCGTCTATCCTTACGCCCATGTAAGAGAAGTGCTTGCAGATCTCGCTGCGGAGCCAGGCGTTGTTCTCCCCTATTCCTGCGGTGAAGACTATGAGGTCGACTCCGTTCATCTCGGCAACGTATGAACCCACGTTCTTTACCGTGTCGAGAACGAGTTTCTTCACAGTAAGCTGGGACCTCTCGTCGCCCTCGTCAGCATACTTGAAGAGGTCGCGCAGGTCGGAAGTCTTCCCTGAAAGTCCGAGGAAACCGCTTTTCTTGTTCATAATCTCGGTCATCTGGTCGGGAGTGAGATTCTCTTTCTTCATTATATAGGGAACGATTTCGGCGTCTATGTTGCCGCAGCGGGTTCCCATTATCATACCCTCGAGGGGAGTGAAGCCCATGGAAGTATCCACGCACTTTCCGTTCTTGACGGCAGTGATGGAACTGCCGTTGCCGAGGTGGCAGGTGATAACCTTGCAATTCTCAGGATTGAGTCCGGCGAACTTTGCACCATGGCGCGACACATACGCATGGGAGGTTCCGTGGGCACCGTAGCGGCGTACGCGATACTTCGTATAATACTCGTAAGGGAGGGCGTAGAGGTAGGACTCGGGCTCCATGGTCTGGTGAAAAGCAGTGTCGAAAGTCACCACCTGGGGCATGTCGGGAAGCACGTTGGAAACGGCGCTGATTCCGAGAAGATGCGCGGGATTGTGCAGCGGCGCGAAGTCGCAGCATAACTCGATTTTGCGAAGAACATCCTCATCCACGAGGGTGCTGCCAGAGAAGAAATCGGCGCCCTGCACGATGCGGTGGCCGACGGCATCAATATCCCCGTAGCTGTTGAGTACACCGTGTACGGGGTCGATAAGCAGATTCAGGACTATCCTCATACCCTCCTTGTGGTCAGGAACGGGAGTTTCCTCGTTATACTGCTCCTTACCGGTGGGCTTGTGGATGACATTTCCCTGAGGGAGTCCGATTTTTTCAACTATACCTTTTGCCAGAATATCATACACATCATCGTTCTTCATATCAAGGAGCTGGTACTTGATGGAAGAACTTCCGCAGTTAATTACAAGAATTATCATAATTGGTTTTTCGAAAATCGAGCAAAATTACAAAATTAATTGTGTATTTTACGCAAGAATCTGATTGAAATGGTTGTAGGGAAGGACATCGTGGCGATTTCAATCCCATTTTCAGCAGGAGTGGCACTGGCGGCATATCTGCCGTCTGGGGAGGCTTCGCCTTATATTGCGGCAATGTGCTGTGTTTCAGCCGCTATTCTGGCAGGAATCTACTGCGGGAAGGGCGAAAGGGGGCCCGTGTGCATGGCCATGTTCTTTCTCGCGGGCATGAGTTCCGCTTTCACGGCTGTCATCAGCATAGACTGCAGGCCGGAGACCGAAGGAGTGACGGACAGGGCGCTGCAGTACCTGCTTGGGGTCATCGACGGCTGCAGCTTCGAGTACAGCCAGACGGGGCCCTTGGTAAAGGCGCTGATAACCGGACAGCGGCAAGGTCTGTCGCAGGAGACGGTAAAAGCCTTCAGGGACTCGGGTGCCGTGCATATACTCGCGCTTTCCGGCCTGCACATGAGCGTTATCTACGGCATACTGCACAAGAGTCTGGCCTGGACGGGAAAGGGGCGGACTGCAAGCGTGGCCAAGTCTGTGCTGATCATAGCAGCCGCGGCTTTCTTCACGAAAATGACGGGGAGCGGTCCGTCCATCGTGAGGGCCTTCCTTTTCATAAGCATAAACGAGATTTCCCGGCTCTTTCCGGGCAGACGCCGCCGTCCCGTTGCCGTGTACTGCACCGCACTGATGATACAACTTATCGCCAATCCACTGATAATAAAGTCAGTCAGCTTCCAGTTGTCCTACCTTGCCATGCTGGCGATATTCACCCTTTTCCCGATTATGCAGAGCTGGTACCCCGAGAACGAGGACAAGGTCATGCGGAAGTTATGGACCTCGGCGGCGCTGTCGCTCTCATGTCAGTTGTACACTGCCCCCCTCGCCTGGATATACTTCCAGTCCTTTCCCGTGTATTTTTTAGTGTCCAACCTCGTGGCCCTGCCCATATCGGAATTCCTGATTTTCTGCGCGGTCATCACCGTGGCCGCGGAAGCCGCAGGAATCTGCCCTGAAATACTCAAGGGCCTCTGCGATGTGCTCGCCAAGGCCCTTGTAAAATCCCTTGAGGTAATATCCTCGTTATGAGTTTCCACGTGAAAAGCGCCGCTTGGGCTGATTCGGACGTTTCGTCCAATCCGGTCGATTCGTCCAATCCGGCAATTCAGTTGTCTCGTACGCACCTGACTGACGCGCCGAACTCGCTCTTGGACACGGCTCCGAAGTAGACTACATCCACATCCTCATACATATAACGGAGCACTCCCCTCTCGTTGTCATATTCGGTCGAGGTCCAGAAAGCGGCATATTCATAGATCGCTTCAAAACTGGGCTCACCGTCCTCCAGCCACAGGTAACCCACCGGCATCACGGAAAGGCCCGCGGCATTGGTTACATTGACATCGCGCCAGTATTCCCACATCTTGGTTCCGTTGAAATACAGGTCCTCGCGCAGATCACCGGACAAGTCCATGAAATGGTCGCCGGCTTGCCAGGTAGTTCCGAAATTCTCCGCAAGTACCGCCCAGTCATCGTCCGAGGGCAGGCGCCATCCGTCAGGGCAGGCCGTCTGGGCTTCATTCCAGGTATAGTAGTGCCCGAATATATAGGACATGGCGGAACAGTCTTCATAGGGCCTTCCGGCTCCCTCCCAGGCGAGATTCTGCCTCATCCAGTCCGTGTTTTCTACGGTGGTATAGTAGTAGACGTTGCCGTCCCTGTCGTCGGTGAAAGTATTGTCTTCAGCGGTGATACTGAAATTGGTTATGGAACCCGTGCCGTCGAGACCGGGCTTCACCACGGTGAAAGTCGTGGAACCGGAGGAGCTGTAATAGTCACTCTCGGCGAATGCAGTGAGGGTCAAGGTGAGGCTGGCAAGGGTATCATATACCGTATAGGTATAGTATTGTTCCTGAATCACCCCGTCCGCCGTCACGAGGGTGTCGTAATTGCCGGTCACAGGCTCCGTGAAATAATAACCTATGGTCCCTTCGTCGTCACGGGTGAGGGTCATAAGGGTGTCTATGTCAAAGGTTTTGCTATACCCGGGATTGACGTAAGCGGGAAATTCCAAGGTTATGCTACCTGTAAAGTAATCCCTTGTAGTTGTTGAATCATCGCTGCAGGAGAGGGCGAAAAAACCGACCAACAACAGCATGAAAAATAAGCTCGAATACTTCATCGTTTTCAGATTGAGTCAACAAATATGAATATTATTACGCAAAAAACCGCTACCTTTGAGCAAATATTTTGCCTAAATATGCGCTTCGACAGATTTTTGTTGCTCGCGTGTATGGCCGCAAGCGTATGTGGCTGTGCGCGTGACAGATATGTAAGTTTCGGCGGTTACGCCCAGAGTGTCATCTACGAAGTCAGGGTCAATATGAAGGGTGTCAGGACCCCGGAAAACGAGATAGCCCATACCATAGATTCCCTTTTGAACGACATAGATTTCAGCATTTCCGGATACAACCGCAACTCCCTGCTGTGCAGGTACAACGCCGGCGAGGAGATAATCCCGGACAGATATTTCAGCGAACTGCTGGAACTCTCTGACAAATACCACGAACTGACCGGAGGGGCCTTCGATGTGTACGGGGCGCCCCTGTTCGACATCTGGGGTTTCGGCTTCACCACCGACAGCCTGCCCTCTCCCGAGCGGGTCGCAGAGGCACTTGAGCTGTCGCGAAAGCGCAAAATATTAAATTTCAACGCAATAGCCCAGGGATACTCCTGTGACGTGATAGCCGCATACCTTCATTCCATAGGCATTACCGACATGCTCGTGGACATAGGTGAGATTTATTGCGAGGGGCTGAACCCTTCCCGCAGGGGCTGGACCATAGGCGTGGACAATCCCGTGGACGGAAACGAAACTCCCGGAGCGGATATGCGCGGAATCTGGCAATCGGACGGAAGCGGCTACGGCATAGTGACTTCGGGCAATTACCGCAAGTTCTATATCAAGAACGGCAAGAAGTACGCACATATCATCGACCCCCGCAGCGGCTATCCCGTGGAGCACGAACTGCTGAGCGCCACGATAACGGCTCCGACCGCCGCCGAAGCCGATGCCCTTGCAACCGCCTGCATGGTGATGGGACCCCAGAAGGCAAAGGAACTGATTGAATCGCTGCCCGGGGTGGAGGGCTACCTTATCACTTCCGAAGATGTGTGGACCTCGGACGGTTTCCGCTTAGTGAGATGAAAAATATTGCTTATCTTTGAAGTCAGTGTCCTGATAAACAAGAAAGATTATGTACGACGACGGAATTAACATAGGTTTGGATTACAACACCAGCAGGCAGAAGCTCACGATGCCGGAATACGGCCGTAATGTCCTCAAAATGGTGGAGAAACTGAAGGCCATACCAGACAGGGAAAGGCGCAACGAACAGGCCCGGGCCGTAATCAGGGTAATGGAATCCCTCAACCCCGGTGTCCACAGCCAGGAGAACTACGAACACAAACTCTGGGACCACCTCTACATGATAGCGGATTTTGACCTCGATGTGGATTCGCCTTATCCCGCCCCTGTCCCTGAGGAGTTCGCCACCGACCCCGTGCCCGTTCCGATGAAAGACATAAAAATCAAGGCCAGCCACTACGGAAGGAATATCGAGAAGATTATTTCCCTTCTTTGCAATGTGCCTGACGGCGAGGCCAAGGACGAAATGATACGCTGTCTGGCCATCTACATGCGCCAGCAGTACCTTATATGGAACAAGGACAGCGTTGCCGACGAGACTATATTCAACGATATAGAGAAGTTGTCGGACTACAGGCTCAGAGTTCCCGAATATATCACCCTGAACAAGATTTCCGGAGATGCGAATTTCTCGCGCCCCGGAATGGGAATCAATGTCGGGCAGCCCGGAATCCAGAAAAACAGGATGTACAGGAATAACAGACGGCCGGGGAAGAAGAAATGAAGTTTTTGAAGAACTGGGACCAGGATGAAAAGACTTCAGCCATACGCATTGCCGGCCTCGCCGTTGCCGCGCTGACGATTTTCATTCTTATAGCATGTGTCTCCTACCTGTTCAGCTGGAAGGAAGACATGAGTCTGCTGACCGACCCCGAGGCCATGCAGGCGGAGATGCCCGTGGGCAATGCCGCCGGAAAACTCGGCTTCAAGACAGGATACCTCCTCATTTGCGAACTATTCGGACTCGGCAGTTTTGCCCTGTTGCCCATACTCGCGGCCGCAAGCATAAGGCTGCTGCTCGGAAGGTGGCACAGGTCACTGATAAAGACTGCCCTGATTGCCGTATTCGGTGCATTCGTATGCTCCCTCTTTCTGGCCTGGTGCAGCAAGCTCGCCTCGGCGAATGACATTTTCGGCGGAGGTTTGGGTGGCCTTTGCGGCGGCATGGTCGTGGACTGGGCCCAGAACCTCTTCGGCATCGTGGTCACCGGCCTGCTCATACTCATTCTCATAGCCGCCTTGCTGTTCTTCGCGTCGAAGCGTTTCAACCACTGGCTGGCCGGAGTGGGGAGCGGAGGAAGAAAGAGCCGCAAGACGAAAAAAGAGGATAAGAAAAAACCTCGCGTACGGGAAGAAGACACAGAGGAAGACGAGGATGCCGACACCGGTGAGGAAAAGACCGTGGATTTCGAGCCTGAAAGAGAGGATGAAGTTCCGCTCGGCAATGGTACGGACAAAGCCCGTTCAGCCGGAAACGGGGAAACTTCCGCAAGCACAGGCGGGAAAGCTGACGGGAAAACGGATGCGGACGAAAGCTTTACGATTGAAAGGGACAGCACCCTCGATGAAGAGGTCGTGGATGAACTCGAGCCCATAGACAACAGGCTCGACCCGCCCGACGGACTTCCCGACTACAAATTCCCCTCTTTGGACCTGCTCATGGATTACAGCGGGTCGAAGCGCAGCGTGTCTTCGGAGGAGCTCGCAAGGAACAACAACAAGATACGTGCGGCGCTGGCGAATTTCAAGATTCAGGTTTCCGACGTGAAGGCAGTGGTGGGGCCTACCGTTACCCTGTACAAGGTGAAACCCGCACCCGGAGTCAAGATAGCGGAAATAAAGAAACTTCAGGATGACGTGGCCCTGTCGCTGAAAGCCAAGGGTGTCCGCATAGTTACACTTACGGACGCCGTGGGGATAGAGGTGGCCAACGATTTCCCCTCGGTGGTGCCGTTGAAGTCTCTGCTGAACGATGCAAGTTTCCGCGAAAGCAAGGCCGAATTGCCTATAGCCATAGGTTACACTATCACCCAGAAAGTCAAGGTCTTTGACCTCACTGCAGCTCCCCACCTGCTCGTGGCCGGTGCGACCCAGCAGGGAAAATCCGTGGGCATCAACGTGATAGTGAGTTCGTTGATTTACAGCAAGCACCCTTCGGAACTGAAATTCGTGTTCATCGACCCCAAATCGGTGGAATTCACCGCGTACAGCCGCCTTTACAAACACTATCTGGCCGTACTCCCCCATGCCAGCTCGGAGGAAGAGGAGAGGGATATGGCGATAGTCAAGGACCGCAAGCTCGCCGAACAGGTTCTGCGTTCCCTCTGTATAGAAATGGATGAGCGTTACGCCCTGCTCGCCAAGGCGGGGGTCAACAAGATTACCCTGTACAACGAGAAATACAAGGAGCGCAGGCTCAGGCCGGACCATGGCCACAGATTCCTGCCGTACATCGTCACAATCATAGACGAGTATGCCGACCTTACACCTTCGACCGGAGTGAGTCCGGAAGTCAAGAAGGCCAGCAACAGTATCATGACCTCAATCATGCGTCTTGCCCAGAAGGGACGCGCGGCCGGACTGCACATAATCCTTGCTACCCAGAGGCCTTCGGTGAAGGTGATTTCAGGAGACATCAAGGGTAATTTCCCCATGAGAATGGCATTCAAGACCTATTCAAAGGACGACTCTATGGTAATTCTCGACTCTCCCGGAGCAGAGAAACTCATAGGACGCGGAGATATGCTCTTTTCGACGGGAATAGAAAACGAGCGCATTCAGTGCGGCCTTATCAGCGTGGAGGAGACCGAAGCCATAACGGAGTTCATCGCCGGCCAGCAGGGTTACCGCAAGAGCTACAATACTCCCTACTACCTGCCCGAGGTTGATGACCAGGAGAACGGCGGCGGGTCCGGCGGGGGCGGCGGTTCGCTGAAGGCAGGCACTCTCGATGAAAGGTTCGAGGAAGCGGCCAGACTCGTGGTCATGTCCCAGAAAGGTTCGACCTCGGAGCTCCAGAGGAAACTCGGAATGGGCTTTGCGAAGGCGGGCCGCGTGATGGACCAGCTTTACGATGCGGGAATCGTAGGTCCGCAGGAAGGCTCCAAGGCCAGAACGGTGCTCGTCTCCTCTTTGGACGAACTCGACGAGATACTCAAATCACTCAAGTAGACAGTTGTGTGTATGAAGAAGTTTCTGACAATAGTGGCGCTGACGGTTTTTTCGCTCGGCCTTGCAGCCCAGAACTGGCAGGACGGCCAGCTCGAGCAACTTCTCGAAAAGGCGTCGGACTACCGTGTGTCCCTTGACTACGAATGTTCGCTGTCAGGTTTCCAGCCAGTGAAGCTGAAGGGGCGTATAGTGGTCGAAGGCGACTGTTACTACGCAGACGGGAACGGGATACGCATATACTGCGACGGCAAGACCCGCTGGACCATAGACCCGGACGTGCTCGAGGTCTATATCGAGGATGCCGGGGGTCTCGCCGAGGTCCTGCTCTACAGGGACAAGGTCACGAATATCAAGGTCAGCAACGTAAAATACAGCGAAAAATCGGCCGAGCGCCGGACCTTTACCTTCGACACCTCGACCCTCAATGAAGACTGGCTCATCACCGACCTCCGGGGGCTGTAATGGGCTCCAGCCGGGATTCGGGGCAGGTTTCAGGCTTGAGCCAGGCCCGGTCATACGGCAGGGGAAAGAGCCTACCCGCTGGTTACGGGTCAGGAACTCAGGGGATGACTATGATATAGGTCTTGCCGGACTTGTTGGGGAGTTTGTCGCTCCGCAGCCAGAGATTGGCCTCCTTTAGCCGGGCGTATGTAGTTCCGTTCTCCTCGGCGAAATCCACGAGACTGGCAATGGAAGTATTGACGGTCACGGTATTGGACTGCGGCAGCCTGGGATACAAGTCGAATGCACTAATATCGTAACCGAAGGCCCGGGGGTTTTCGAAGAGGAGCTTGACGGCAAGAAGCCTGAATATGTAACGCATGGTCTCCTCCGGCATCCAAAGTTCCTGCGCAGTCTTCTGTCTCTGATTCGCAATGCGCCGGCTTATTCCGTTCTGGCCCAGATTGTAGCTGGCCGCGACAGTCAGCCAGTCTCCGAACATCCCGTAGGCCTCCTGCAAATACTCGCAGGCAGCGACCGTTTCCTTCTCGAGATTGTAGCGCTCGTCCACATCCGCATTGACTTCGAGTCCGTGGGCCTGCGCCGTGGTTTTTATCATCTGCCACATTCCTGCCGCACCGGCCGGAGACAGGGCGCGGGGATCCAGACTGCTCTCAATGGCCATAAGGTATTTGAAATCATCGGGTATGCCGTGGGCACGGAGTATGGGCTCGACTATGGAGAAGTAGCGCCGGGAACGCTTGAGCATCATGGTGGTGTTGGTGTGCATATAGGTGAAGGATACAAGTTCCCTGTCCATGCGCTCGTAAAAATCCCTGCGCTCGAACCTGACGGTATCACCGGCAAATACCACATATTCCGGCACTGAAGGAGCTTTCTTGTGCAAGTCCTCGACTATGTAAGGGCTTTGCGCGAGAGCATCCGCGCCGCCTGAGACTGTAAGAAGGACGAGGACCGAGGCCGCAAGGGCCGGAAGTTTGAGTAGATTTTTCATGCTTTTGTTTCTTTCTTCCGCTTATTTTCAATACTTTTCCATGTTTAAAAGTGCAGGGCTCATGAAGCGCTTCCCGTCACGTATCTGCATCTGTCCTCATTGACATACCAGAGCACTGCGGATTTGACCTTGTAGCCCATCTGCCCGTACAGCCCGGCATAGGCGCGGAGCTGGGAAACGTAGGACTCCTGTTCCTTGCCGAACTTGAAGTCTACTATGTCCACCCCGTCTTCGGAGAACAACACGCGGTCGGGCCTGTGCTCCTTCCCCTTTGCATCCAGAATCGCACGCTCGTTGTAGACCTGCGCCCCGTCCTTGTCGGGGAACCATTCCCTGTGAGCCTTGACCCGGGCCGTGAGGATTTCAGTTATACGGGTACGGCTTTCCTCGGGCAACTTGCCTTCCGCCACTGCGAGCGAAACGGATTTGGCTACATCTTCTGGGGTGGCGACCCTTGAAAGAACCTCATGCAGGACTATGCCGCTGAGCCTCGGGGAGTCGAAGGCGTCTTCCCCGTTGAAAAAGTCAGAGGACTCTACCGACGGTCTGAGGCGCCCGGCCATATCTATAGACACGTATTCTCCGCTAAAATCTTCCCGCTCCTTGGTTTGTACCTTAGGGTCCTGCGGCGACTGTTCCGACGGTGTTCCGGCGCTGTGTGAGGAGTCCGTCCCGGAATCTTTACGGGAATCTTTACGGAAATCGTACATCTTCCCTATCGAGTAATCACATTTGCCCTCGGCAGTATTGTCCATGACGGTCTCCATGGGGCCCGGAGCGGCAATCTTTGCCGTGACATATTCGTACAGCAGTTCGGGCATACGCTTGTATTCCGCCTTTCCCTTGGCAAGCTTGTCCCTGAAAGACTTGGAAACAGGAGCAGAAATTACGTGCAGCACCTTTACAGCCCTTGTCAGCGCAACATAGAAGATATTCATGTTGTCGACCACCTGCTTGCGTTTCTCGGATTCGTATGCTTCTGAAAAATAGCTGTTTGCGGCCCCGCTGCCCAATTCCACAGGGTAGATTCCCTCAAAGACGGGGGGAAGTTTTCCGGAAATCACGGAATCCGCACTACTTATGGCATCGCCATCCAATCTGCACCAGTGTACATCGGACTTGTAAAGATCCACCTTCTCCGCAAAGGGGAAAATAAGATAGGGGAACTCGAGGCCCTTGGATTTGTGTATGGTCATTATTCTTACGGCCTGCGAATTTTCGGGGGAGTTTATGCTTTTGCCGACATTCTCCCAATGCTTCAGATAGCGGCGCACGTTGCTGCCGTAAAGGCCCGACCATTCAAGCACGTCATCCATAAAAGCCTGTATATAAGGAGTCTGCCCTTCGAACATCCCGGGATCTGCCTTATACATGGCCCGCAAGAGCAATTCACAAAGGTCCACGAGGGAATGGAAGGATTCAGGGATGGTGATTTCCATGGATTCGGCCAGATATGCGCTTAATCCGTCCTCGGGATTCTCGTATGACCTGAGCAGGGCAATGAGTCTGCGCACGAGCGGCGATGAATCCAGGCTCAGGGAATCGTCGGAAATCACCGGAATCTTTTGGTCTATAAGTTCGGCGGCAATCCTTGAGCCGTATGCCGCGTTTCGGACGAGTATGGCTATATCTCTCCACCCTGCGCCGGCCTCCCTCGCGGCCCTGACTGACTCCAGTACGGCTGCCATTTCACTGTCACTGTCCGTAAATGTGACCCTGACAAGGCCGCTGCCGCTGTTGTCGACAGGTTCCTGCTTCACGTCGGAATAGATTTCTCCGAGTCCGAGTTTCTCCGCCGCCATGGTAAAGAAAGCATTGTTGAAGCGTACTATGCGCTCGGCACTCCGCCAGTTCTTCCCCAGGACCTCGACCTGCGGGCTGGTGAAGTCTCTTTCCACCTTGAAGGCGAGAAGTTTCCAGTCGGAATCTCTGAAACGGTAAATGCTCTGCTTCACGTCCCCCACCATGAGATTCGAGCCCCCGTGCCCCTCGCTCTCGGCAAGCAGGGGTTTGAAGTTCTCGTACTGGATGTTGGAAGTGTCCTGGAACTCGTCAAGGAGAAAGTCCTCGTAACGTACCCCGAGCTTTTCATACACGAAAGGGGTATCGGAGCCGTTGATTATGTCGCGCAGCAAGGTATTCGACTCATCCAGACACATTACGTTCTTCTCCTTGAGCAGTTCGTCGAACTCCCGATAGAACTCCCTTGCGACTCCGAGACTCAGTATGAGTTTCTCCACTATGCAGGCTGTCATATATGCCCTATAGGACCTGTCAACTATCTCCTTGAGTTCCGGCTCCTTGGCCAGTAGCCTTTTCCTGTTATCAAAGGATACGGTCTCCCCTTCCCCGCTTTCGATTCCGAAGCGCCTTATTTCGGCCAAAAAGTTCCCCTTGATTTCAGCACAGGCCTTCCTCAGTCCAGCGAGATGCTCCTTGCTGTAGTCCTCGGCAGAATGGGCCGTGGAGGCTTTCCCCCGGGCATACTCTTCGGAAAGTGTCCTGTGCTCCTCCGACTTGAGATTTTCACCCATTTCCAGCAGGGCGCTTTCTATCCCGGGTTTGTTCCCCCGCTCTATTTCCTCCGAGAGATTACGGTTAATCCAGTCGATGAGCTCTCTTTTCTCCCCCGTATCCTCAAGCGAATCGAGCACCCTGTCCATGGCCTCCTGTATCAGAGACTTGCGGTCCAGTTCTATCTGATAGTCGTTGAGCTGGCCTATCTCCCTCGAGAACGACCTGAGCGCGAGCTGGAAGAACCTGTCTATGGTGCTGATGGAAAAGGCTCCGTAATCGTGGAGAATGTTTATGAGGTATTTCCTGGCCACACGGGACTCCTCGTCATTGCCGCCGGACCTGGAGTAAAGGTCTCTGAGTATTCTGGCCTTCATCTCCGCGGTTGCCTTGTTGGTAAAGGTCACGGCAAGTATGTGGCGGTACTTGCAGGGGTCGTCGCTTTTCAGCAACAGGTCGAGGTAGGTCTTCGACAGTTGATATGTTTTGCCGGAACCGGCGCTTGCTTTAAGTATCTTCATCGTCCGCAGATAGTCTTGAAATCGCAATATTCACAGTTTTTACCGTTGTCGGCGCATCTTCTGAACGGCACGGAAATATCTGCCATTCGCGTGAGCAGTCCGGAAAGCTTCTGTCCCATGAGTTCCGTAAACCTGTCGTTCAGCGGAACCTCCTCCACTCCTTTCCGGAAAAGACGGTTCGTCTGATATATGGAGTTGATGAAAGTGTAGCCTTTGTCCCTGAATTCGGAGCTCTGCGACACCATCAGGTCATAAAGATAGAGTTGAAGGGCAATCTTGGGACGCTTGGCGTTATCTTTGAGCGCCTCGTCAAAGACAGTCTCCACTATGTTTTCGACCCTGTCTTCCGTAATGATGAAATCATCGTCAGTCACCTTTCCGGTTTTATAATCCACTATGCGCAGGGTCCCCGGCTCCGGACTGTCAATGCGGTCGATGCGGGCGACGAACTTGAATTCTCCCGCATTTTCCGTGGCGAAGCTCATACGTTCAGGGCGCTCGAGACCGATGATACGCAGACTTTCCATATTCCTTCCGCACATATAGTCCAGGTCCCTTCGCACCGTCTGGCAAACATAGCGGCATATCATGTCCTCATAAATGAGGTTCTTTCCGGTGATTGCCGGGACTTTCAGTTCGCTCTTTATCTGAGCCCTCACCATGTCCTTTATTCTCGCGGGTATGCCCCTGCCGGGGACTATGGAGAGGAGCTTTTCCGGCGTCAGTTCCCCGTCCATGCCCTCGTATAGTCTGCGCATTACCTCATGGAATATCGTCCCCATCTGGCCCGCGTCCATGGCTTCGGACACTTCATCCTGCCTGCTGAGTCCGAGTATCCTGCTGTAGTAGAACTTGACCTGACAGTCCAGATACTCCTGCAGCGAGGATGCGGACAGGGTCATTTCACGTATTTTCCTGACATCCTCCGTGCTTTTCCTTATCTCGTCAGCGTCTTCCTTGATCACTCTGAGTGGCGGACTTGCGGTGTAGCGCCGGAGTTTCACCCCGAAATGCATCTCGAGCTGCTTGATATAGCGGCTCTCCTCACCGTTGCGCACGCCTTCGGTACGTGAATCGTAGAGCATCCACACCTTGGAGACCCGGCGTATCATGCGATAGAAATAGTAGGCCCAGACGGCGTCCTGATACTCGTAGGTCGGCAGTCCGAAGCCCTTTCTGAGTTCCGGCGGCACTATGGAGGAATTCACGCTGCGCCTCGGGAATATGCCCTCATTACAACTGAGTATCACCACGTTGTCGAAATCCAAAGCCCTCGTCTCAAGCGGTCCCATAATCTGAAGTCCGTTGAGGGGTTCCCCCCTGAAAGGCACAGATGAGCGGCCTACGAGGGCATCGAGCAGGCGGAAATATGTAGACGGCCTTATCTCGAGTCCGAAAGACTGCAATCTGAGTATGGCCTGGCGGTATTCCTTGGCGAATTCCAGTTCTATTGCCATATCCCCGCCCGAAGCGAGTCCCTGTGCAAGCGCGTCAATGACGGATAGCTGGTAATCCTGTATGCTTCTGATTGCAGCGGCATCCGGCCCGGAAATTCCCGGCGCCGCACCGCGGAAAATCATTTTGAAGAGCGGCGCCGCTGACAGTTTCTCCTCATCCACGTAAATTTCCGCCTGCTTTTTGATTTCCATGGCGAGTTTCCTGTCTTCCTCGGAAGAAAGGCTGCGGAATATGCTGTTCGACATCAGCGACCATACCTGCTCGTGATAGAAGCACCAGCGCCCGTCCTCCCTTTGTCTCATGTGTATCTGCAGGGAGGCTATGTCCTTCATCAGCGCCCAGAGACCGCTGCCACTCATGGGATAACCCATGGTCACGTTTATATCCCTGATATTTTCGGGTATAGAGTTGAGCACGGGCAGCAACAAAGACTCGTCGGGCAGAACCACGGCCGTCTCGATTCCGCAGGCACGCAGTTTTCCCAGCACCTCGGGCAACTGTTTCGCCTGAGCGGTGGCTGAGGGGACGCTCAATACGTTGAATTCCGTCGCAGGATAGCCCTCGGGGTCAAGCTCGAAAGCCTGGGGGAACTCCTCTACATTCCGCGACATGAACACGGAGGATTTGTTGCTTCTGTCGCTAATCCAGCCCTTGCCGTAGTCCCAGCAGAATTCGGCTATCCTTGCGTCCCGCATCCTGCGCATAAGGACCTTCTCGCACTCGTTCAGGGCGTTCAGCCCCACGAATATATACCGGGATGTGGAAGGGAAATGTTCCGATACCACATCGCAGACCGCTTCCTCCCCGAGCCTGTCGGCGAGCCTGCGATATACCTGACCCTCGTAAGCCGTCCCCCCGGACTCCAGAGCCGCGTTGAACTTCAGGTAAAGAGGCAGCAGCAGGTTCCACATCCTTAGAAACTTGTCCTGATACTGGCCGGGCCGGGCACTGTCCGCAGTTCCGAAAAGGTTCACGAAATGACTCAGGGCCTCCCTCTGTGTCTCGTCCAGATACTCGAGATTGTCCTGCATTTCGCGGTATTCCGCCACATTGGCGAAGAGTTTCCTCGGGTCCACAAGATATTTGTCCACGTCGTTGAAGTCGGAAAGTATGACCTCTCCCGTCGTGATGAAGTCATCCAGGCCGAGGGGGGCGTCTCCGTCGGAGTGACGTGCTTCCTTAACGGCTTCACTATAGCATCTGTGAAGTTCGAGGAGCAGCAGGACCCTGTCGGCGGGGTTAGTTCCGGCAATGGTATAGAAGAAGTCGTTCATAGTGTACATCAGGGGCATGATGGCTGGCGAACCCGTTTCACGTACGCACTCCCCAAGATACTTGCGGAAGAACACCAAAGAGCGTCTGTTTGGCAGGATAAAGCACAGATTCTTGAGTTCTCCGGAACCGAGATAGTGCCGGGCCACCTGTTTCAGAAATGCGTCCATTTATCTTTTCTTTTTCTTGAAATCGTTTTTGTTGAAAATCTTCACTTCAGTCTTGCAGACACAATCATGTATATTTTCAAGTGTCCGGCAAATCACATAAGTTCTTGAAAGACTTGAAATTCAATCTATCGCAAGTGCCTCTCGGGGATAACTGCCTTGAAGTTGCGCCTGGAAGCCGACCGTCGTAATTGGCTGGCGATATGTCCCCGCTAATCCGGCAACGAGGGCGACGAGCCCGGCCTACGGCCTGTCACTCAAATCGAATTTCAAAAATGTCAAGGACCCTGGTGATTACAGGGGACCGAATTTACTAAATTTTGCGGGCAAAAGTGACTTTTGCTTACCCTCAAACGAGGAGGTGTTGAAATTCAATCTCATCCCGGCACGGACAGGGTCAGACATCTGGGCTATCCTTTGGGAAATCTTCCGTGCGGTACTCGGCCAACTCCTTGGGAATTACCGACTCCCCGACTCCTATCATGCGCACGCCGCCTTTGACCTGACGTTTCGGCCCTATGTTCAGACCTTCTAATTTTTCTATTTTCTTCACTACCGACTGCCTTGAATCACAAAGTTTCTTCTTTGCACCATCGTATGCATCCTTTGCCTTATCGAGGGATTTCCCCACATCTACAAAGGCCTCCATCCAGGCCCTGAGCTGGCTCATGAGTTCCGATGCCGTGGCAAAGACCTTCTCTAAATTCTTTTCCTGGTCGTACTGCTTCCATGTCATCATTATCATATTCAATACGATTATAAGGTTCATCTGACTAACTATCAGCACTTTTGCATCTCTCGCACGCTGCCACAGCTCCGGGTCCTCCTCTAACATGAGCTGGAAAGCGCCCTCTATGGGCATGAACATGATATTGAAGTCGGTCTTTTTCTTGCCTTCGGGTATGTAGGAGGCATAATCCTTCTTTTTCAGCTCATCGACATGGTTCTCCACGCTCTTGACGTGCTCCCTGGCCCACCTGTTCCTCTCTTCCACAGTATTTGCCGCGCAATACCTGGTGTAAGCCGTAAGACTGAGCTTGGAATCGACCACTACTTCCGTGTTGTCGGGATAATAAATCACCACATCGGGAATCATGGTGGACCCGCTCTCACTCTTGATTTCGTGCCCGTTCTCATCGCGCAGAACTGACTGTGCGTCAAAGTGCACCCCTTCCTTCAAGCCGGCCCTCACAAGTATGGTGGTAAGCATCATTTCCCCCATGTTTCCCTGAAGTTTGGAGCGGCCGCTCAGCGCATCGGCGAAATTCCTTGCCTCGTCACCTATACTTTTGGACTGTTCGGAAAGGATTTTTATCATCTCGCTTATCCGGCCCTCCCTCTCAGCGTCCTTTTCCATGCTCTCCCTTACAGTCTTGTCAAATTCTCCGAATTTATCCTTTAAGGGCTTGATTAACTCCAGCATGGATGTTGCGTTCTTTGTACGAAGTTCCGCCTGGGTTTCGTGGATAAGCCCTTTGATTGACTCCTCCATCTGCTTGCGCTGGCTCTCGAAAGTCGCATTCCTCTCCTCATTCAGCGCCTTTTCGTGTTCTAATCTCAATGCTTCCAGCTTGCTGTAATGTTCTTCCTGAAACTTGAGTTTCTCCTCAAGCACAGCCTTTTCCGAGAGGAGACCGGCATTTTTCGATGCCAGTTCCGACTTCTCTTCGTTGAGAGAGGAAATTTTCTTCATGCTCAGAATCACGGCTACCATAGCCACGACAAGCGCAATAGAAAAAATTGCTATCATTTTTATATATTTTTAATTATTAATTCCCGCCACTGTCCGTCAAAACATAAAAGTACACGGCCATGCAGAACAAGTTCGGCTTCCGGCCTGCAGTTACTGCGCGAATCTTGTCAAGCTTTCCGGCCGTTATTCAGCTACCGTCCCCGTCGCGCTTTCGCGTTACTGCAAGTATATCGTATAAGAGTGTAAGAAAAGGGCACTCTTGATTATTTGAGGAAAAATTTTTGAAAATATACTTGGCGACCCAAGAAATAATTGCAGGCAGACAACCTGTGAAATACCAAATCTGATCGGATTCAGTCAGTCCACTAAATGCTATCCTTGCCAAAGAAAAGCAAATGAGCCTCTCAGGCGAGCCACAAGGCAGCATACTTGAGAGGCGTTTTCAATTCTATAGGATTTCACCGGTTTCAGGACTTGGAAAGAGAGGGCATACTTCCCGGAAGTCTTTCGGTAACATATTACCACGCACAGGCACAACACTTACAGGAGGGCAACCCTCTTGACGTAGCATGATAAAGTTATACCCGGCGGATCATGTGGATTTTTTCTTCTCCCCGGGAATTTAACTCACGCTCGACCTCGATCGCCTTATTGATGTGCGAAACCAATTCTTCCAATTTATCCGATATTTCCTTTTTCAATTTTTTCTTTGCAGGTATTTCAGATTCTTCCAATTTCTCCAATTCTTCCAATTTATCCTTTGCATATAGCTTAAAAAAGTAAGTATTCTCGATGTCAGCTGCAGTCAAATGCTTGAACTTATCGGAATATCCTTCCACCGAACGATTGTCCTTAGCCGAGCCACCTTTAATCACTGCTTCCATGAAAACCTCCTTCATTCTGTTCTCCACTGCCGGCTTGTCCGACTTCCAGACTTTGACCTCTGTTTCAAAAATCCTCTCTACGATGTAGTATGCCTTGAATTCAAGAGTTCCCAGATCCCTTCTCTTAGTCTCGACATCTATCCCCGGATCCCGGAAATGACGGATTGCCACGTTTGTCTCCTCATTATAATTCCTCATATTCAGATAAAGCTCATGCATTGCCATGAAAGCATCATCATTGCCATAAAAAACATTCAAGTGGATATTCTCCAATGGTATCTGAAGTTTTATTATATGTTCATCAGACGGATATGTCTCCCATGACGTCTCATCAAGTTTTGTCCTGATAGTGCTACAAATGATAAAATTCCGATACAGATGTCTGATCAGATCATTCAAAAGACTTCTTTGAGCATCTTCAGACAATTTTTTCGTATTACTCTGTGTCTTCTTTTGCTCAATATATGTCCTTATCGCATAGAACAATGAAAATACGGCAATGATTATAGACAAAATCACAAGCAGATTCAAATCATCCCGCAAAAAATTTGGCGTAGTATTTTCCGCAATAGTTCCCATTAACTCGAGCTCAGACTTTTCAATTTCTGCAAACCCGGCGGCTAAATTCAAATTAGAGAGTAACATTTTCGTAATGAATATTTATTAGACACAAACTGTACACAATATCAGTTCCCTCAGGGAAATAAGTTCATCCGTATGTCTTCCATTCCTGCCTTCCCAATCGTAAGGGGGTGACCCGGCCTCTTTCGATTGCTGCCCATGTTTTATTGTCGATTTCTTGATGACGGCTGTTGAAGGACAGATCCCAAGTTAGCAATAATATGTATAAATCCCTTGATTGAATTAAACAGCCCCCTCCTTAAATGCGATTAAACTAACTGTGAATCAACAAACTATACTCGCGAATGCTTGCCTGGCTCAACAAGAATTTTATTTTGAGGATCTGCGCTCAAAGGATGTTGGAGGGCGCATTCTTACAGACAATCAAGACAACGCCGCGAATCACTTCCTCACCAATATCCTCTCAATCCTCCTGGGGACGGAGGTCAGGATTTCATAGGGAATGGTCCCGAGTATTTCCGCAAGTTCGCTCACGCTGGGGTCTTTGCCGAAAATCGTCACAGTGTCGCCCACCTCAACCCCCAGACCGGTCACATCCAACATGCACATATCCATGCAGATATTCCCTATGGTAGGAGCACGGTGCCCCTTGACGCTGAAACTTGCGGCACCGCATCCGAGACGCCTGTCTATACCATCGGCATAACCAACGGGAATAGTCGCTATTTCCGTCCCCTCCGGAGCTATGTGGCCGTGGCGTCCGTAACCTATGGCACCGTCTTCCGGCGCGAGTTTCTTGACCTGCAGCACCTTGACCTTGAGCGAAGCCACGGGGTCCAGCGTAACGCCCTCCAATGAGCTGATTCCATATATGCCTATGCCCAATCTCACCATATCGTACTGATACTCAGGGAAACGCTCTATCCCGGCGGAATTCAGCAGGTGCCTCATGGGCATATACCCCAAGGCTGCCGCAAGCTGCCTCGTATCTTCCTCGAACATCCTTATCTGCGAGAGCGTGAACGCGTCCTGCGCCGGGTCCTCCGAAGCCGCAAGATGAGAATACAGCGACCGGACCCTCACCTCGGGGTGCCGCAACAGAAAAGCCTCAAGTTCAGGAAGTTCGCTTCTCATAAAACCAAGCCTGTGCATGCCCGTATCGAGCTTCACGTGCACAGGGAAAGAGTTCATACCCCTCTGCCTCAAAAGTTTGCACAGGGCTTCAAGGGTCTGGAGATTGGGGATGCCCGGCTCGAGACGGTATTCAATCATCTCGGGGAAAAAGTCGGTGCCCGAGGTCAGGACTATGACAGGAAGGGAGATACCGCTGCGTCTGAGTTCGATTCCTTCGACAGGCAATGCCACGGCAAGACAATCGGCCCCCTCCTGCTGGAGCATGGACGCAAACTCCACCGCACCGTGACCATAAGCGTTGGCCTTCACCAATACCACCATCTTCGTGGACGGCCTCAACAGCCCTCTGAAGTATCTGTAGTTGTTTCTACAGGCCGGAAGACTCAACTCTAACCTCGAAAAATCATCAACGCTGTTCATAACGCTACGTATCCGCCAAAGATACTAAGAAACTGCCGATTAAACGAAAAATCGCCGATCCCGGGACCGACGATAGAAGGTTGTTAGTTCCAAAGACAGCTCTTAGTAGCGTGCCTCTGATGAAACTGTAAGTTTCTTGCGTCCGTGCGCACGGCGTGCGGCGAGTACCCTGCGTCCGTTGGCCGTTTTCATGCGCTCACGAAAGCCATGCTTGTTGACTCTCTTGCGGTTTGAAGGTTGATATGTCCTTTTCATTATGCTTTATTTTTAATTTCCGGATTTGGGAGGACAAAGGTAATCTTTTCCGATTTCAATTACAAATTTTTCATTAAAATAATCGTCTTCAAGCCATTCACGTATGCTCCAGCTCCTTATCCTGCCCGTTCCCACGCGGCATTTCCTGCTCAGACTGCCAATTTCGCTGTCTATATCTCCGCCCTTGAGATAGAGTATGCTGCGCCTGAACCTGCCTTCTACCCAGGGATAGAACTTGTCGAGAGCCGCGACCGCCCTCGAAACCACCCAGTCGTACTCCACGCCAAGGTCTTCCGCACGGGCATTCACGCATTCCACGTTCTGTAGCCCCAATTCCGAAGCCACGGCTGAAGCCACCTTTATCTTCTTGCCTATGGAATCGCAGAGGGTGAAGGAAACTTCGGGGAACTCCATGGCGAGGGGTATGCCCGGGAAACCTCCTCCCGTCCCCACATCCAACACACTCTGCCCTGGAGCAAAGCCTTCGTCCCCGTAGAAACGCCTCAGATATTCGGCTATGGCGAGGGAATGCCGGACATGATGTTCGTAAAGCGAATCTATATCCTTACGGGAAATCACATTGATTTTCGCGTTCCACTCGCGGTAGAGTTCCGTCAGTCTGGAATAATCCTTCATAAATCCGCCTCCTCGTCAGTTTTTATATTATCAATCAATGCCTTGGCCCGGCGTATCCTCGTCCTGACCGTATTCAGCGCCATCCCGGTTTCCTCGGCTATGTCCTTGTAGGGCATACCTTCCACCAGCCGCCTGCGGGCTATGTCGCGGTAAAGTTCCGGCAGGGCCTCTATGCACTTGAGCAGCTTCTCCTCATCCTCGTCCTTGATTATGTTCTCCAAAGGAGTAGACGAGTCGTCGCCCACGCTTTCTATCACGGAGACACTTGCAGAACCCTCGTCTATGGAAACGAACTTGCGGTAGTTCCTGCCCTCGGCCTCCAACGTGTCCAAGGCCGTATTCCGGGCTATGGCCTTCAGCCAGGTCGAAAACTTGCTGCGGGCGGGGTCGTAAGTGCCTATCTGCCTGAAGGCCTTCTCGAAACTGCGGGAGCAGATGTCATCGATATAGAAATCGTCGTACTGCTTCATTATCGTCGAAGCGAGATAGGCTTTCAGCGATTCTATATTGGTATCCCAAAGCTCGGTAAACGCGGTGCCGTCGCCTATGATGGCGCGTCTGACGAGTTCGTCAATGGGCCTCGAGCCAGTTTTTTCCATAATTGCATTCTACTGTCAGGGGTACGGAAAGGCTGATAACGTTCTCCATCGCGGAAACCAGGAGCTCCCGGACGGCATCAAGTTCATTCTCCGGCACTTCGAGCAGGAGTTCATCGTGTATCTGCAGGACCATCCTGGCCTGGAGACCGGATTCACGCAGACTGCGGTCCACTTTGTTCATGGCTATCTTTATTATGTCCGCAGCCGTGCCCTGTATGGGAGCATTCACTGCATTCCTTTCCGCCACGGAACGCACGCCGGCATTGCGCGAGTTCAGGTCCGGAAGATAGCGCCGACGGCCGAACATGGTCTCCACATAGCCCTTCTCCCTGGCAGCCGAGAGCGTGCCCGAGATGAAACTCTGAATGGAGGGGAAGGCATTGAAATAATCGTCGATTATCTTCTTGGCCTCCTGACGGGAACAATGAAGTCTCTGGCTCAGTCCGAAGGCAGATATGCCGTACATTATACCGAAATTGGCCGTCTTGGCTATACGCCTCTGCTCGGCTGTAACTTCGTCTAAACCAATCCCGAAGATTTTCGCGGCTGTGGCGGCGTGCACATCCTGGCCGGCACGGAACGCGGCTATGAGATGGCTGTCGGCGCTGAGATGGGCCATGATACGGAGTTCTATCTGTGAATAGTCCGCCGACATCATGCAGGCACCGGGGATTCCGGGTACGAAGGCGCGGCGTATTTCCCTGCCCCGCTCCGTCCTTATGGGTATGTTCTGGAGATTGGGATTCGACGAAGACAGGCGGCCGGTCGAAGTGAGGGTCTGGTTGAAAGTCGTATGCACACGGCCGTCAGCCGGCGAGATATACGATGCGAAAGGCTCGATGTAGGTGGAAAGGAGTTTGCGCAATCCGCGGTAATCGAGTATCGACTCTATGACAGGACTCTTGTCGGAGAGTTCAAGCAGGGTCTTTTCATCCGTAGGCCAGTTGCCGGACTTGGGCTTGCGGGCCTTGGGGTCCAGCTTGAGCCTTTCATAAATCAACACTCCTATCTGCTTGGGAGACGATACATTGAGGCCAGGGTCACCCGCAAGTTCGCGGACTTCCTCCTCCTTGGCCAGCATTTCGGAGCGCAGAGCCTCGGAATAGTCCTTGAGCGAGGCGAGGTCTACCTTTACCCCTGTCATTTCCATCCTCGAAAGCACCCCGATAAGCGGTTCCTCGATTTCGTCGTAGAGCCGGCGCATACCTTGGGTAGCATCAATTTCGGCCATGAGCCTCTCGGCGAGGGGAAGCATGAGGGCTGTTTCCATGGAAAGGTCATGCTCCGGGGCCGGGTCGGCTTCCGCGACAGTTTCGTCGAAGTCGAAAAGGTCACTGGCAGACTTTTCCTCTCCGGCCGGTTCGGGAACCATGGCCTCGAGGTCTATGCCCAGATAGCTCCGCACGAGACTTTCGTATTTGTGGCTGCGCTCGGGATTCAGCAGGTAGTGCATGAGTTCTATGTCCACCAGACGCCCCCGCAATTCCATACCGAGGGAGGAGAGGGCGTTCATCAGGGTTTTCAGTCCTGTGCCGGTCTTGGTCACGGAACTGTCTTCGACCAGGCTGCGGAAGTCGGCGGGCGAGCCTTGGGCGCAAGCCTGGCCCGCAGCAGCGTAGAGCACGCCGTCACAGAGGGTGAGCGCAACTTTTCCCGCCTGTACTGCCGCCTCTGTCAGTTCCGCCGGAGTCAGTTTCCTTATCTCGGGTGCCACGACTCGGGAACCGTTCGCTGAGCCGCTTCCGCCACCCTGTCCCGACAACTTCTGTATCAGGCGCTTCAGCGACGGAAATTCGAATTCATCCATCAAGCCCGCAAGCTCATCCGAGAACTCTATCACGAGGGCCATATCCCCGGCACTGACATCCAATTCCACATCCGTCTTTATGGTCACGAGTTCCCGCGACAGCTGTATATGGTCCTCCGCAGCACGGAACATCTCCTGCTGCCTCTTGGTAAGTTCGTCTATATGAGCATATATCCCGTCTATATCCGAATACTTTGCGAGCAATTTTGCCGCACCGACGGGCCCGACCCCCTGAACTCCTGGCACATTGTCCGAAGCATCGCCGCAAATGGCGAGAATGTCTATGACCTGAGCGGGAGAACTTATCTTCCATTTGGCGCAAATATCCCCGACTCCCAAAATCTCGTCGTCCGAACCCGATTTTCCCGGCTTGTACTGCCATATATGCGGCCCGACCAGCTGCCCGTAATCCTTGTCGGGAGTGACCATGTACACGTCGAAGCCCTCACCGGCGAAGCGCCTGGCGGCAGAGCCTATGACATCGTCGGCCTCGAAGTCCGGAATCATCAGCACGGGGATGTTCAGAGCCCTGACCATGGCCGTGAGCGGCTCCAAAGCCTCGATGACAAGCTCAGGCGTCTCTCCCCTGTTGGCCTTGTATTCGGGGTAAAGCCTGTTCCTGAAAGTCCCTCCCGGAGGGTCGAAACTCACGGCCATATACGTGGGCTGCTCCCTCGCTATCATCTCGAGGAGGTATTTCATGAAACCGTAAAGTATGGATGTATCCGTTCCCTTGGAATTCACCATGGGTCTGCCCAGAAAGGCATAATACATCTTGAATATCAGCGCATGACCGTCTATCAGAAAAAGTTTCATCGGTTCTGTGTTTTGGAACCGACAAATATGAAACTTTTCCGGGAAAGTTTCAAGAACTTCAGGCCAATGCCTTTCTGACGGCGGCGGCCCATGCTGCCTTTGCCTCCGCCATGCTCCTTTCCGAAGCCCTGCGAGAGAATCTGCGGCCGGATTCCCAATAATCCTTGAGCTCCTCCACCGAAGACCAGATTCCAACCCCGAGACCGGCCATGTATGCCGCGCCGAGGGCCGTAACTTCCTGGACCGGAGAACGTATCACCTCCGTACCCAGGATGTCGGCCTGAAACTGCATCATCAGGTCGTTCATCGAAGCCCCGCCGTCTACCTTGAGTTCGGAAATCAGGATTCCGGCATCCTTCTCCATTGCCGAAACCACATCCAGGGTCTGGAACGCTATACCCTCGAGCGCTGCCCTTGCGATATGCCCTGCCGTCACGCCCTGGGTCAGTCCTACTATGGTGCCGCGGGCATTCTGGTCCCAATACGGGGCCCCGAGACCGGACATTGCCGGGACGAAATAAACCCCTCCGTTGTCCGGAACGGATGACGCAAGACGCTCGACCTCGGCGGAATCCTTGATAATGCCGAGACCGTCGCGCAACCATCTCACCACAGCCCCTGCCACGAAAATACTGCCTTCGAGCGCGTAGTCCACCCTCCCGCCTATTTTCCACGCCACTGTCGTAAGCAGGCGGTTCTCCGAAAACACGGGCTTGTCGCCGCAGTTCATCAGAAGGAAGCAGCCTGTGCCGTAGGTGTTCTTCAGCGACCCCTCCTCCACGCAGAGCTGCCCGAAAAGCGAGGCCTGCTGGTCGCCTATGATTCCGGCTATGGGCACGCTCCTGCCGCCGACCATGGTTTCACCCACAGTTCCGCTGGAATCGCAGACCGAAGGCATCATGGACTCGGGTATGCCGAAAAAATCGAGCAGTTCGCTGTCCCATTCGAGGGTATTTATATTGAAAAGCATGGTTCTGGAGGCATTGGTCACGTCGGTCACGTGGACCTTCCCTCCCGTCATGTTCCACACCAGCCACGAATCCATGGTCCCGAAGCGCAGGCGGCCCTGCTTTGCCTTCAACTTGGCTCCGGGAACGTTGTTCAGTATCCAGTGCACCTTCGTGGCGCTGAAATACGCATCGGCAATGAGTCCCGTCTTGAGTCTTATCTTTTCCTCGTAACCGCTTTCCTTCAGAGAGTCGCAGAAAGCGGCGGTGCGCCTGTCCTGCCAGACTATGGCATTGCATATAGGCCTGCCCGTAAGAGCGTCCCACACTATCGTGGTCTCCCTCTGGTTGGCTATGCCTATGGCCTCTATTCCGCCGTCGGGAAGCGATGCCGCGGCCTCGGCCATGACCGCCTTCACCGACTGCCAGATTTTGACTGCATTCTGCTCCACCCAGCCCTGACGCGGGAAGAGCATTGTGGTTTCCTTCCTGAAACAAGAAACGGTCTTGCCGTATTCATCGAAAATGATGGCTCTGGAGCTGCCTGTGCCCTGATCGAGAGCCAGAATATATCTGCCCATACGCGGCCAAATATACCATTTTCTTCCGTGACCGCCTTAATATTTTGACGCAGAGCCATATTGCGGCCCTCGTCCTGAAAAAAACGGGGAATTGACGCCGACCGTTGCAGCAATTTGCGCACAAGAACAAAAGAACTTATATTATAAAGTTTTTTAGTACATTTGTGAGTTGTAATAAAATCTTAATCCTATGCCTAAAGTAATCACTTTCGGAGAGATTATGCTCCGTCTTTCAACGCCTGGATACCTGAGATTCAGCCAGGCAAAACAGTATGACGCCACTTTCGGCGGAGGCGAAGCAAATGTGGCAGTTTCTCTCGCCAACTACGGCATTGACGTGAAATTCGTCACCAGACTCCCCAAGAACGACATAGCGAGAGCATGTGTCAACGATCTCCGTTCATACGGGGTGGATACCTCTTCCATCGTCTACGGAGGCGAACGCATCGGAATTTATTTCCTTGAGACCGGCGCCGTAGCACGTCCCAGCAAAGTCGTGTACGACAGGGCCAATTCGTCAATAGCCACAATACAGCCCGGAGAAATCGACTGGGAGAAGGTATTCGAAGGGGCTGACTGGTTCCACTGGACGGGCATCACCCCCGCTGTCAGTCAGGGTGCCGCCGACGTATGCCTCGAGGCCGTGAAGGCAGCCAACCGTCTGGGTATCACGGTTTCCTGTGACCTCAACTACCGCAAGAACCTGTGGAAATACGGCAAGACCGCCTCTGAAGTCATGCCCGCTCTCGTAGAGGGCTGTGACGTGATTCTCGGCAATGAGGAAGATGCCGACAAGGTATTCGGAATCAAGCCCGAGGGCTTCGATGTGACTGCCACCGGCGGAGAAATCGACCAGAAGCGTTTCCAGAGCGTGGGCGAACAGCTGATGAAGAAATTCCCCAGAGCCAGGAAGGTGATAATCACCCTCCGCGGTTCCATCAACGCCAACCACAACACCTGGGGCGGAGTCCTGTGGGATGGCAAGACTCTCTATCAGTCACCGCGTTACGATATAACCCACATCGTCGATCGCGTAGGCGGAGGCGATTCGTTCATGGGCGGACTCATCTACGGCCTGCTGACCTATACCGATGACGACCAGAAGGCCCTGAACTTCGCGGTTGCGGCTTCATGCCTCAAGCACACCATTTTCGGCGACTTCAACCAGGTCACCGTGGCCGAAGTGGAGAATCTCATGAAAGGCGACGGCTCCGGACGAGTTTCAAGGTAGGCACGTGGCCCCGACAATACGGAAAACAAGACACTATGGCAAAATACACCAAACTTCAGGTACTCCAGACCTTCAAGGAGACCGGAATCGTCCCCGTTTTCTACAACGGCGACGTCAATATCAGTAAAAACGTGCTGAAAGCCTGCTATGACGGGGGTATACGCGCATTCGAGTTCACCAACCGCGGGGATTTCGCCCAAGAGGTATTTGCGGAACTCGTGAAATACGCCAACAGCGAACTGCCGGGAATGATTATGGGCGTGGGCTCTGTTGTCGACCCGGGCACCGCAGCCCTCTACATCCAGCTCGGAGCCAATTTCGTGGTGGGACCCGTCTTCAACCCCGCCATAGCACCGGTGTGCAACCGCAGGCTCATCCCCTACTGCCCAGGTTGCGGCTCCGTAACCGAAATCAGCACGGCACAGGAAGCCGGATGCGATGTATGCAAGGTATTCCCCGGCGATGTACTCGGACCTGCCTTCGTCAAGGACCTCCGCGGACCCATGCCCTGGAGCCAGATAATGGTAACCGGCGGCGTGAAGCCTGAAAGGAGCAACCTTGAAACCTGGTTCAAGGCCGGAGTAACCTGTGTGGGCATGGGGTCCAACCTCTTCCCCAAGGATATGATTGCGGCAGGTGACTGGGCCGCAATAACCGCCCTCTGCAAGGAGGCTACGGATATTGTAAAACACGTTAAACAATAACACATGAGTACTCAGAAAAAACTGATGACAAACTGGCGCTGGTGGATGGTAGTCCTGCTCTTCGTGGCCACTACCGTCAACTACCTCGACCGCCAGGTACTGTCCCTCACATGGAAGGACTTCATTGCCCCCGAGTTCCATTGGACTGACAATGACTACGGTACTATCACAGCTCTTTTCTCTATCGTCTATGCAGTATGCATGCTCTTCGCCGGAAAATTCGTGGACTGGATGGGGACGAAGAAGGGATATCTCTGGGCCATAGGAGTATGGTCAACAGGCGCCTGCCTCCATGCTGTGTGCGGCTGGGCCACCTGCCACCTTTTAGGCTACGAGTCCGTCCAGGCCATGCAGGCGGTGCAAAACGGAACCGCTGCCGCCCTGGTAATTTCAACCACGAGCGTATGGCTGTTCATAGCCGCCCGTGCAGTGCTTGCCCTCGGTGAGGCAGGAAACTTCCCTGCAGCAATCAAGACCACAGCCGAATACTTCCCCAAGAAAGACCGCGCATTCGCGACTTCCATCTTCAATTCCGGAGCATCGGTAGGAGCACTCATCGCCCCTGCCACCATCCCCCTTATCGCACAGTTCTTCAAGAACCAGGGCATCGGAGGCGGATGGGAAATGGCATTCCTCATCATCGGTGCCATAGGATATATCTGGATGGGCTTCTGGGTGTTCATGTACAACAAGCCCGAGAAGAGCAAGAGAGTCAATGAGGCCGAGCTCGCATACATACGCCAGGACGACACCGAGGAAGAGGCGGCCAAGGCAGCTGCAGCGAAGGAGTCCGAGGGCAAACAGATTTCCCTGTGGAAGTGCTTCACCTACAAGCAGACCTGGTCCTTCGTTGTCGGCAAACTTTTCACTGACGGCGTATGGTGGTTCTTCCTTTTCTGGGCGCCCGCTTACTTCTCCGACCAGTTCGGCTACACCTCCTCATCGACCATGGGTGTAATCCTGATTACAGCACTTTATGCCATCGTGACCGTACTCTCGATTTTCGGAGGCTACCTGCCCAAGATTTTCGTTGAGAAAAAACAGATGAATCCCTATAACGGACGTATGCTCGCCATGCTCATGTTCGCATTCTTCCCCGTGTTCGCGCTGTTTGCCCAGCCTATGGGAGTGCATTCCGCATGGTGGCCCGCAATCTTCATCGGTCTGGCCGGTGCAGGACATCAGGCATGGTCAGCCAACCTGTTCAGCACCATAGGTGACATGTTCCCCAAGAGTGCGGTGGCTACGGTTACCGGCATAGGCGGCATGGCCGGAGGTATAGGTTCCTTCTTCATCCAGAAGGGCGCAGGTATGCTTTTCACCAAGACCGAGGCCCTCGGTTCCGCGTTCACCTTCCTCGGTTTCGAAGGCAAGGAGGGCGGATATTTCATCATGTTCTGCGCCTGTGGCGTTGCCTACGTGCTCGCATGGATAATCATGAAGGCCCTCGTGCCCAAGTACAAGCCCATTGTAGTTGACTAATTTTCATGATTCCTGCCGGAACTTCCGTTGTGGCGGGATATGAAAAGGGCCGGATTCCGATTTTGGGATTCGGCCCTTTTTCCTGTTTTTGTGTATATTGTGATGATTCCTCGAGCCTGACCACGAAACGAAGCCTTATATATCATGATAAAACTGCCAATTCTTCTTTTTGCCCTGTCCCTTCCCGTACTGACATCCGCCGCAACAGGCACATACAGCCCGGCCGCAAGTTCAATCCAGAACCCCGCCGGAAAAGCGTGTGATAGCGTTATCCAGGCCAGCGACGGAAAGAGTTCGGTCAGGGGGACTTTCACCGCCGGTGACGGCTACTTTCTGCTAAACGGCGAACCCTTCGTCATCAAGGCTGCCGAACTTCACTATCCGCGCATCCCGAGGGAATACTGGGAGCACAGGATACAGATGTGCAAAGCGCTCGGAATGAACACAATATGCCTTTACGTATTCTGGAATATCCACGAACAGCGCGAGGGGGAATTTGACTTCAGCGGACAGAACGACCTGGCAGCCTTCTGCCGTCTCGCCCAGGAGAACGATATGTACGTAATCGTGCGGCCGGGCCCCTATGTCTGTGCGGAATGGGAGATGGGCGGTCTGCCCTGGTGGCTGCTCAAGAAGAAGGATATCAGGCTGCGTGAGTCCGACCCCTGGTTCATGGAAAGGGTGGAGCTGTTCATGCGGCAGGTCGGGACCCGGCTCGCGCCGCTGACCATAGCCAACGGAGGCCCGATAATAATGGTTCAGGTCGAGAACGAATACGGCTCCTACGGTGCTGACAAGGAATATGTGGCCGGGATACGCGACATTCTCAGGCGCAGCGGATTCAACGACGTGACCCTCTTCCAGTGCGACTGGGCCAGCAATTTCACCCTGAACGGACTCGATGACCTCGTGTGGACGATGAATTTCGGCACGGGTTCCGACATAGATGCGCAGTTCCGCCGTCTGAGGGAACTCAGGCCCGATTCCCCGCTTATGTGCTCCGAATTCTGGAGCGGCTGGTTCGACAAATGGGGGGCGGCACACGAGACCCGGCCCGGTGAGGCAATGGCTGCCGGAATAGACGAGATGCTCTCCAAAGGCATATCCTTCTCCCTCTATATGACCCACGGCGGCACCTCATTCGGCCATTGGGCTGGAGCCAACTCTCCCGGATTCGCCCCGGACGTAACTTCATACGACTACGATGCGCCTGTCAACGAGTATGGCCAGCCTACGGAGAAATACTATCTGCTGAGGGAGGTCCTGCAGAAATATTCCGACACTCCCCTGCCGCGCGTTCCTGACAGTCCGGCAAAAATCATTGAAATTCCCCGTTTCACCCTCGACGAATATGTCCCTCTCGTATTCGGGGCGGACAGCAGCTTCAGCGCACGCAAGGCCCTGACTTTTGAGGAGATGGACATGGGCTGGGGCACTGCCGTCTACTCCTCCGCCCTGCCGGAATGTCCCGAAGGCAGCGTACTCTGTCTGGAGGGGGCACATGATTACGCCATGGTCTACATCAATGGCAAGTACACGGGCAAGACCGATCGTGTACTCAACGAAACTACGCTTGTCCTGCCGCCGACCCGGCAGGGAGATGTCCTTAGCATAGTGGTCGAAGGTATGGGACGTATCAATTTCGGCCGGGCAATCAAGGATTTCAAGGGCCTGACCGGAGAAGTCAGCCTGAATGCCACGATTGACGGCCACGAGTTCAGCCGGGAACTCCGCGACTGGGAAATGCTGAGGATTCCTGACGGATATGAGGACGCGCTGAGGGCCTTTGAATATGAGGGGAGCGGGGATGCGGTTCTCGATTCCGGTGCAGGATATTACCGCGGCCGTTTCAATCTCAAGAAAACTGGAGACACTTTCATCGACATGGAGAGCTGGGGCAAGGGGCAGGTCTACGTGAACGGCTATCCCATAGGACGTTTCTGGAGCATAGGTCCCCAACAGACCCTCTATGTACCCGGATGCTGGCTGCGCGAGGGTGAAAATGAAATCATAGTCCTCGATGTGGCGGGTCCGGATGAGGCTGCGGTCTGCGGAAAGGGCAGTCCCGAACTTGACAGGTTGAATCTTGAAGAAAGCGGACGCCACAACAGGCCCGGAGACAGGCCGGACCTCAATTCCGCCACCCCGGCCGCGTCAGGCAGGCTGCCGGCGCTCAGACAATGGCAGAGCATAAACTTCACCTCCATCGCGGAGGGGCGCTATCTTGCGATACAATGCAGCGGAGCGGGCGAGAAGGTGAGCATCGCGGAAATCTATGCTCTCGACCCCGACGGGAATCGTATTGCCCGCGAGGACTGGCAGGTGAAATATGCCGACAGCGAGGATATGGAGAACGGGAACCATAGCGGCGACAAGGCTTTCGACCTGCAGGAATCCACGTGGTGGAGCACAACTGCCGGCGCTCCCGCCCCGCATCTGCTTGTCATCGACATGGGCTCCGTCCAAAGGGTCAGTACCTTGGAATATCTGCCCCGCACGACAGGCGACGGGTCCGACGCTATAGACGATTACGCCATTTATCTGTTCTGAGACGAACTTGCCCGCCAAAACTGACGGCGGACCTGCCCTGTGATTGAAATTCAAAGCAGGACAAAGTCGTCCGCGCTGTCGAGGACGGGGAAACTGCCACGGAACTTGGTCAGGATTTCCACATCGAGTTCCGCCGTGCAGCAGCCCTGTTCCCCGTCGGGCACAGAGGCTATCAGGTTTCCTCCGGGACCGATAACGCATGTACCTCCGCTGTATGTGGAACCCGGGTCCCTGCCTGTCCTGTTGACAGCCAGAACATAACACTGATTTTCAATGGCCCGTGCGCGTATCAGGGTCTCCCATGCGGCCCGGCGGGCATCCGGCCAGTTTGCCGCCACTACCAGCACATCGTAATCCCTCCTGTTGCGCAGCCATACAGGGAAGCGCAGGTCGAAGCACACCGCAAGCAGAAAACGCACGCCGCAGTAGTCCACAACCACCCTCTCCGTCCCGGGCATGTAATGACGACCCTCGCCTCCATAGCTGAACAGGTGGCGCTTGTCGTACACCCTGTATTCTCCGTCGGGTGTCACGAAAAACATACGGTTGACGCATTTCCGCCCGTTCTCCGGCCTCAGGGCTATGCTGCCGCACACCGCTCCCCCGCTCGCGGCAGAGGCTTTGCGCATCCATGCCAGGCCCTCCGAAGGCTCCGTCTCCGTCAGCGCATCGTCCGGCGTGGCGAATCCTGTGGTGAACATCTCGGGGAAAATATACAAATCCGACTGCGGGGCCTGACGCAAAAGCACATCCGAGCACTTTAAATTGCATCCAACGTCTCCCCAGACCAGATCCTGCTGAAACAGACTAACTTTCATAAAGTTCTATTTGTCTCAAAGATAGTGTTTTTGCTTATCTTTGCACACTACGTCAACTAAACCACCTGCCATGAATCTCATCGTATTTGCATCGCCCCTGCATGACAGCAACAGCGTACTATCCTGCCGCAAGAGTCTTTTCGACAAACTTGAAGATTCCGCCTTTCTTTCTGACTACGGACTCCCAGCATCCGGGAACCTGAGCATAATCGACTCGTCTGAAGACGAATACCCTTCTGAAGACAATGTATTTTTCATAGCCACGGGCGGCACGGAGGAAATGTTCCGGGAGAAACTCGACCGCATCAGCGCCCCGGTCACCCTGCTAAGCGACGGCTATCACAATTCCCTGGCGGCGAGCTTCGAGATTGCATCTTACCTCGAACAGAAGGGAATAAGGCACAAGCTCATAAACGTCAACCCGGAATCAATACACGAGGAGCGGAAGGACTCCGTGGAGCTTCCCGGGCTTCCCGTTGACAGTTTCGGGGACATCTACGACGAAAAGACACGCAACTATCTCAGAAACAGCGTTGTGGGACTGATAGGAGATGCCTCTCCCTGGCTAATTGCGTCAAATGTCGACTTGGATGCGGTGAGTTCGGAATTCGGTACGGCCTTCATCAACATAGACATAGACGAACTCATTGACGAATATGAGATTATCGCAGGGGATACCTTGGGAGAATCACGCGAGACGGATGCCGCGAACATGGAGAAGGCCATAAGGGCACTCGTGTCCCGCTACGAACTTACCGCCCTGACCATCAGATGCTTCGACCTGCTCGACTCCTGCCGCACCACTTCCTGCCTTGCGCTTTCCAGACTCAACGATGACGGCATAATTTCCGGCTGCGAGGGCGACATTCCGGCATTGTGGACCATGATGACAGTGTACGCCCGGACAGGCAAGGCCCCGTTCATGGCCAATCCTTCAGCCTCCGACAGGAGCAAGCTCAGCGTAGATTTCGCCCATTGCACCGTGCCATTGGGAATGACTGAATCCTACACCCTGACCACACATTTCGAATCAGGAACAGGAGTCGGCGTCGCCGGCATACTTCCCACGGGCAGGTACAGCATAATAAAGATAGGAGGCAGCCGATTGGACAGGATGTTCAGAATCAGCGGAACTGTGACCGCCAATACCAGGATACCCCAGCGTTGCCGCACCCAGATTTCTTTCCGCTTCGACTGCGGGGAGGATTTCGACCGCTTCTTCAGCAAGCGCCTCGGAAATCATATCATCCTCACCGACAAGCTGTAGGCACCGTGCAGGAGCGAAATCCCATGGCAGGGGGCGGAAGATAATCGCTACAGATGTCTGCGGAGCATGACTGTAACCAATACCAGGCGTCCTCGGGAAACTCGAGGCCTGCTTATGCATATTTCGTGGAAAATTGTAAATTTGGCAGTTTACTTACAATAAGTCCACAAATGGAGCACATTAAACAAGCCGAAAGAATTCAAACTTCGATACTGAACGCCGCCGAAAAGAA
>CAZMTY010000011.1:0-41070 GCA_964569595.1 uncultured Muribaculaceae bacterium
CCCAGTTGTTGGGGATGAGCGACAACATCTCTTTCAACCTCGCCCACGAGGGCTTTAACGTGACCAAGTATGTGCCCTACGCCAAGGTTCGGGACGTGTTGCCCTACCTTATCCGCCGGGCGGAAGAAAACACCTCGGTAGCCGGACAAACCGGCAGGGAACTGCGGATGCTGAAAATTGAAATCAATCGCCGCAAGGGAAGGGGATAATTCGTCCCCGCTGCGCTTTATAGATTCCGTACTGCATAAAATAGTATGTATTTTGTGCAGTACGGAGTTTTATTTGAATAAAAATGGCGGCAAAGTCAAGCGGCAAGTATATTCCCGACTGAATTACAAAAACATCGTCATATATACCGGAAGATACTCGACTCCATTTTCTTTTCTATAGTCCTTGGTGTAAATCAGATACCTGTTCATTACGCGGTCTGAGAATTTGGCACAGAACTCGTCCAGCGACCTGTGACTCTTGTATCCCGATGACTTTGCTTCTATGGGCGATATCTTGTGCTTGTCCGGTATGACAAAGTCTATTTCATAATACTTCTTTCCTTCAGCGTATGGGATAGTATGATAGAACAGATTCTTTCCTCTTGCCCTCAGCATTTGAGCTATGACATTTTCATAAACATATCCCAGATTGGTGCTGAGCTTATCATTCAGCAATTTATCGTAAATGACATTTTCGGTAATATCCCTGTCCTTGAATGCAAGCGTTACAAACAAGCCTGTATCAGACGTGTACATTTTGAAATACTCCTCGTTCTTTGTCAATGCCAGTCCAACATTCGGATCATCAGAATGATATACCACATTAACCGTCATGGAATCCTCCATCTCTTTCACGATATTTATTACTCTTTCCACCCTTTCGTCTTCAATCGCCCTGCCTACTTGATAGCGCATAGCGTTTCTACTGAGCTGAGCCGGAATGGAGTCGTATAATGCCTTGGCTCTTCCTGAATTGTCGATCTTTCCGAAATCTTCCTCATAAAGCGCTATTATGTCCCGCTTTGCCTCGTCAACGGCTGTAAAATTGTTTGTTTTGATATATGCTGATACGGCCTGCGGCATTCCCCCGACAAGCATATACAAACGGAAATCCCTCATGAGTTTGCGATGAACTACATCGCCCAAAGGCATTTTCTTCTCGAACGCAGTCTGTAACAGAGGGACTGTAGCAGTATCTCCAAGTGCCCATCTGAATTCTTCATAGTCCATCGGATACATGTCCACTTTTGTTTCCTCGCTCGGGATCAGAATATTCTGGCTTCTTGAACGAACTGAAATTAGAGAGCCGGTCTCAATGTAGTCATAGCGATGATCTTTTACTAAATGCTTGATCGCCTGTCTGGCAAGAGGTTGCAACTGAACTTCATCGAAAATAATTACCGACTCCCTTTCATGCAGTTGTACCTGATAGAGGAACTGTAACCTGAGAAACAGGTAGTTCAAGTCGGAAATGTCGTTAAATAAGTCGCTTACCTCCTTTGAGGCTTTCGAAAAGTCAATTAATATGTAGGACTTATATTCATTGCGGGCGAATTCTTCCGCAATGGTGGATTTCCCGATACGCCTGGCACCTTGTATCAGCAATGCAGTCTCACCCTTACGCTCAGTTTTCCACTTGAGCATAGTATTGTAAATCTTACGTTTAAAATAAATCATTCTATCGTCAATTAACTTTATATCTATCTGCGAATATACACCCGCCAAACATCTCCACCAAATTTATTCCGGCAAATTGTCAATATCCACCAAATCTTTTTCGGCATTTTGTCGCTGAGCACCAAATCTGCGGAGGGGCTCAAGCTCCGGGATAGACCGACAAGCTCCTCTGTCCGGGCCGCCTCGTCTGATTACTTCTCTCCCTTGAAGTGAAGCCAATCGCCTTCCGCCCGCTCCTGCCCTGCCCTCCCTTGTTGAGTTTCGACCCCCTTCGGGGATTCTGAACTGCTTCGCCGCGTAATGCGGCTCTGCGTTCCCGGACGTACTTGCCGGCAGTCTCATGCTTCACGGCCATATATTGCCCCGAAGCCGCGAACAATATTTAACAAAACCTTTAACGGAAAGTAGGTCAATTAATTAAAAACAGGCGCCTGCCCGCAACCGTTAAAGATGCGGGTCAAACGAAAGCGTTAAGAACGCAACATTTTTTGCGAAAACTCTTGTTTTCTCATTGAAATGCGTTAAATTTCCGCGGCTGTTTGGGGCACTAACGATATTTGGTTAGCAGGAACACTTTTTAAAAAAATAAAAAATGAAATCTTTTAAGCTGTTTTTGATGTCCGCGGCAGTGGTGCTGTTCGCGGCGGGTGCTTGTACAAAGGAAGAAACAACGACAGAGGAGGGCGGAACTCCTGAGATAGAAGTTGGTTCGGAAGTTGCGTCAGGTACGGTTACCGTAAGCGCGGTTACGACCACTCTGAGTATCGACGTCAGCGTGGCCAATGCTACATCGAGCGGTTCTCTTACTGTCAGCGTGAGTGCAGACTGGCTGAGCGCTGAGGTTGGATCTGATGTTGTTACGCTGACTATGTCCGCAAATGATACCGGAGAGGACAGGAGCGCAACTGTGACTCTGAGTTATTCAGAGGCTGAAGACGTGAGCTTCACGGTAACCCAGGTGGTTCCGGTGATAACTGTTTATTCGGAGCAAGTCAGCGTATCTTATGAAGCCGGAACGACGACTGTCAGATATAGTGTGACGAATGCCTTGGACGGTGAAGTGGTGACTGTTTATACAGATGGTAGCGGAGTAGTGACCGCCACCGTGGACAGTGATAATTCCGTAGTTACTCTGACGGTAAATGAGAATACTGACTACAGTACGAAGAGCGAGGTCGTGACTCTGAGCTATCCCTATGCGAAGGATGTGGAATTTACAGTAGTTCAGCAGGCCTTGCCTTATCCGGCAACATATTCTGATTACCTTGGAACTTGGACCGTGACGGATGAATATGGTACGTCAACAACCTTCCAGATATCAGAAAGAATCAATGGTGTAAGCTATAACGTCAGCGGATGGCAGTTTGGATATGGTGACACTCCGGATCTTACCGATCTCGGATTTGACTCAAGTGGCAGTACTGATTTTACTGCAACTTATGATTCGACTAATGACGTTCTGGTTTTCTCGACGGTTAATTTTGGCACGAATACTTATTATTACGAAGAGGCTGACGTTACTTTAAGCGGCACTGTCTGGCTTTTGGGCACGGTTATCTCGAATGGAGCCGAAACTATTGTTACTCCTTCATCCAGCTCAGGAAGCTATGATATAGCTACCATGACGATGACAAGTCCGGAAAATGCCGAAATGACCGGTGGTAATCTTCTGCTGTCAGATTATAACTACTATGATGTCATCAGCATGCAATATATCCTCTCAATAACTTCACCGAATGTTTATAGCGGTTATTATATGTATTGGGAGTCTGAAGGTGCCTACCTCCCTTCTACCCTTACCAAGACTGATGCTGCTTCCGCTTCAGTCAAGAGCAGCTCAAAGTCTGTTCCGTTTGTGAATGGAGGGAAGGCAGTGAAAGCGTTGTAATTTGGCTATCAAGCCAATCCAAGAGACGGGCGGTCCAAATTGGGTCGCCCGCTTTTTATATAATGCGGCACTATGGTATGCGCAAAGGGTCAGGAGGAACCGGCGGGGCCTGCAGCACCCCGGCATAGTCGTAGCAAGCCTCACTCCGCATTCAGTGTGCACGGTAATTCCTGATGCGGACAATATCTGTCAAAAAGAAGGGAGGGTGCAAAATTGGCATTTTTTGTTATTTTTGTGCATTGCACACGTAAAACTCGATAATTATGGAAAGGGAAGACCCGCTTGAGAAACTTGAGAGAAAGGAGTCCGAGAAGAAGGCCAACAATGGCCTGAGGACCGTAATGAATATCATGATTGCGGTAGCGGCCGTCCTGGCCGTCGCACTTGCATACGTCCTGTTTGACAAGGGAAGGCTCGTGAACCAGCTCAATGTGGAGAAGGCAGACCTTACGGAACAGTTGATAGCCCTCCAGAATGATTATGCCGACCTTACCACCGAATACGATGTTATCAACTACCAGCTCGACTCTTCACGCGAGGAGATTGCCCAGTTGATTGAGCGTGTGAAGCTTACGGAGGCTACCAACCGCGCCAAGATGCGCCAGTACGAGAAGGAGCTCGGAACCCTGAGAACCATAATGAAGGGTTACATTGTCCAGATAGATTCGCTCAATACCCTGAACCAGCAGCTTACCGCAGAGGCGGCTTCGGCACGCAGGGAGGTCGCAGCGAGCCGCAGGAGAAACCAGGAACTGACGCAGCAGGTGGAAGACCTTACGGGACAGGTGCTTGCAGGTTCTGTGCTCAAGGCCCGCGGAATCCGGGTGGAGGCCTACAATTCTGCCGACAAGGTGGTGGACAGAAGCAACAGGGTGGTGAGGCTGCTCGTATCGCTGAGTCTCGTGGAGAACGATCTTGCACAGCGCGGCCCGGTGCGCGTTTACGTGAGAGTGTTCGACCCTGACGGAAATCTCCTGTCCGACGGACACGGAACGACCTTCGTTTTCGAGGAAGAAACGCTTGAAGCCACGGCGTCCCGTGAAATCGACTATCAGGGCTCGGAAATCGACCTTGGCATCTACGTGAACAACATACCCTCATTCACGAAAGGCATTTACACCGTGCAGGCCTATACGGAGCAGTCGCTCCTCGGTTCTGCAGAGCTCCTGCTCAGGTAGATGGTCTACATACACGTCCCGTTCTGCAGGAGTTTCTGCATTTACTGCGACTTCTATTCGGAGCTTGCCGCGAGAGGCTGTGACGGGAGTGTCATTGAGAATTATGTCAGCGGGATATGCGGCGAAATCGGCAGGCGCCGTGGCGAAATAACCGCTGCTTCGGGGATAAATACCTTGTATTTCGGGGGAGGCACGCCATCGGTGTTGCCTCCTTCGGCGTTCAGACGCATTACGGACGCACTGGATTCCGGCCCTTTCGAGGAATTTACGGTCGAGGTCAACCCCGACGACATAGTCTCCAAGGGCATATCCTACGTAGAGGTGCTGTCGGAACTCGGGGTCGGACGAATCAGCATGGGAGTACAGTCGGCGGATGACGGGGTGTTGCGCTGGATGAACCGCCGGCACGGTTACGCCGAGGCCGCCGAGGCTTTCAATATACTGAGGGAGGCGGGAATAGCAAATATCAGCCTCGACCTCATTTTCGGCATTTCCGCGGAGGGCAGGGGAGCTCTTGAACATACGCTTTCGAAGTTCTGCCGCTGGCGTCCCGAACACATTTCGGCATACCAGCTCGGGATCGAGCCGGAGACCGCACTCTATGGGATGAGGGAAAGAGGGGAGTTTACCGATGCTCCCGATGAGGAATGCGGGCTGCAGTACCGCTTGATCTGCGAGACTCTGGCGGCAGAGGGTTACGAACATTACGAGATTTCCAACTGGGCCTTGCCGGGCCGCAGGGCCATTCACAATTCCGCATACTGGAAGCGCGTGCCATACGTGGGCCTGGGACCGGGGGCGCACTCTTTTCTGGCCGGCACGCGAAGCTGGAACAGCACCCGGCTGACGGACTGGACTTCCGCCTGCGAAATCCTAAGCGAGACCGAGGAGGCAGAGGAAAGGATAATGCTCGGTCTGCGCACTTCCGACGGAATCCCCGAGGAAGAGTTCCCTGAACGGGTCAGGGAGGGACTGCTCGGCAGGATGCTGGACGACGGCTTGTTACAACTTACCGCATCGGGGAATCTGCGTATTCCCGAGGAACGCTGGTTCATTTCCGACGGAATTATAGCTTCGTTGATATAAAGGGCAACGTCAGACCTGGGCGGTGCACGGGTGGAAGCTGCGTGTTGTCATTTCTCATAACGCACCGCCTGGCCAGTATCGGCTGACTACAGGCCGGAAAACAAAAACTGCGGGAAAAAGCCTGATTGAAACCGGGCCGCGACCGGACCGAACTCAAACTGGAGCGAGTCAAAGCCAAGCCTGACCGAGACGAAACCTGACCGAAGCTGAACAGAGCCGGGCTGAAACTCCGAAAGCAACCCCTCAGGCGTAGCGCTCGACAATGCCGTCAAGTATGGATTCAAGCTCCGCCGTGTCGAGAGTCGTCACCATCTTCATCCTTGTCTCCTTGAAATCGGGCAGACCCTTGAAGTAGCAGCTGAGGTGGCGCCTCATCTCATATATGCCCCGGGACTCGCCCTTATACTCCAAGGACAGGCGCAGATGCTCTTTGGCTATTGCGACCTTTTCCCTGACATCGGGCTCGGGCATGGGCTCGCCGTGTTCGAGATAATACTTGATTTCCCTGAAAATCCACGGGTGGCCGAAGCTGGCCCGGCCTATCATAATCCCGTCCACCCCGTAGTCATCGAAAGCCTTCTTCGCTGACGGTCCGTCGTTTATGTCGCCATTACCTATTATCGGTATGGTCATGCGGGGGTTTTTCTTCACTTCCCCTATCAGGGTCCAGTCTGCAGTGCCCTTGTACATCTGGCAGCGGGTGCGTCCGTGTATGGTCAGGGCCTGTATGCCCACATCCTGCAGACGCTCGGCAAGTTCCACGATTATCTTCGAATTGTCGTCCCAGCCGAGCCTGGTCTTCACTGTCACGGGCTTGTCCACGGCTTCCACCACGGCCTTAGTGATGGCCACCATCCTGTCGGGATAACGCATCATGCCCGAACCGGCGCCACGGCCTGCGATTTTCGTTACCGGGCAGCCGAAATTTATATCCACCACATCTGCGCCGTGCCCTCCCGCAATCTCGGCGGCCCTGTCAGCCATACGGGCGGCCTCCACCATGGATTCGGGTATGTGTCCGTAGATTTGTATGCCCACCGGCGCCTCGCGCCCGTCCGTCCTGAGTTTGGCCAGGGCCTTCGAGGCGTCGCGTATCAGTCCGTCCGAGGGGATGAATTCGGTGTAGACCATGTCGGCGCCCTGTTCGCGGCACAACAGCCTGAAGGAAATGTCCGTGACATCCTCCATGGGGGCGAGCAGCAACGGTCGGGGACCGAGGTCGGTGTTTCCTATCTTCATAGCCTGCAAAAATACAAAACAGCGAGTTTTTTCGGGTTGATTATGGAAATAAATAGGTACCTTTACAAACTATGGGAAATATTTACTCGGAAAGAATAGAGTGGCTGCGCAATATGATGCGGGCCAAGGACTGGGACGCCGTGCTGATTACCGGCTCTGACCCCCACGGCAGTGAATATCCCGGCGAACGCTGGAAACAGGTGCAGTGGATAAGCGGGTTCACGGGCGAGGCCGGCGACGTGGTCATAACGGCTGACCATGCGGGACTCTGGACGGATACGCGCTATTTCATCCAGGCCGAGGCCCAGCTTCAGGGAACGGGAATCGAGCTCCACAAGACGAGAATCCCCGGCGAGGTGCTCATTCCCGAGTGGCTCGGACAGACTTTCGGAGAGGACTTCGTGATAGCCTTGGACGGACTTTGTGTCGGGGTAGACACGGTCAAAGGCCTGCCCGGAACCGTGGTAAATGTCCCCGATATGCTCTCTGTTCTCTGGTCCGACAGGCCGGAAATCCCCCAGACCCCCGTGTATACCGTCAATACGGGCGAATCGAGGGCCGAAAAATTGGACTGGCTCCGGGAATTCCTCTCCGAAAAGGGCTGCAGCGGCATGTTGGTTACCGCCCTTGACGAGATAGCATGGCTGCTCAACATACGCGCCTCCGACATTGAATACAATCCCTACGCGATAAGCTACCTGTTGGTCACCGCCGGCAGCGCCACGTGGTATCTGTTCAAGTCCGACGAATGGCCTGACTGGCCCGACAACGAAAGTCTTGAGGAAGTGGAGGCCGACGGAGTAAGCCTGCAACCCTATTCCAACGTGGCCTGGGAATTCGATGACTTTGACGGCCGGCTCTTTGTGGACAGCAGCACCCTGAACTGGAATCTTTACGGAAATATCATCAGTTCCGGCGTGGAAATACTCGAAGGCGTGAGCCCAATAGGCCTGAGAAAGGCCGTCAAGAACCTGTATGAAGTGGAGAAAATGCGTGAGGTTCACCTGCTCGACGGGATTGCAATGGAACGTTTCCTCTATTGGCTGGAAACCTCAGTGCAGGGCGGCATGGCTGTCAGCGAGAGGGATGCGGCTGTCATGTTGAGGAAGTTCAAGGCCGGAATGCCCGGATATATAGACGACAGTTTCGAGACCATATCCGCATACGGGGCCGGCGCGGCCCTGCCTCACTATGTCACCCCGCTCGAAAACGCCCCGCTGATAGAGGGCAGAGGCCTCTACCTTTGCGATTCGGGCGCACACTATGACGGGGGAACCACCGACATCACCCGCACGGTGCCCATGGGGGAGTGCAGCGAACTCGAAAAGGAGGATTACACGCTCGTCCTCAAGGGCCATATAGACCTGGCCATGGCCGTATTTCCTGCGGGAACCCCCGGCTGCCGCATAGACGCCCTGGCGAGGGAACCGCTATGGCGCAGCAGGCGTAATTTCGGTCACGGTACGGGCCACGGGGTGGGCTTCCTTCTCGGCGTTCACGAAGGCCCCCAAGACATAAGGCAGAACCTGAACCCAACTCCGCTGATGCCCGGAATGATAACCTCCAACGAGCCGGGAATTTACCGTGAAGGCATGCACGGGGTGCGCCACGAGAACCTCCTGCTCTGTACGGATGCTGGCGGCAACGAATTCGGCGACTGGCGGGCATTCGAGACCTTGACGCTTTGCCATTTCGACACTTCCGCACTGCTCGTGGAACTGCTCGACAAGGAGGAGAGGGAATGGCTGAATGCCTACAATGCGAGGGTGTTCGAACTGCTGGGCGAGAGGCTCGATGAAGATGTACGGGAATGGCTGAGGCTGAAGACCCTGCCCGTGTAAACCCCATGCCGGGAGGATGTCCGGCAGAATAAAACTGAAACAAATGATTGACAGAATATTGCTTTTCCCCTATTATTGGGTGCTGAATCTGAGAAGAAAATATTACGGCAGGCAGGGCCGCCGCTTCCATGTCACCGATGTGCCGTCCCTGTGTATAGGCAACGTGACGGCGGGCGGGACAGGAAAGACCCCCATGGTGGAGCTCGTGCTCCGTACCCTGCTCGAAAGCGAAGAGTGGAAGAACAGCAACATAGCCGTGCTTTCGAGGGGCTACAAGCGTGAGAGCAAGGGCTTTCAACAGGTGGTGACGGACGGGGCGGCGACCATGTTCGGAGACGAGCCCCTGCAGATAAAGAAGAAGTTTCCTTCGGTTACGGTGGTGGTGGACAAGAACAGGGTCGAGGCCTGCAATATCCTTCAGAATCCGAAAATACTCGAATCCGGCCGCAAGGCCAGGGGATGCTGGCACAAACAGTTGCCCCCGGCCGACTATATAGTCCTCGATGATGCTTTCCAGTACAGGAAACTCAAGACGAGGGGCACCATAGTCCTCGTGGATTACAACCGGCCTGTCTTTAACGACATGCTTCTGCCTCTCGGAGGTCTCCGCGACCTGCCTGAGAGGGTGACTGAGGCTGACGTTGTGGTGGTCACCAAATGTCCTCCGAGCGGTCTGCCTGACCAGGAAAGAATCACTTTCGCCGGGCGGCTCGGCATTTCAGACTATTCCGCCGGGACTTTCAAGGGGAAAACTCCGGCCGGACGCAGCATAACACTGCTCTTTGCGCGAATCAGTTACGGGACTCCCTTGCCCGTGTACCCCGTGGCGGAAGTGCGCTACGTATATTCCAAGACGGTCATACTCGTCAGCGGCATAGCGAGAGACACTCCCATGCGCGATTATCTCAGCGATAATTATCGCATAGTCAAGCGTATGCGCTTCCCCGACCACCACAAATTCCGCTGGTCCGACATAGACAGGATACAGAAGGCAATCAGAAAACATCCCACGACACCCATAGTCACTACGGAGAAGGACGCTCAGAGGCTGCAGGACTTCCCCGGTATGCCCGAGGAGATTATGGAGAGGATTTTCACGCTCCCCATAAAAACAGAATTCCTCTCCGATGAGGAAAGGAAACTGTTCGAGGAGTATGTTACGGGCCTTTAGACCGTCATTATATCCTTCTCCTTGGCTGCAACAACCTTGTCCACGGCCTTGACGTTGTTGTCGGTCAGTTTCTGGATTTCGGCCTCCGCCTCTTTCTGGACGTCCTCCGACAGGCCCTCGTTCTTCTGGGCCTTCTTCAGCGTTTCAATTCCATCCCTGCGGGCGTTGCGGATGACAATCTTGGCATTCTCTCCGGCCGCCTTGGCCTTCTTTATGAGCTCCTTGCGACGATCCTCCGTGAGGGCCGGAACGGTGCAACGCACGACTTCTCCGTTGTTCTGGGGAGTGATGCCGAGGTTGGCATCGGTGATGGCCTTCTCTATCTTGGGTATCATTTTCTTTTCCCAGGGCTGGATAACCAAAGTCTTGGCATCGGGCACCGAGACGGAAGCGACCTGGGTAAGAGGAGTCGGCGAACCGTAGTAGTCAACGGTCACTCCGTTGAATATCAGCGGATTTGCCTTGCCTACGCGGTATGTCTTGAGGTCTTCTTCGAGGAAGCTCACTGCTCCCTTCATCTTGGAATCGGTCTGATTGACGATTTCTTTGGCTCTGTCTGTTAACATATCAAATGAAATTTTCAGGCGTGTACTGTGGTTCCTATCTTCTCTCCGGCAAGCAGCCTCCCGAGATTGCCCTTCTGTTCGATATTGAAGACTATTATGGGCAGGGGGCCCTGCTCGCAGAGAGCGAATGCGGTGGCGTCCATGACCTTGAGGTGGTCTGCAAGCGCCTTGGAGAAAGTCAGTTCATCGTATTTCACGGCTTCGGGGTCCTTTTCCGGGTCGGCCGTGTAGACTCCGTCCACCCTCGTGCCCTTGAGCAGGGCATCGGCTCCGAGTTCCAGAGCCCTGAGCGCGGCGCCCGAGTCGGTGGTAAAGAAGGGATTGCCGGTGCCTCCGGAAATCAGCGCCACTCCGCCTTCTTCCATGAATTTCACCGCGTCTTCCCTCTTGTAATAACGTGCGATCGGCTCCATCGGCGTTGCCGTGAACACCTCCGCGTCGATGCCTTGCGAGCGCAGGGCGCAGGCAAGACCAAGGGAGTTTATAACCGTGGCGAGCATTCCCATCCTGTCTCCGACAACCCTGTCGAAGCCCTTTCCTGTCCCTTGTAAACCTCTGAAAATGTTGCCTCCTCCGTTGACTACGGCTATCTGGTGGCCGGCCCTTACGGCCTGGGCTATTTCCGCTGCATATAAAGTCAGGCTCTCGCCGTCGATTCCCTTGCCGGAAGGCCCTCCGAGGCTCTCTCCGCTGAGTTTGAGCAATACTCTCATATAACTTTCTGTTGGAAAACAAAAGTATCTGAAAATTATGAAACTTGCAAGATTAGGACTATATTTGCAGCCTTGTAGAATGGACATCCGAAGACAAATTATCAGAAAAATGTTTATATTCAATTCTTCTATCGGCAAGAAATTCGTTCAGGCTGTCAGCGGCGCATTTCTTATCCTTTTCCTGCTTGTACACTCTGTCATAAACTTTTTCTCGGTCATCGACTCGTTCACCGGGAAGTTCGGAGTGGTCGCTGAGGACGAAAAACTTTTCAGTGCGGGTGACGGACTGTTCAAGTTGGGCTGTGACTTCATGTCGACGCCGGTCATTTCAATCATCGTCCCCATCCTCGCATTGGGATTCCTCGTACACATAGCGTATGGCTGCTGGCTTACCTGGAAGAACATTCAGGCCCGCGGCGGCTACAAGCGTTATGAGGTCAAGAGCCGTGCGGCAACCGATTCATGGTCAGCCCGCAACATGTTTGTGCTCGGTATCCTGATACTTCTGTTTATATGTTTCCACCTGATGCACTTCTGGGCGAAGATGCAGTTGCCCGAGATGTTCGGCATAGGCACCTTCGAGAATAACCCCTACCTGCTGCTCACCAACACCTTCGGCAGCTGGTGGAGACTTGCGCTCTACCTCGTGTTCTTCGTCCTGCTTTGGTTCCACCTCGCCCATGGTTTCTGGAGCATGTTCCAGACCGTAGGCTGGGACGGGTCAATCTGGTTCAAGAGACTCAAGGTCATAGGAGTTATCGTAGCCTCCCTTATCTGCCTGCTTTTCGTTGTGAGTGCAATCAATGCTTTCGTGCAGGCACAGTTCCTTGCCTGAGCAAGTTCAAAGGGCAACTTTTTGATTTTTCAAAATATTTCATTATCTTTGCGACCCCTATTTTGTGTAGGGATCGCAATTTTATTAACTATTTAAAGATCAAGACAGTGGACACACAAAGCTACAAAACGGTATCGCTGAACGCTGCGACCGTGGACAAGAAGTGGGTTGTCATTGACGCTACTGATCTCGCTCTTGGTCGTCTCGCATCTCGCGTTGCGTTGGTTCTCCGCGGCAAGAACAAGCCCGGATTCACTCCCAACGCGGATTGTGGAGACAATGTCATCGTAGTCAATGCCGAGAAGGTTTCCCTCAGCGGCAAGAAGATGACTGACCGTGTATACACCCGCTACACCGGTTATCCCGGAGGACAGCGCTTTACTACACCCAAGGAGATCCTCGAGAAGCGACCCACCGAACTCGTCAGGAGAGCCGTAAAGGGTATGCTCCCCAAAACACGTCTTGGTGCTGACCAGCTCAACAACCTGTTCATCTATGCAGGTCCCGAGCATCCCCACCAGGCACAGAACCCTAAAGTTATCAAGTTGGACGAAATTTAAACAGAGCAAATGGAACAGACACACGCCCTTGGAAGACGTAAAGCAGCTGTGGCTCGCGTTTATCTCTCAGTCGGCAAAGGCAACATCACCATCAACGGACGTACCCTCGAGGAGTATTTCGCCCTCGATTCCCTCCGTTACGTAGTGAACCAGCCTTTCGAGCTCACCGGAACCCTCGGCCAGTATGACGTCAAAATCACCGTCGTAGGTGGTGGCGTCAAGGGACAGGCAGAGGCTATCCGTCTCGGAATTGCCCGCGCTCTCTGCGAGGTCGACAAGGAAGCATACCGTCCTGCGCTCAAGGCCGCCGGATTCCTCACCCGCGACGCCCGCGAGGTAGAGCGCAAGAAACCCGGTCAGCCCGGTGCACGCCGTCGCTTCCAGTTCAGCAAACGTTAGTTTACAGTTTTTTTGCACAGCAGCGGTTTGTATTCACTTAAACCGTCACGCAGGCGGTTGCCCTGCTGCGGAAAAGGCCGGAGACCGTAATCACGCTACTCCGCCTTGATGAGAAGAGGCCCCGGACACGGGGACAGTTTACAACAAACAGATAAACAGAAAAAATGTCACGCACAAATTTCCAGGAATTGCTTGATGCAGGTGTACATTTCGGACACCTGGCCAGGAAGTGGAACCCCAAAATGGCTCCATATATCTTCGACCAGAAGAACGGAATCCATGTCATCGACCTGCATAAGACAGTCGTCAAGATAGACGAGGCCGCCGAGGAGATGAAGCAGCTGGCAAAGTCCGGCCGCAAAATCCTCTTCGTAGCTACCAAGAAACAGGCGAAGGATATTGTCAAGGAAAAGGCAACGGCAGTCAACATGCCTTCAATCACCGAGCGCTGGGCCGGTGGAATGCTGACAAACTTCCCTACCATACGCAAGGCAGTCAAGAAGATGTCCACTATCGACAAGATGAAGGAGGACGGAACCTTCGACAAACTGGCCAAGAGAGAGCGCCTTCAGGTGGACCGCCAGAGGGCTAAACTTGAGAAGAACCTCGGTTCAATCCGCGACATGAGCCGCCTGCCCTCGGCACTTTTCGTAGTTGACGTGCAGAAGGAGGCCAACGCGGTGAAAGAGGCCAACCATCTCAACATCCCGGTATTCGCAATGGTTGATACTTGTTGCGATCCCACCACTATTGATTATGTGATACCGGCTAACGACGATGCAGTAAACTCTATCGAGTGCATCGTAAACATTCTCTGCAAGGCCATCCAGGAAGGACTCGAGGAGCGCAAGCTCGAGAAGGACAAGGAAGCGGCAAGCAACGCTGACGACACGGCCAAGCCTGCATCTTCACGCAAACTCCGCTCACGCAAGGGCGGCAAGGCAGTAGAGGAAGCGGCACCGGCGGCTGAAGCCACTGAAGCCACTGAAGCCAAGCCGGCAGAATAAAGTTTCATTTACTCAGAAAAAGATACACTATGGCAATTACAGCAGCAGACGTAATGAAGTTACGTAAGATGACTTCTGCGGGAATGATGGACTGCAAGAACGCTCTTGAGGAGGCTCAGGGCGATTTCGAGAAGGCAGTCGGCATCATTCGTGAGAAGGGTAAGCTGGTTGCGGCAAAGCGTGCCGACCGTGAGACCTCCGAGGGTGCGGTGAAGACCCGCATCGACGGCGGAAGGGTTATCCTCGTATGCCTCGGCTGCGAGACCGACTTCGTCTCACGCAATTCCGATTTCCAGACCCTCGCCAACGCTATCGCAGATGTGGCAATCGCCAATTTCCCTGCCGATCTCGAGGCCCTCAAGGAATGCAAGATGGCTGACGGATACACCGTAGCCGAGGCAGTTGAGGCCCAGACCGGAAAGACCGGCGAGAAGCACGTTCTTGCATACTACGAGAAAATCGAGGCTCCCTTCGTGGCCGAGTATGTACATACACTCAACGGAAAGCTCGGAGCTGTCGTGGGCTTCAACAAGGAAGTTCCCGCGGAGCTTGCAAAGGGCGTCGTGATGCAGGTGGCATCCATGAATCCCGTGGCCCTGTCCCGCGAGGAGTGCCCCCAGTCAGTTATCGACAATGAGCTCAGGCTGGCTGTCGAGAAGACTAGGGAGGAGCTTGTCAAGAAGGCAGTGAATGCGGCTCTCGAGAAGGCCGGAATCAATCCCGCACACGTGGACAGCGAGGACCACATGGAGTCCAATGTCTCCAAGGGCTGGATTACCGCCGAGCAGGTTGAAAAGGCCCGCGAGATTATCAAGACCGTTTCAGAGCAGAAGGCGGCAAGCCTGCCCGAGCAGATGGTCCAGAATATCGCAAACGGCCGTCTCCAGAAGTTCTTCAAGGAGCAGACCCTGATGGAACAGGAATATCAGATGGGCGACGGAAAGCAGTCCGTCAAGGAAGTCATCGCTTCCGTAGACAAGGAAGCGAAGGTTCTCTCTTTCAAGAGATTCTCCCTCAACGACTAATCCTTTAGCGCTATATAGAAGAAAGGGTGACCTTCGAGCCTTGCGGCTTCAGGGTCACCCTCGATTGTTGTTCTGTCATTCTCCTACGTGGAAGGCTACCCGCAGGGCCTCTACCTCCTCGTCGGTGATAGGGTGAAGCTTGCCGGCAGGGGCGGCGAGAATGAGGGACTTCGCACTGAATTCGGCGACTTCGAGACGGTCGAAGGCGTTAAGCAGGGAGTCCGATGCGACCACTACGGAGTCATTCGACAGCATGACGCAGGGACGGTTCTTGAACACTTCCGCAACCTTGCCGGGATTGGTGTACTGGGAGCCGAACTCGAATTTCGGCACATCCTGGAGGAAAATCCAGCTCTCGGGTATAGTGCGGACATTGAACTCGGTGTCGGTGGTGCAGAAGCCCATGAGCGAGGGACACTGGGTCAGCACAATGGCTTTTACCTTGGGGTTCCTGCGGTAGATTTCAAAGTGCAGGGCAGTGGCGCGGCTCGGGTTCTTTCCCGCTTCGGCCATACCGTCCTTTATCTGTACTATGTCGTCCTCGTCTATGTCCCAGCGCTGTATGCCCGTGGGGGTAATCAGGAAGTCGTTCTCCCTCCAGCGCATGGAAATGGTGCCGTAGGAGCTGCTCATCAACTTCTGGTCGCATGCCCTGCGTACCATACGGCATATCTCCGAACGCAGCGCCCTCTCGTCTGAAGGATAGCTTACGTCCATGAAGTGTTTCACGTTGGTCTGGTGCTTCTCGTGCATCAGCACCTGCTCCTCGTTCAGATATTTGGGCTCTCCCAGGGTCTTGGCGTTGAGTATGGTGCGTGCGCAGAGTTCGAGGGTTTCGAACCTCTGGTAGGCATCGCCTATGTCCTCTCCGCAGAGTACTACGCCGTGGTTTTCCATGATTACCGCCTTGTAGTCGGGATTCTTCTCGAATTCGTCGGCTATGCTCTTTCCGAGGGCCTCGCTGCCAGGCACGTCATACTTGGCGAAGCCTATGGGGCCGCAGACATTGCGGGCCTGGGGGATAATCCTCGTGTCGGGAATCTGGTGGATTACACTGAAGGTCACCAATCCCGGGGGATGGGCGTGGATGACAGCCTTCATCCTCGGCCTTATCTTGTAGATGGCCCTGTGGAAGGGATATTCAGAGGAAGGACGGTGAGGTCCGACTATGGTTCCGTCAGCCTTTACGCAGATGATGTCCGAAGGTTTCAGGGAACCCTTGTCGATGCCGCCGGGGGTGATCCACATATCCCCGTTGTCGTCCATGATGGATAGATTGCCGCCTGACGTGGTGGTCAGTCCGCTTCTGTAGATGCGTCCTATTATCATGGCAAGCTGTTCTGCAGGATGCATCAGTTTCGTGTTGAGTTGTTTCATAAGGATTGGTGCTTGTCTGTTATTAAATCTGCGAGTTGTCCGGCGTCAGCCCCCTCAAAGCAGGAGGCGACCCCGTCTCCGAGGGCGGAGGCTATCTCATTGCGCTCAAATCTGACGCCTTTGAGCCTTTCTTCGAGCATATCCGCGGGCAGGTCTCCTATGAAGTCACCGGAAAACTTGATTTCCAGTATCCTGCCGTGGTCAAGGTATATTCCGGCCTCCACCGTGCCGCAGGCGAGTTTCCCGCTGCGTGTGAGGCTTACTTCCCGGGAGCTGCCGTATATCCAGTCCCAGGTCGAGAATTTCTCGTCGGCGAGCCTGCGTATAGCCGCAAGAGTGCTCCCGTCAAGGGGGATTTCACTGTCTACGCCGGCGAGCAGTTTGTGGAGTCCGGCAGTCAGCCCCTCGATGCCGCCGATGTCGGGAAGATAGTCCTTGAGGTTGGCTACGCGGCTGTGTATCGAGGCTATGCCCTTGGCCTGCATCTTCGAGCCCGGGGTGTCGAGGGCCTTTACGAGGGTGTCTATATCCACATTGTACATGAGGGTGCCGTGGATGATTTCCCTGTCATGCCATACCCTGCGTGCGTAGCCCGAGACCTTGCGTCCTTCGACGTGTATGTCGTTGCGTCCGGTCAGTTCTGCGGGTACTCCCATTGTCCTCAGGGCCTCCACCACGGGTTCGGGGCTGATTTCCCGTCCTATGATGCTGTAGTTGAGGTTCTGAAGGTCGTGGTAGACGGCCCCTCCTCCGGTCACGCGCCTTGCGAGCAGTATGCCGTGGGAGTCGGTGTAGTTGATATTGACCTCGCTGTAGGCGTTCTGGTTCAGTCCTATTATCACTGAAGGACGGTTCCTCCACAGGTAGAACACTGGCTCCGCAGAGTCATGGTTCTCAAGGAAGTACTCGTCGAACGCCATATTGAAATACGGGTCGGTGGAAGTATTCGTAAAGAATTTCATTTGAATTGGCGTTATTTAATCCTTTCGAGCACCGTTTTTATGGCCTCGAGTTGTCTTTCTGCCTGTCTCTGTGCCTCGGCTATGACGCTGTCATCTTCGGGCCTCCCGAGAACGGCCTCCATTTCAGCGCTGTTCCTGAAATTTGCGGCGCGGAAGGGGTTCACGTGGTCCTTGGCCCGGCTTTCCTTTACCCTGCTGACTATCAGGCGGATTATGCGCTCCTCCTCCTTCGCTGTCTCGCTGAGGTCCATTGCCGGCCGGCTGCCTTCCAGTTCATTGAGTATGGCGGCGGCATGGAGGTAGCAGTCGGTGGGGTAGCGCGCCCAAAGGGAGTTCCATCTGCCGTGAATCTCGTCCCATGAGTTCAGCACGGAGTCGCGTATATCGGCACGCAGGGCGTCAAGCTCGCATTCCCGCACGGGCTGTCCTCCTACGTTAATCCATTTTTCGTAGGCCCTTGAACCGTTTGCGCCCGGTTCGTAATCATCTTTCAGCGCTGTCAGGGAGCTGAAATAGTAGTGTATGATCATTTCGCGGTAGGCCTGGCGTGACCTTGCGGCCTTGCTGATTTTCACATTTCTGCGGCTCTTTTCCAATATGCCGGGAGGCAGGATGATTTCCGCGGGGAAGGGCTCTCCGGGAGTCCATGCGCAATATTCGGCCGCCCATTGCTCGAGTTGTCTTATGGCCGTGAAGACCTCCTGCATGGTATCTGGCGCAAGGAAACCGAACTCGATGTTCTGGCTTCGCAGTTTCCTGCTGTCGCGCCGGCGGTACTTCACATCGTTGCGAAAGAGAGCGTACATATTGTACAGCCAGTAATATGCGGGCATTATCTCCAGAATACCCTCGCTGACATTGTCCGACACGAGGCTGAAAGGCAGGCCCAGATTCAGTTCGGCAGGGTATGAGCCTTTGGCTATCAGGGTGTAGGAGGCGAAGCGCGAGGAATGTTTCAGGCTGACGCAGAGACCCGGCCAGAATCCGCGTCCGGCATGAATCTCATTGTCGGCAGTCCTCCCGTTGTGGTTGGAGCCTATGGTGACTCCTGCCGCGACGTTGCTCTGTCCGCCCGTGCAGGACGCTATGAGGAAGGAATTGTTGTGATGCTGTTCGTGGGCTGGGAAGATGAGGTTGCTGACGAGTTCGCAGCAGGCTACGTGGCTGTTGTCACCGAGCACGGTGTCGAAGATTCTCAGGCCTCCGGACAGCGAACAGTTCTCGCCCGTCGCGAAATTTTCGGCTATACATCCACCGCTGACCCTGTTCCCCGGGCCGAGACAGCCTCCGGACATCACCGCATTCCCCGAAATGCTGCACGGGGCTTCATGGCAGGACATGATTGCGACGTTCGCAATGCGGGTTGCGCTGCTGATATGGCAGTCTGCTCCGCAGTAAAGGCCGTCAATTTCCTGCACATTGCATATAGTGCTGTCTTCTCCTATTTCCGCTTCTGGAGCCTCCGTGAACTTTTCTATGCGACCGAGCATGACGCGGTCGTCGGGAAATCCCGCCATAAGGAAGGCGTCGGAACAGGTCATTCCGGGAAACGCCCTCAGCTTGCGCCCGCCGTTTTCGTTCATCACGGCGACTTCGGGCAGACTGATTTTCCCGTTGGCTGTCATGCTGCCTATATTGAAAAGTATGCAGCGCGGGCCCACCGAGTATCCCGAAAGGTAATGAACATCGTGAATGGCGCAGTTCCCCGCAATGGTGCAGGAGTCAATCCTCGAATTGCTGAGGCCTGCGGGCAGACGGAGAGAGCCGTATCCGAGTTCGGCGCAATCGTTGTCGGGGGCCGCCCCGAGGCGTACCGTTCCGGAGAAGCTGCAGCCACGCACCTTGGAAAGGTCGAATCCATCTTCGATGAGCACGCCGTTCCAATTCACGGCGCAGTTGCCGTAATTTTCGAGCCTTGCTATTTCATCGGAAGTGAGTTGTCTCCAATGGTGCATATCTGCCGTTTGCATGGATGTAATCTTCAAAATTACCGCTTAATATCCGTTTTTACAATGGGCGGGGCTCAAAAGTCCCGAAGCATTTCCTCCGCCACCGGAACGAGATATTTTTTCAGTTCCGGGAATACCGGCAGATGCCGCCCGGGATAGGAAATTCCCCGTCCGGGATAATGTTTTTCAAATTCATAGCCGCAATGGACAAATTCATCGGCATCCGCGAACAGCCCCGTTGTGATGCTCCTCTCCGCATCGTCGAGTCCGTCGAATTCCGAACTCTCGATTTCCCTGTATCGTCTGACCATATCCTCGGTGATGGTGAAGCTCGTGGCCCCGTCAGCCCGGGGAGAGAGATATTCGACTTCGCCGAGCATTTCCGACATCAGTCGGGACACGTGGAAGTCGGGATTGACCAGGATTTTCCTGAAGCCGCGAAGTTTCTGCGCCCAGAAGCCGCCTAATGAAAGGCCCACGATGAGCTCGGGTTTTCTCTCAGCGCAGATGCCTTTCAGCAGTTTCAGGGCCTCGTCCGGTTCTATCGGGACGTCCGGGGCGATAATTTCAGCCGGCTTGAGAAGTATGCGCAGGGAGGAGGCCATTTTGTAGGCTCCGGAGGAAGCGAGTCCGTGAATGAAGAGTATCGTGACGGGCCTGCCGCCGTTCCGTGTCCGTGAATTGTCGCTCATTATCTTTTCCGTAACTTCAGTTCGACGAAATAAATCTTCGCAAGGTACATATAATTTACCCCAATCGGCCAATGGAGGCTGATTACTTGTGATTTCCTTGTAATATGCCGATAAACAGCGATTTGTAATTAATTTTCTAATGACCGCCATTAGAAATCGGACGTGCAATATGCTTGTTCCCAATACTTTATAAGAAAGACCACGAAACAGGGTATTCTAATGGTTTAATGACAATGATTGCCCGCAGCGGCGTCAAGGATTCCTTCCAGAAAATCGGGCAAAAATATCCGGCTTGTCCAGTTCCCGGTCATTTTGTGCTTTCAGGCCCATTCCCGACAGCCGGATATGTCGGCCGCTGTCAAAGTTTCCGCTGCCTGCAGCCTCCTTCCTGTGCCCGAATTTCCCGTCTCCGCCGCATTTTGGTCACCCGAAATGTCCACCACGCCTGCATTTTCTAATGTCTCAGGGTAGCAAAAAATACGACCCGATATCACATCGGGTCGTATCGGCAATTCTAACCTAAAATTAAACCTATGAAAAAACTATTCGCTGTTAAAGTACAAACTCTACTCCACATATCAAAGAGTTTCTTCAAATTTTATTGTAATAATTGTAACATCTTGCAACGGGCAGTCCCTGGCATCGGTCTGAACGGCTGCAATTTTGTCAATAACGTCAAATCCCTCGATGGTTTCACCGAATACGGTGTAATCTCCGTCAAGTGCCGCGCAAGCCACGGGATCCTGAACGATGTAGAACTGCGAACCCGAAGATTCTTTCAGAGGATTTGCGGCATCTCCGCGACGTGCGGCGGCGAGGGCTCCCTTCTTGTGAGTGTATTCGGGAACGAACTCCGCGGGAACGGTGTAGTCCGGACCCCCCGTTCCGTAACGGCTCTTATTTTCGGGATTTTTGGTCAGAGGGTCACCGGTCTGAATCATGAATCCGTTGATTACCCTGTGGAAGAGAACACCGTCATAGTATTTCTCGATTACGAGTTTTTCGAAATTCTCACGGTGCTTGGGGGTCTTTGAATACAGTTTTACCTTGATTACGCCCATGCTGGTTATAATCTCGAGAACCGGCTCCTCGGGCAGTTTTGCGATTTTTTCCATTGTTCTTTTTGTCTGTTCGGCGGCTGCTACTGAATCTGCCGCAGCCTGTTCGGCAGCTTTCTGTTCGGCTTTCTTCCCGCTGTTCCCGCAGCTGCTGACTATAGCGACAGAGCTGAGCAGGCAGAGTCCGAGAGTGAGTAAATTTTTCATTGTACCTTATCTTTTTGTAGAGTGAATTTCCAAACTGGAATGCAGTAGAGGACGAGCAGCAGGGTGTTTGCCGCAAGTTGGGCCGCGAGCGGCATCTCTCCTCCCGCCAGCTCGGGAATGGCCCGGGACACGGCGAATATCGCCAAAGCTATTGCAATAAACAAGAATATCGTCCTGTTGTCGTAGGGGACAGGGTAGCGATTGCGGCCGAGAAGCCAGCTTAGCGTCATGGCCGTTCCGTAGCCGGCGAAACCTCCCCACGCACAGGCCCAATAGCCGATTTTCGGAACGAGGATTATATTGATAGCTATCATTACCGCCGCGCCGATTGCGCTGATAATCGCGCCCCACCAGGTCTGGTCGGTGAGCTTGTACCAGAAGGACAGATTGAAGTAGATTCCCATGAAAATCTCGGCCGCCATGACTATGGGCACGACCCCGAGCCCGGACCAGTAACTCCTGCCCACGAGATATTTGAGCAGGGGCAGGTAAAGCGATACTGCAAGAAAGGCGAGCAGCGAAAAAATGATAAAGTACTTCATTCCGTCGGCGAGGGTCCGGGGACTGTTCCTGTCCCTCGCGCCGCTGAAGGCTATGGGTTCGTAGGCGTAGCGGAAGGCCTGGGTCAGCAGGGAGATAATCATGGCTATTTTCACGCAGGCCCCGTAGATTCCGAGCTGGACCATACCCTCTTCGCCGGGCATGAGTCTCGGGAAGAGCATCTTGTCCGCCACTTGGTTGAGTATGCCTACCAGGCTCAGGAGCAGCAGGGGCCAGGAATAGGAGAACATGCGCCTGGCAAGCTCCCGGTCGAAGCCGTAGAACATACCCTTGATTTCAGGTAGAAAGCCTATGGTGACCAGGCTGGTGCATATAAGGTTCGCAAAGAAAATCAGCCCCACTCCGTTGTCGAACTGTCTGAAAATCCCCTGCAGCGCCGGGATTTTGTCCATGACAAGGAAGATAAAGAGGTTGAGAAGTATGCTGGGGATGATGTATGCCAGTTTCAGAAACATGAATTTCACGGGACGGTGCTGCTGCCTGAGCCGGCTGAACATTATCGCCTGGAAGCTGTCCAAACCTGTGATTATCGCGAAGCAGCCCACGTACTCCGGATGTGTGCCGTAACCCATGGCCTCGCTTAGGGGGCCGAGGAAGATTAACACGAGGGCGACGAAGACGAGCACCACGCCCAGGACCATCCTTAAAGCGTTGCTGTAGACCATTTTCCCGTCTTCCCCTTCTTTGGAGGCGAAACGGAACAGGGTGGTCTCCATGCCGAAGGTCAGCAGGGCAAGGAAAAACGCGGCGTAGGCGTACAGATTGGTGACTATACCGTACCCGCCACTCTCGGCGGCAATCTTGTATGTATATAAAGGTACGAGCAGATAATTCAGGAAACGTCCCACTATGCTGCTCAATCCGTATATCGCCGTATCCTTGGCAAGTGACTTCAGATTCATGCCCGCAAAGATAGCATTCTAAGATAATATATGCTGAATTTCGGGAGCGGAGAAGGGAATACACTATCGGTGAACATGTCAAAATTGTCAGTAAAAGGACCAAAATCGTCCGTAATTAACCTTAATCGTTCTGTAAATGCGGGACGATTCTTAATTTTATGAAATGGAAAATCGGGATTCTTGAGATTATTTATTAATAACCGTTTATTTCTCCCGCCGAACTGAAAACCTGACAATCCCGTAAACGGTCGTCAGAGTAGTATGAAAAAACACGATAATACTGACCAAAAAGTATACCTATTTGTATTACCAAAATTAACCAGTAATGAAAATCCATTTTAAAATTGCGCTTGCGGCCATAGGACTATTCTGTGCCTGCCTGACCGCTTCAGCCCAACGGACGATTTCTGGAAACGTCAGGGATACCGACGGCTGGCCTGTCGTAGGTGCCGGCGTGTTCCAGGAAGGAACTGGGAATGGCGTTGTTACTGATCTGGATGGAAATTTCGTCCTTACTGTACCTGACGGAGCGGAAATCACCGTCTCCAGCATAGGTTACGTGACGAGAACTTTCGTCCTGGATCAGCGTATCGAGTACATCATCGTTCTTGAGACCGATTCCGAAGCCCTCGAGGGAGTGGAAATCGTGGCTTATGGCGTCCAGCAGAGAGTAACTGTGACCGGCGCCCTCTCAAGCGTCAGGAGCGAGGCTATTGTCCGCACCCCCGTCAGTTCAGTCAACAACGTGCTGGCCGGACAGCTTTCGGGTGTAACGACGGTCCAGTATTCCGGAGAGCCCGGTTCCGATGCCGCTACTATCTTCGTCCGCGGACAGGGAACCTGGAACGATTCATCCCCCCTCATTCAGGTGGATGGAGTGGAGCGTTCGATGTCCGACCTTAACCCTGAGGATATCGAGAGCATTACGGTCCTTAAAGACGCCTCTGCCACCGCAGTGTTCGGTGTGCGCGGTGCGAACGGTGTCATCCTCGTCACGACCAAGCGAGGATCTACGGGAAAAGCCAATATCAACGTTTCATCCTCGTTCTCCATCCTCACTCCCACAGAACTCGTGCAGCAGGCGAACTCGTACGACTATGCGGTATTCTACAATCAGATGAGGTATAACGACGGAATCACCGACCCCATGTTCACGCCGGAGGTAATCGAGAAATTCCGTACCGGTTCCGACCCCATCCGTTTCCCCAGTACCCAGTGGACCGACTACATGATGAAGGACATGACGACCCAGCAGAACCACAGCGTGAGCATCAGCGGCGGTACCAACAGGGTCAGGTACTTCGTTTCAGCCGGTTTCCTGGATCAGGGCGGTCTCTTTGAGGAGTTCGGTACAGACTACAGCTACGGCTACCAGTACCAGAGGTTCAACTACAGGGCGAACCTCGATCTCGACGTGACCAACACCACGACCCTGTCTTTCAGCGTGTCGGGAGTGGTCAGCGATGCCGACAAGCCCCGTACCGGCCAGGGTTCAACGGGAATGTTGAGGAACATCTACTACGCGACACCTTTCTCAAGCCCCGGATTCGTTGACGGCAAGCTCGTGATGACGACTACCGACTATACCGACGGCGTTACCCTGCCGTTCACGGGAGGCTCCGGTATGGAGTACTACACAAACGGAGGATTCATCACCACGACCATCAACAAACTTCAGATGGACCTCGCCCTCGAGCAGGACCTCAAATTCATAACTCCCGGACTTTCATTCAAGGTGAAGGGCGCCTATAACAGCCAGTATTCGGTCGTGACGACCGGTACTGCCGACAGGGCGACCTACGAACCCGTAATCCAGGCCGACGGAACCTTAGGTTACCGCAAGTCGGGCGAGGACTCCCCCATAAGCTACTCCAAGTCCTACGGCAAGGCGAGGGACTGGTACTTCGAGGGCTCCTTCAACTACCTCCGTACCTTCGGCAACCACAGCGTCACGGGCCTGTTGCTCTACAACCAGAGCAAGGAGTACTACCCCTCCACCTATTCCGATATTCCCCGTGGATATGTGGGCCTTGTGGGCAGGGTAACCTACGACTTCAAAAAGCGCTACCTCGCCGAGATCAATATAGGTTACAACGGCTCGGAGAACTTCCATCCCGACCGTCGTTTCGGTCTCTTCCCCGCAGGCTCCATAGGTTGGGTAATAAGTGACGAGCCTTTCTTCGCCCCTCTCAAGAGCGTGGTGTCCTTCTTCAAGATACGCGCTTCATGGGGACTTGTAGGTAACGACAAGATAGGTGGAAGCCGCTTCATGTATCTCTCCGACCCTTACGTGGTGAACAGCAGTTCCCTCGCTACGAGAAGCGGATATGCCTACAACTTCGGTGTGGACAACTCCACAAACCACCTCGGAGCATACGAGGACTCACGCAACAACCCCAACGTGACCTGGGAAAAGGCCTTCAAGCAGAACTACGGATTTGATATCAACCTGTTCAACGAGCGCTTCTCGGGCTCCTTCGACTACTACTATGAGCAGCGTACCGATATTCTCCTGCAGGACCAGACGGCCCCTGCCATCATCGGTTTCGACGTGCCTTATGCCAACCTCGGTGCCGTAAACAGCTGGGGATGGGAAGTCTCCCTCAACTGGAGCGACCGTCTGAACAGGAATTTCAACTATTGGGCAACCGTAAACCTCTCCCACAACGACAACGTTGTCATAGAGAAGAAGGAGACTCCCTACAGCAATGAGTACCAGTACGAGAAAGGCCACCGTATCGGAGCGAGGTACATGTATCAGTTCTTCTGCTACTACGATGAGAATACGGAACGGCTCTACGAGGAGACCTTCGGACAGCCCTTCCCCACGCAGCTTGTAGATCTGGAGTACGGTGATGCGGTTTATGTGGATCTTGACGGCAACGGATACATCGACGGTAACGACATGACGCGTTCACTCGGCTACACCGATGACCCTCAGTACGTGATAGGTTTCAATGGAGGATTCGCCTGGAAAAATCTCGAGTTCAGCATGCAGTGGACGGGAGCCTGGGGAGTTACCCGTATGATAGGCGAGTCCTTCAGGATGCCCTTCGTGTCAAGAACCGACTACCAGACGGGAGGTCTGCTCCAGTACATAGTGGACAACACCTGGGACCCCGACAATCCTTCACAGGATTACGAATATCCCCGTGCTACCTGGACCAACGGCCAGACCAACAACTACATGGACTCATCCCTCTATGAGAAGGACGCCTCCTACCTGCGACTCAAGACCGTCATGATTGGCTACAATTTCAATCTTCCTTTCTTCAGGAGAATAGGTTTGAGCGGAGCACAGGTTGCGCTGAGCGCCTACAATCTGGTGACTTTCACTCCTTATTTCTGGGGTGACCCCGAGTCCACGGCAAGTACCGACCCCACCTATCCTTTGCAGAGAACATATACTTTGAGTCTGAGACTTAATTTTTAGTTGAAAATGAAGACCATATATAAGATAATTGCCAGCGTGGCTGCTACCGCAGGCGTTTTGGCGGCAAATTCCTGCACTGATCCGATACAGTTCGGAAGCGCTTTCCTTGAGAAAGACCCGGGGGGAACCACGACCGCGGAGACTGTGTTCTCCAATTCCGAGTACACGACCCAGTTCCTGACGGGCATTTATTCCAAGCAATACTATGCTCTCCCCATCCTCAGTACGAACAGCCCCCCTCAGTGCCTCAACTACTGGAAGGGAATGGTCGATGCCCTTTCGGATACTTTCCAGTTGTTCTTCTCCAACACTATAGTAAACAATATGTACTATACGGGAGCCCTGTCTTCCACCACGGACAGCAACAACAACGGAAACATATACCCGTTCATGAACGAGTATATATGGGAGAACGTACACAACTGCTATACTTTCCTTGAGAACATCGACGGCGTTCCCGGACTGACCGACGACGAGAAGGCCCGGATGAAGGACGAAGCCCGCTGTCTGCTGGTCAACACCTACTTCATAGCCTTCCGTTTCTACGGCGGACTGCCCCTTGTTTACGCAACCTTCTCCGGTGACGATGCCTCGTACGACTATCCCCGTGCCAGCATCGAGGAGACAGTGGAATTCATGGTAGGAATACTCGACGAGGTTATCGAGGGGCGCAATCTGGTCTGGGGTTATCCCGGAACTTCGGCGGCGGCTTCCGATACCGGCCGCTGGACCATAGCCGGAGCCATGGCCCTCAAGTGCAAGATTCTGCAGTTCGTGGCTTCCCCTCTCTTCAACTCTGATGCTCCCTATTTCGAAGGTTCCTACACCGTGGAAGACCCTTACGTGGCATGGTACGGAGGATACGACCAGTCCCGTTGGGAGAGGTTCAAGACCGCGTGCGAGGACTTGCTGACTGAAATGGAGGCAAATTCGGGTATCCACCATCTCGTAGTGCCGGCAGGCGACACCCAGGAGGACTACAGGTATGCTTTCCGCTCGGCTTACATGCTCCAGAGCAGCCCTGAGGTTATCATGAGCATACGCGTTTCGGCTTCGGCCAACGGAAACGATTATGGCTGGTTCAATCTTCGTGACAACAGCCGTATGAGCTACTGCCCCACTCAGGAATATATAGAGATGTTCCCCTGGGCTGACGGAACTCCCTTCGACTGGGATGAGACCGAGGCCAACGGAATGCTCGACTATATGTTCATTCGGGGTGATACCGTTTCGACCGAGCAGATGCTCCAGAACATAGTCTACACCAGAGACCCCCGTCTGTATGAGACCGCAGCCGTGAACGGCGCGCGTCAGACCATCAACTGGGAAGACGGAGCTACCAGCGGAGCCAATTATGAGCTTTGGGTAGGCGGAACGACGGCCGGCCAGAGCCCTATCAACCAGGACACCCACTATGGTACCGGCTATCGCTTCCTGAAGTACTATGCGGGAGAGGCCTTCCAGAGGAGATTCCCCCAGTGGGTATGGCTGAGCGTTTCGGAACTTTATCTCGGATATGCCGAGGCCTGTGTCCAGACTGGAGACCTGGCTACCGCCATCCGGTACATCGATGCCGTGAGAGCCCGTGTAGGTCTTGGAGGTATCGTGGAATGCAATCCCGACAAGAACCTCACTTCTGACGCCGATGCCCTGCTCGAGGAAATCCTGCGCGAAAGGGCCTGCGAGTTCGCATTCAATGATTCCCGCTACTTCGACATGATACGTTACAAGCGTGCGGACCTGTTCGAGCGTGAGCTCCACAGGCTTCTCATCTACAGGCTCGTGAGGAACGATGCCGGAGAGTGGGAGCGCTCGGAGTTGCCCTGGTACAGTACCAGAACCAACTACTCGGAGGGTGATGCCAATTTCTATGAGCCTTCTCACTTCGAATATGAGAAACAGCCCATTACCGTACTCCCCCGTATATGGTGGACCAGCGGTTTCGACCCCAAGTGGTATCTGCAGCCTTTCCCCATTACGGAAATCAATAAGGGCTATGGACTTATTCAGAATGCCGGATGGTAGTCTCCAATTTCAATTCTAATTGTTGAACAAATGAAAAAGAAATACATATTAGCATTTGTCCTGACGGTTGCCTGCAGCATTACACTTGCTGCGCAGGACGGGAACAGCGATGTCTATGAACCTGAAAAGAAGCTGATAGACACCGGTGCTTCCATGCCCTTGGCTCTTGAAGAGATGACATCCGCCGTTTCCGTTATCGGCCCCGGAAGCCTGGAGCACCGCAACTCCAAGAATATAGGCAACAGCCTTCTGGGTCAGGGACTCGGTCTCATCTCCCTCCAGGGAGCCGGCACCTATGCCGAACAGAACCCTACTTTCTATATAAGGGGCCTGCAGACCCTCAACGGCAACGATTCTCCGCTGATTCTCGTCGACGGTATCGAGCGTGATATTACCAACCTGTCAGCCGAGGAGGTCGATTACATCGTAGTCCTCAAGGATGCGGCTGCTGTCGCCCTCTACGGTTACAAGGGTATCAACGGTGCAGTCCAGATAGTGACCAAGCGCGGCGAGTACAACACCCAGGAGGTGAAAGTACACTACGACCACCAGTTCAACTCGCTGATAAACAAGCCCAAGTTCGTGGATGCCTACACCTACGGCCTTGCCCTCAACGAGGCACGTATCAACGACGGGCTGACGGCAGCGTATTCCGACAATGAACTGGCTGCGCTCAGGGACGGCACCTATCCCTATCTCTATCCCAATGTAAACTGGGTTGACGAGACTTTCCGCAACACTGCGTCTACCGACAATCTGAGTGTGGAGTTCAGGGGAGGAGAGACCAATTTCCGCTACTATGCGATGCTTGACCTCATTTCCGACCGCGGATTCATACGCAACCACAATCTCAATGACGGTTACAGCACTCAGGACAAGTATGTGCGCGGAAACCTCAGGCTCAATCTCGACATAGACCTTACGCGCACCACTGACGTGAGTGTCAATGTGCTCGGAGTTCTGCTCGAGAACAGCGGCCCCGGCGGCCTTGACTCGAGCTATGACAGCGTGGACCTTTGGGAAATGGTCTACACGGTTCCTTCAGCGGCTTTCCCTATCACGGATGCTGACGGAGTATGGGCCGGCAGCAATACCTGGGCGGGAACATCGAATCCCGTGGCCCAGAGTACCGGCGCAGCCTACTATAAGTACCATACCAGGGCGCTCTACGCCGACCTCACAATCAAGCAGGACATTTCTCCCCTCGTGGAAGGTTTGGGAGCGTTCATGAAAGTGGGCTACGACAGCACTGCCGACATTTATGAGGACCACAGCATGACATACGTCTATACGGTGACCGTTCCTACCTGGACCACAGGAGCGTCCGAACCTACTTCGACGACCTCGACCTACGGTGAAGACACCACGATGGGTGACGGCGCCAATACCTACGCTTTCATCCAGAGGGCGCATTTCGATATTGGTTTGACCTACGACCGCACTTTCGGCAAGCATGCTTTCAACACGCAGTTCAAGTGGGACTACGAGTACTACAATATCGAGGGAGTGAACACCACCGTATACCGCCAGAACTACAGTTTGTGGGGCCATTACGGATATGCCGGAAAGTATCTGGTTGACCTCGCCCTCGTGGAGAGCGGTTCCAGCCGTCTTGCTCCGGGGACCAAGTGGAATTTCTCGCCCACCGTGTCTTTCGCATGGGTGATGTCCAAGGAGGATTTCCTCAAGAGCAGCGGATGGGTGAACTTCCTGAAGCTCCGTGCCTCCGCAGGTCTGCTGAATGCTGATTACCTGCCGGGCAGCAGTGTCTGGACCTACTACGTACAGCAGTACGAGACCTCGGGAACGGTGTATCCTTTCAACAGCAGTTTTGCGTCCGAGTTCGGCAGCACCTATCTCGGAAGCCTCGCTACGACGGACCCCCGACACGAGAAGGCCCTCAAGTTCAACGTCGGAGTTGACGGACGTCTGTTCAAGGGACTTACTTTCAGCGTAGACGGATACTACCAGCGCAGAAGCGACATCTGGGTTGATGCCTCGGGACGCTACTCGGCGGTAATCGGACAGGATGCTCCCTACGAGAGCGAGGGAATAGTGGACAGCTGGGGAACGGAAATCGGTCTTGACTACAATGCACGCATCGGTGATGTTGCCATCAACGTGGGAGGTAATTTCAACTTCAACAGAAGCAAGATTATCGAGATGCTCGAAGAGCCCCGTCTGTATTCCAATCTCGTCCAGACAGGCAACAGGGTAGACCAGTTCTACGGCCTGCAGGCCATAGGATTCTTCCGCGACGAGGATGACATTGCCAACAGTCCCACCCAGAACTTCACCAGTGTTCAGCCCGGTGACATCAAGTACGCCGACATCAACGGTGACGGAGTGATTGACGAGAACGATGTCGTGGCTCTCGGCTACGGAACCTCGGTTCCCGAGATTTACTACAACTTCCATCTCGGAGCGGAGTGGAAGGGACTCGGCTTCTACCTCCTGTTCCAGGGAGCGGCCAACTACAGCGCTTATCTGAATACCCAGAGTATGTATTTCCCTCTCGTGAGCAATACCACTATCTCTCAGTATTACTATGATAACCGCTGGGCTTCCGCCGAGGATACCGACACTGCCAAGTTCCCCCGTCTGAGTAGCCAGAGCAATACCAACAACTACAGGGCGAATTCCCTGTTCCTCGCGAACCGTTCCTTCCTGAAGTTGCGCAATGCGGAGGTTTACTATAATTTCCCCGAGAGACTGCTCAGCAAGACGAAGTTCGTCAAGGGCGCCAAGTTCTATGTTCAGGGCAATGACCTCTTCAGCCTCGACTGTCTGGACGTAAGTGACCCTGAAGCCTACGGCACGGCACAGCTCTACCGTTCGGTAGTTCTCGGACTCAGATTCACGTTCTAACATTAAGGATAAATAGGTATGAAAAAGAAAATATTGTTAAGTACGTGTATTGGACTTTTGGTTCTTGCCGCGTCCTGTGACGTGATGAACTACAAAGAATACAATGTGTACGACTACGATTATATTACCCTGAATTTCAGCAATGTGGGAGGTTTCATGACCGAGTTGTACAGGTCCGTGGACTATGACTACGGCAACTACAGCAGCGGAGCCATGCTGGCCTCGGCTACCGATGAAAGCGAGTACAGTATCAGCGGAAACGCTATCGAGGACTACTACACCGGAGCGTGGAGCCCGTCGAATCCCAAGGAGGATATTTGGGAGGATATGTATTACGGCATATCGAGTTGTAACAACTATCTCGAGAACATGGTGGGGCTGACCTTCGACGAGCTGGCCCTGAACGATGACTACGTGCAGCAGATGCACAGGTACGAGAACTACCAGTATGAGGTGAGGTTCCTCAGAGCCTACTTCTACTTCGCTCTCGTGCGTCAGTACGGAGGCGTTCCCATCGTGGAGCAGGGTATGACAATAGAGGAGATGAACCAGCTCTCGCGCTCGACTTCCGACGAGGTGTTCGAATACATCATCAGCGAGTGCGACGCTATCAAGGACGAGATAATAGAGGACTATTCCAACCTTGGTGACTACGCCCTCTCTATCAGTGAGACAGGACGCGCAAACAATCTTGCGGTCCTCGCTTTACGCGCCAGGGCAGCCCTCTATTGGGCGAGTCCCCTGTTCAACGAGAGCAATGACAGCGGGCGCTGGTATACGGCCGCAACCTATTATCAGGAGCTGATAGACGCATGTACCGCCAGAGGAATGAGCCTTTGCGACAGTTACGAGGATCTTTGGTCGACCAACAACTATTCTACGGCGACGATTACCCGAGAAATCATCTTTGCGCGCAGGTACTATTCTTCAAGTTCCGGCGACAGTCTGGTGGAGGGTTACAATTATCCCGTGGGTATAGAGGGCGGCTCAGGAGGCAACTGTCCTACCCAGAATCTGGTGGACGCCTACGATATGCAGGCTACCGGCCTTCCTATCGATGACCCCAACAGCGGCTACGACGCCAGCAATCCTTATGAGGGACGTGATCCCCGCCTTGCCATGACGGTGGCCTACAACGGCAGCCAGTGGCCCACATACAGCGGAGCCCCCGTTCTTCAGACGTACACGGGCGGTACCAACGGCCAGCCTTTGAGCGGGGCCACCACCACCGGTTACTATCTGAGAAAACTCCTGCACGGCGAGATTTCGCTTGAGGCTACGGCAAGCGTGGCGGCGAACTTCCACACTTATGTGCTGTTCCGCTTGGGTGGAGTCTATCTCGACTTCGCTGAAGCCCTGTTCAACTATCTCGGAAGTGCGGATGCTACGGGTGAGTTCAGCATGTCGGCCAGAGAGGCCCTCAACATGACCAGGACGCGCACCGGAGTGGAAATGCCCGAGTTCCCTGTGGGAATGACGAATGACGAGTTCTGGGAGAATTACAAGAGGGAGCGTATGGTGGAACTTGCCTTCGAGGGACACCGTTTCTGGGATGTGCGCCGCTGGAAGGAGGCAGACGAGTACTTCACTTCAATCACGAGGATGAACATTACGCTTAATGCTGACGGTACCTATACCTACACCCGTGAGACCGTTTCACGTCAGTGGGATGACAGGATGTATCTGTATCCTATTCCTCAGACGGAGATAATGAAGAACGGCAATCTTACGCAAAATCCTGGATGGAGTTGATAATGGGTTTAAATTGATTGGTTAATAATTTCATCCCGGGGGGATGGGCCAGGGTTTTTGGCCCATCCCTTTGCTTTTCTTCCGGTTACGGGCGCGGTGCTTCAGCCGGAGTGTCCGGGGAGGGTGTGGGCTTTCGGGTCGCCCTCGTTTGACTGTAATTCCCCGGGGCTATACGGTCTGGTTGCCCGCCGTAGTAAGCATGGCCGAGCGCTTGGGGACGGAGGTTCTGAATTCTTTGGGGGTGACGCCGAATGTGGTCTTGAATTGTTTGGAGAAATAGCTGGGGTTGTTGAAGCCGACCTTCTCGGCCACCTGGGTGACGGTGTACTTTTCGTCAAGGAGAAGATTGACTGCGCTCTGCATGCGGCAAGCCAGGATGAATCTGTTCGGGGAGTCGCCCGTGTGGGTCTTCACTTTTTCGTAGAATATGGAGCGGCTCATGGCCATTTCGCGGGCAAATTCGTCGACGGAGAATTCGGTGTCGGAGATGTGCTTGGAGAGGACCTCTTTCATTCTGGAGATGAATTTGTCTTTTATATCGTCTGCCGACAGTTCTTTTATTGCGTCCTTGAGGCGGCGCTCCGCGATGGTCTCGCTCCTGGCTTCATCCAGACGTTTTTTTAACTGCAGGATGATAATGCCGGTGGCGATGCTGAGCAGTAGAAGGCATGCGCCGAGGATTATGGACAGGTGCTGGTAGCCGAATGACAGGGCGGGCCCTGCCAGTTCTTCCTGCATAAAAAACAGGTCCACCTCGGCGGCTGTGACGGGGGAGGATGAGTCAACGCCTGAGCACAGCATGGGCGTAAAACAGCTTATGCTTTGGTACAGAGTCATTTTGGTTAAAATCAGTTATTGGCTATCGGTCTTCAGTTCGCGTAAATTTAACGAAAAGTATAAATTTACCGTCAGTTCCAGACAATTTTTTTATTGCTGCCCGGGATGTCAAAGATTTCCTGTCGTCCGACAGGCTTCCATTTCTTTTATGGCATCCCGGCAAGCCCGGAGAGTCCTGTTATACCATGAAGGTTTGACCGATGTCTTGTAACCTGATAATCTTCAAGGGGAGAGTTGCCTTGTCCCGGGAATATCAGTAATAATAGTCAGGAAAGAACTTGTTGGGGTGGAGAATTGCCAGCCAGTGATTCCAGATTCCGTCATGGTGGTATGGTTAAAACGGGAATTGGGAAGGTAAAAGGAGGTAACGAGAGCCGTGGAAAATGAAATGAGGGTGGGCCAAAGTCTTCCGGCTCACCCTCTCGAGGTGCGAAATCCCCTTGGCAGGGGGTTGAACTTGCTTCTACAACTTGTCGGCGTTGGAAAGCAGGTAGTTTTCAGCTTCCACGCACCAGAGTCCGTTGTGCGCCTTGCAAATCCTGTCCAACTCGGCGTACACGGGATTGCTGCGCCCCTTCTCCTCAAACTCTGTCAGGGCTGTAAGAGGCATCTCCACGTGGGTGTAGATAAGCTTCTTTCCGCCTGGAATCGAGGGCAGGTTGAGTGTGGTGTCAATCACGGCATTGAGTCCTCCGACATGGGTAACGAGGCCGGCAGGGTCCATTCCCTTGCTCATCAGATGAAGGGCCTCCTTCATGTCGTCGGTATTTCCGCCGCTGGTCCCCACGACGTGGGTAGAGGCGTAATGGACATTATAGAAGTTGAGGGCTGCCTTGAAATCCGGGCGGCCGGGACCGGAGAAGAAGTTGAGGCAACCGTCGAAGGCGAGTATGTCGTCCGCCTGTTCCACTACCGAAGGCACGGGAGCCATTACCACTACTTCGTCGTAGCCCTCGCCTCCGGTGAGTTCGCGCAGGACTTCAGCGGGATTGTCTACCTTGCCGGTATTGATGTACCTGAGGTCTATGCCGCGGGATGCTGCAAATTCCTTGGTGTACAGGGTTGCGGCACGGTCGAGACGGGCCTGGTCTATGTCAGTGACCACGAGGAGGGAAGGGTGGCGGTCCTCACGGTGCAGCACATAGTTGATGCAGGCGAGGCCCATGGGTCCGACACCTGCGAGTATCGCCATTTTTCCGCCGTCCTTGATTTCCATTGAGTGTACGTAGGAGCCCGGGGTGGTGTGGTAGCAGGCGTGCATTGCGCCGATAACGCACGATAGGGGCTCGCTAAGCGATGCCGGGTAGAAACCTTCTCCCTTGTAGGGAAGCAGGCAGCCCTGAGCCATTACTTCGGCGGGAATGACCACGTAGGTGGCGTCGCCTCCGATGTAACTGTAGGAATAGCCGGGGGCGGAAAGCACACCCACAGGGCCGTCCTCATAAATGAGGGCGGGCTGTATGGAGAACTTGTCGCCGGGCTTGAACTCAGCCTGCCATTTCTTGCCCACTTCGATGATTTCGCCGGCAAACTCATGGCCAATGATTACGGGGTTCTCTGCAACATTGTCGGGAACTCTCTTATGTTCGGGACCCTGGTGTGCAGCCTTGTAGGAGGACATGCAGATGCTGTCGCTGACTACCTTGGCCAGGATCTCATCGTCTTTGATTGCGGGCAGCTCGAATTCCTCGAGCCTGAGGTCGTCTTTTCCGTAAAGACGTACTGCTTTGGTCTTCATAATATCATTTGTTTTTAACAGGTGCGGCAGGTATTCCCGGCAGAGGCTTGTAGTCCTTGAGTTCTTCCAAAAGAACTTCCACGGCCTTCTCGAGCTGGGCATCCTTGCCAAGATAATCCTCGAAAGGATTTATGTCTACTTCGATGTCAGGGTCGACTCCGTGACCCTCGATTATCCATTCTCCCTCGGTGGAGTAGGAGGTGAAGAAGGGAGTGCGCATGTCCTGACCGTCCACGAAGGATTTGGACATTGAAATCCCGACTATTCCGCCCCACGACCTCATGCCGATGATTTTGCCGAGGCCGAGCCTGCGGAAGCCGTAAGGGAAGAGGTCGCCGTCGGATGACGAGTACTTGTCTATCAGGCAGACCATAGGCCCGTAGAAGGCAGCGTCCGGCACGTTACGGGTCATATAGTTGCGTCCCATGCTTATCCTGTAGACCTCGCGCTGCAGGCGTTCGAGTATCATGGGGGAGACATTTCCGCCTCCGTTCATCCTGTCGTCTATAATCAGGGCTTCCTTGTCGAGCTGGCTGTAGTACATCCTCGCGAACATCTCCAGGCCTTCGGGCCCCATATCGGGTATATGGATGTAGCCTATCCTGCCGCCAGAAAGTTCGTTGACCTTCTCCACATTCCCCTTGACCCATTCGTGGTAGGCGAGTTGCGATTCGTCGGAAACGGGCCTTACATACACGGTGCGGGCATCCTTCCCGTCAGCCGATGAAGCCACTTTCAAGGCCACTGTCTTGCCGGCCTTGCCTACGAGAACTTCGCCCGGATCCTTCAGCGCGGAAGCCGGCACGCCGTTGACAGCCAATATATAATCTCCCACGCTTACGTCCACGCCCGCTTCCGTGAGCGGTGAACGCAGACTCTCGCTCCAGCTGGCGCCTCCGAAGATTTTCTCTATGCGGAAAGCTCCGGTGTCCCCGTCCTTGCTGTAGCTGGCGCCGAGCAGGCCCATGGGAATGCGGCTAATCTCGGGAGTCTCGCCGGAGGTGATATATGCGTGGCCTACGTTGAGTTCACCTATCATCTCGCCTATCAGGTAGCTGAGGTCATCGCGATGCTTGACATAGGGCAGCATCACGGCGTATTTGTCACGTATGCTGTCCCAGTCCACTCCGTGCATGTTCTCGACATAGAAGCCGTCGCGGGTGATACGCCAGCTCTCGTCGTATATCTGCTTCCATTCAGCCTCGTGGTCCACTATCATGTCGGCATCAGAGGTGGGTACGGCTTCGGCCGTGGCGGGAGAACTGCCGAGGGGAATCACCTTGTACTGGCCGCCGGCGCGGACAAGAACCTTTGACAGGTCGGGCGTGAAATCCAGGTACATTCCTTCGGGGGCATCGGAACTCTTGAGTGTCTTCAGGTCGAGCACCTTGAGCTGTCCTCCGCGGTAGTAGAGCTTGTCGTTGGCCGCAGCGAGCAGGTAATAGTTCCCGGCCTCCACGGGGAGAACTGAAATGCGCGACTGCAGGCCTTCGATGTCGACTGTTGTCCTTGTCGCTTCGGCATCAGCCTTTGAGTCGCTTTTCTGCCCCTTCTTCGAAGACTTGCCGTCGTTCCCGCCTTCCTCTGCCGTCGCTACGCTGTATTCGTCCGATTTGTTCTGTACAGGGTTGGGCGTGTCAGCCGCGAGGGGCAGCACGAAGATGTAGTCCGCCATGCGGAAGGTGGCATTCCACTCCAAATAGGAATAGTTGGCGCGGAAATCCTGGGACGAGGTGAAGAAGAGGTATTTGCCGTCCTGCGAGAACAGCGGCGAACCGGCATCGTACCACCTGTCCGTGACGGGATAGCTTTCACGGGTGTTCGTGTTGTAAAGGTAGAGTACTCCTATCTCGTTGGGCTGTACCTCCACGTATGCCGCCCAGTTTCCGTCGGGGGAGAGGGTGAAGTTGTGGAAGCCCATGATCTCGTTCGAGAGTATGCGCTCAAGCTTGCCGCTATTGACTTCGAGCTCGTATATGTCCCGCTCGTCGGTACGGAAGTACAGCTTGCTGCCGTCAGGGCTCCAGCTTAGCCTCGAAGGGTAGCCGTGGTCGAAGTCGGTCATTTGTTTTGCTTCGCCGGGCGCGTCGGCCGGGGCCACGTAGACCTGATACTCGCCGGAAGCATCGGAGAACCAGGCTATTGACTTGCCGTCGGGGCTCCAGCGCGGCTCCCTTTCATGTGACTGGGGCGAGCGAGAGAGGTTGTAGACGGCGCCCTTGCTTGCAGGCAGCGAGAAAATATCCCCGCGTCCGGTGGCAAGCACCCTGCTTCCGTCGGGCGAAAGGCTGAAATCGGAGAGCTTTCCGTCCATATTGCGGTATTCGCTGCGGCTCCAGATGTCGTCGGAACTGAGGTATATGGTCAGTTTTTCAGCTTCACCGCCCTTCAGCGCGTTGTATTTGTAGATGTAGCCGCCGTTCTCGAACACTATCCATTCGGAGGAGTGTGAAGGGAACTTGCAGTCGTATTCGCTGAAATGGGTCAGCTTCTCGGTGGCTCCGGTGACTGTATCATAGGAGAAGAGATTCATGGTCCTGTCCCTGTCGGAGAGGAAGAAAATCTTGTCGCCTATCCACATGGGGAAGATGTCCTGGGCGTCGTTGTCGGTGATTTTGGTCAATTCGGTAGTGCCTACCCTGTTAATCCATATATCATCGGCCTGACCGCCACGATAGTACTTCCAGGTGCGGAACTCGCGGAACATCCTGTTCATTGCGAGTCGGGTCCCGTCAGGGGAGAAGGAGCAGAAGCCGCCTTCGGTCGTGGGTATGACCTCGGGCACTCCGCCATCGGTGTCCACGAGACAGAGCCTGCCCCTGAGTCCGCTGAAGTTGTGCTGCTTGCTGCGATAGACTATTTTCTCTCCGTCAGGAGTCCAGCCCATGACAATGTTGTCGGGACCCATACGCTCTCCGACCTGGTCCCTGCTGACGAGGGCCGACCATGTAAGCCTTTTGGGTTCTCCTCCGTCAATGGGGATGGTATAGACTTCGGTGTTGCCGTCGTACTGTCCGGTGAACGCGATGGTCTGCCCGTCGGGGGAGATTCGCGCGAAGCATTCGTAGCCGGGGTCGGAGGTCAGTCTCACGGCGACTCCTCCGTCCATTCCGACGCTGTAGAGGTCACCTGCATAGCTGAAGACGATTCTGTCGCCGCCCACTGCGGGGAAGCGGAGCAGCCTGGCCTCCTGCGTCGAAGCCGAGAGCATGGTGCAAATCGTCAGGGTCAGGGCGAGTATGAGTCCTTTTCTCTTCATGGTTGCTGGATTTTGATTGGTTTATGAAAGCATGACCTGGCCGCCGGTCACGGGGATGGCCTGTCCGGTCTCGCCCGTCTGCTCTATGGCGTAGAGTATGGCCTTGGTCACATCATCGGGTCCGCAGCCCTTGCGCATGGGCACCTGGCTGAGGTAATAGTCCTTTACGTCCTTGACGGTCTTGGCTCCCGGAACCTTGCCGGCCGCGAGATACTGTACGAAAAGGCCGTTCTCGGGATTGCTCCAGAGAGGTCCGTCATAGAAGTTGCCGGGGCAGATGGAATTGACCTTTATCCTGAAAGGAGCCAGCTCGAGGGCGAAACTCTGGGTGAGTCCTATGCCTCCGAACTTGCCTCCCGCGTAGGCGAAATTGGCCTTGGAGCCGCGCAGGCCCGACTTGGAGTTGACCTGGATAATGTCGGCGTAGTACTCCGGGTCATGGGCCGTCTGTATCTTCATGATATGGCTGACCGTTTTTGCGCAGAAGAAATAGGCCTTGTAGTTGACGTTGGTCACGAACTCGAAGTTTTCGGGAGTCATCTCCTCCAGACCTCCGGCCCTGAGCACTCCGGCGTTGGACACGAAGGCATCGATAGCCCCGAAGTTCACCACGGTCTCTTTCATCAGATTTCTCAGGCTGTCCATATCGGCGACATTGGTCTTCACGAAGATAGCCCTGTTGTTCCCGGCTATTTCGTTGAAACTTTCGGCCGTCTTCGTACCCGCGCTCTCGTTGAGATCGGCCACCACCACGTTGGCACCCTGGAGTATGAGATTCCTTGCAATGCCTTCTCCGAAACCTTGGGCGGCACCCGTCACGATTATGGTCTTGCCCTCGACACGGCCGGGAGCGGCTCCGCTGCCTACCTTGCGGCGGTAGTTCTCGACCTCCCAGTTGTCTATGAAGTCAATCTGGCGGCGGGTCATGGCATGAGGACCGCCGAAACTGTGGGAGTAGAGGGCAATTTTTACGGCATCTTCGAAGACTTCGCTGATTATTCGGGCGCTTTTGGTGTTATCGCCGGCCGCAATGAGTCCCAAACCCTTGATGAGCAGAACTTTAGGAGTGTATCCGTACTTCTTGACGTAGGCTTCTATCTTCTGCCCGGCCTTTTTGAGCAGTTCTTCGGGCCCGGAGCAGGCGCCTATGTAGACATATTCCGACTTGCAGTACACTATCCCGTCGGGAGTGAAAGGAGCGAGCACTGCGGCTGCGCTTTCGTCATTCTCGAGTACGGCCTCGACGACGGCGTTATCGGTGAGTCTGAGTGTCTTGACGCCGCGTCCCGAACGGCTGAGCATGGCGCGTATTGCCGGCAGGGTTTCGCACGGGTCCACGCTCGGCTCCACTTCGCCCCGGGGCAGGCTTCCTGCCTCCTTCTCTATGGTAGAGAGCACATTATCGTAGATTTCCTCTATCCTTTCGATGCTGTCGGCTCCCACGAAGATTCCGTGGTTCTGCAGGAAGATGACTTCGGGCTCGTGGCCGTGCTCCTTACGGTAGGCCCTTATCTTGTCACAGACTTTCTTGAAGAGGGTGTAGCCGGGGTCGGTGTATGGGACATAGAGCGCATCGGGGAACAGCCTTGCGCAGGCGGCAGCGGCATCGACGGAGCACATTAGCCCGTTGACGAGGGTGGGGTGGAGGTGTACGACGAAGGCCGCCTCCATGCAGTTATGCAGGGATGTTTCCACTGAAGGACGGCGGTCTTTGGTGATGCAGGCCGCAGCGAGGTCGTTCTTGACCTCTTCCTCGCGCAGGGCGGGGTCGCTGCTGTATTTTTTGGTGCCCATGGGATTGAGACTGGCCCTGTCGAGTACCGCAAAGCCCTCTTCACCTATGGTCGCGAGGGCATGGCCGCTGGCCTTTACCCAAAGTTTTTCGGCATTCTTGTATGAGGTGTTTCCGCCTCCCGCGATTACGTAGCGGCTGTCAGAGCCGTATTTGCGGGATATGGCAACGAGAGAATCAAGTTCTTTCATTATTCTATGGTTTTAAGTATCATTGCCTCGCCTTCTTCAACGGTCTTCAGGCCGTTCTGGTGGGCGGCGATTGCACAGGCTCCGCGCCAGTTGATTTCCCTGAGTTTTTCCGACAGGGTTTCGCAGTCCCGGGTGCGCAGTTTTATGGGCTCAAGGGCGGGTGTGTTGTGCTCCGAACCGAAGCATACGGTGAAGCCCTCGTCCTCAAGGTAGCCCGCGTACTGCTCGAGTACCGCGGTGGTATTGCGTGTGGTGATGAACTCGCAGGAGCGTATTCCGCGCTTCTTGAGTA
>CAZMTY010000012.1:0-6350 GCA_964569595.1 uncultured Muribaculaceae bacterium
TTATCTTCTTTATTTTCAAGAGGATAACCGTTAACTTTTATATCTTACAAGAATATCGATAGAGACAACAAAAAAGGGCGACCCGTTCGTCGTTACTGACTTTTGGGTCACCCTCTGCACGTCTTTCTTCGAAAGACTGGGCCCGTCTCAACCCCCTGCACCCCCTGGTCAGGGGGATTTCGCACCTAACCCGGTGCGCTCCCTACGGGAGTTTTTGACCCAACCTCCTGTTATTTTGTGTTGCTGTATGGATTGCCCCTTGCGCCACCGCCCCTCTGTCAGCAGATTTCGCGGCCGGCCAGTTCTAAAAAAGGGGGCGAGAATTTTTTCTTTGGAAAGTCAAAGGGTGCGAATGTTTGTCAAGCCGGGCTCAGAATACTAAATTCTAACCGAATAATGCGAAAAACATGCGAATAATTTACGAAATGCTGACAAGCAATAAAGAATCTTAAATAAACGGCCTAATATAAGGAAAAATATTAAGAAAAGATGCATGGAATGAAAAAATCGGCATGAGTTTAAGAATAATCGCAAAATCCGGAAGAAATTTAATATCTAAAACTGCGCAATAATCATTTTTTTAAAAAACAAAAGACGAATCCGCACAGTTTCTCAAAATTTTACATACCTTTGCGACTGCGAATTATTAACCACAATTTATCCATGACATCTTTAAATCTGAGCAGCCACAGGGCTGTAACTGCATTCCTCGCAGTAGTATTTCTGTTGTCATCGGTATCGGCATTCGCCCAGACCGTAAGCACAGGAAAGGTAGTAGATGAGAGCGGACTTCCGGTTATCGGAGCTTCTGTAATCGAGAGAGGAAGCACCAACAATGGTGTTATTACCGACCTTGACGGACAGTTCACGATTACCGTACCTTCGTCCGCCCTGCTCGAGATTTCATGCATCGGATACGTAAGCCAGGTTCTTGCGCCCAGTTCGAACATGCTTGTCGTTCTGGCGGAGGACACCACCATGCTCGAAGAGACGGTGGTCATCGGTTACGGCTCCGTAAAGAGGAGCGACCTCACCTCGGCCGTAGCCTCCATGGACAACTCTTCCATTGAAGACAGGGTTCTGTCCCGTGCCGAACAGGCTCTCCAGGGACAGCTCGCCGGTGTGACCGTGAGCATCACCAACTCCGAGCCCGGTGCGGACCCCCAGATTCGTGTACGTGGTGCGGCCTCAATCAGTGCAGGCAACGACCCTCTCTACGTCATTGACGGCGTTCCCTCAGACAACCTCCAGGGAATCAACCCCACTGACATCCAGAGCATCGAGGTTCTCAAGGACGCCGCTTCGGCAGCGATCTACGGTTCCCGCGGTTCCAACGGTGTTGTCATCGTGACCACCAAGCAGGGAAAGAAGGGCGCACCCAAGGTTACTTTCAGCGCAAGCTACAGCCTCGCGACCCTCGAAAAGAAAGTGGACGTTCTCAGCGCGGTTGAGTGGATGGAGCACTGGATCAAGTACGCCGACTCCAACTATCTCACCCTCTATCCTGCGGGCTCCATCTCCGACGACAATGCCACCCGTCTGGCGAATGTCGGACAGACCTCACCTTCCTACTCGGGTACCACTGCCGTCATTCTGGATGACAGGTGGTTCAATTACGTGAGCGAAGAGACCCGCTCGACCCACACCTACACCGAGACCAGCGAAGGCCTCAGCCTCCTCGACTGGCAGGATTACATGTATCAGCCCGCAGGGACCCAGAACTACAACGTAAGCGTTTCGGGCGCAACCGACAACACTTCGTACATGTATTCCCTCGGCTATCTCGACCAGAACGGTCTGTTCCCCGCATCCAACTACAAGAGAATCAATCTCAGGAGCAACATGCAGACCAAAATCAGCCGTCTTTTCACCGTCGGTCTCAACCTGGCCCCGACCTATATCATCAACACCGGTTCGGGCCGTGCAAACGGTAAGGACACCCAGGGCCACCGTATCCTTTCTTCAGCCCCCGTATCCGAGGAGGGCGTAGGTTACAATGTGGCTTACTACCCCAATGAAAAATACGACTGGGCAGGTACCTCAGCCTATCCCAAGGAGTACAGCGAACTCATAGCTCCCCGCACGAGGTCACTCATTCTCCAGGGTAACGCCTTCCTGCGTTTCACCCCCTTCGACGGATTCCAGATTGAAGGTACGGCAGCCGCGACCTATACCGCCAGCAACACCCACTCGTTCACCAACAACACTATCATCAGCAGCAACTGGCTGACCTACGATGAGGGCGAGCAGTCCACGGCAACATACGACACCAGCTGGAACCTCAACACCCTCCTCCAGGTAGTGGCGAACTACAGCAAGACCTTCGGAAAGCACTCGATAGACCTCATGCTCGGTGCGTCTTCGGAAGTTTCCAACTACGGCTTCAGCACGGAGCAGGACTTCAGCAACCTCGCCAACGATACTATCACGGGTACTTTCAGCGGCAGCAGCAGCACCACGACCCCGACCGTAACGAAATCCAGCGTAGCCGAAAGCACAAGGGCCACCCTCGTTTCGTTCTTCGGACGTGCTTCCTACAACTACGCCAGCAGGTACATGCTCACGGGCTCCCTGCGTTACGACGGTTACTCACGCTTCGGTTCCAACAACAAATGGGGTCTCTTCCCCGCAGTTTCCGGCGGTTGGATGGTTTCCAACGAGAACTTCTTCAAGAATTGGAACCTCGACTGGTGGGACACCTTCAAGATTCGCGCGAGCTACGGTCAGACGGGTAACAACGGTATAGGCGAATCAGCAGCCTACTCTACCCTCACCCTCTCCAGCTACTCCGACCTGATTGCATACTATCTCGGTTCATTCGGCAACACGGAGCTCGGATGGGAGAAGACCCACTCCACCGACATAGCCGGAGACTTCGCCTTCCTGAACAACAGGATACAGGTTTCCCTCGACTGGTACACCAAGACCACCACCGACCTGCTCTACAGCGTTCCCGTTCCCTCGGTAATGGGTACTTCAACCATCACCGACAACCTCGGTTCAGTCTACAATACCGGTTTCGAAGTTGAAATCAGCACCCACAACATAGACAAGCCCAACTTCCAGTGGGACACCCAGTTCAACGTTTCCTACAACAAGAACACCGTGCTCCAGCTCGGAAGCGAGAACACCACCGTTTACAACAGCTATAACGGAGCCTACTATGTACTCGAGGTCGGAATGCCCATGTACTACTTCTACGGCCTGAAGTGCCTCGGCGTATGGATGAGCCAGGAAGAAATCGACAACTACATCGCGGAGACCGGACTTACCCCCCAGTACAACGGCGTGGACATCGTTCCGGGAGACCTCAAGCATGAGGATATAGACGGCGACGGAAACATCACCGACAGCGACCGCCAGTACCTCGGCAAGCCCCAGCCCGACTTCGTATTCGGTATGACCAACACCTTCACCTGGAAGAACTGGGATGCCTCCATACTCTTTACCGCCCAGGTAGGCGGAGAGATCTACGGCCTCCTCGGACGTGCCATCGACCGTGCGGGTATGGGTCCCCAGACCAACGCAATGGGCTGGTGGAGAGATGCATGGTGGAGCGAGGACGATCCCGGTAACGGCTGGGTACCCTACGTACAGAGTACCGTCAAGCCCGACGGAGACTCACGTTTCGTGGAATCTTCCGACTACTTCAGAATCAAGAACCTCACCATCGGTTACACCATTCCTATCAAGAACATAATCAGTTCAGCCAGGATTTACTTCTCCTGCGAGAACCTGCTTATCTTCGACAACTACTACCACGGTTACTCTCCCGAGGCTTCCAACGGTAGCGGTCTTGGATTCGACTACGGCGGATACCCTTCTGCCAGGACCTTCACCCTTGGTGTAAACATTAACTTCTAATACCGATGACAGCCATGATCAAGAATATCAAGCATATCATTGCAGCAGCTTCAGCCGTCCTTCTTCTCGGGTCCTGCCAGGATTTCCTCAATACTCCTCCCGAAGGCTCTCTCCCGAGCGAAGGCTATTACACCACGGCAACGCACATCGAGCAGGGAGTACGCGGAGCCTACAGACTCCTCATGGACGTTGAACTCCCCCACTACATCACCTTCGGTGAAGACCGTTCCGACAATGTATGGGTAGACCCCGCGCCCAACGGAGTGCGCACCTGCTCGGAATCCTCCTACTGGAGAATCACCAGCACCACTGACGAACTTGAGGATTTGTGGGCAGGCTGGTACGAGGTCATCAACAACGCGAACACCGTCCTCGAGCAGCTTGACAATGTCACTTTCAACGACGAGTCCATCAAGAACCAGTTCAAGGGCGAACTCCTCTTCCTCAGGGGATATGCACACTTCGAGCTTGCAAGGAGCTTTGCCAACGTTCCCGCTGTGGACCATGTGCTCACCCTTTCCGAGGCTTCGGTGCTCGGACAGTCCACTCCTTCCGAGGTCATCAACGACAGGGTGCTCCCCGACCTTCAGGAGGCCGAGGAACTCCTTCCCTACGAGGACGGCATGACCAATTCCGAGGGAACCACTATCTGGGGCGAGGGCCGCGCTGACAAGATTGTCGCCAAGGCCATGCTTGCAAGGGTTTACATGACCCTCAAGGGCTACCCCTTCAACGACGCCACCGCCGCGCAGAACGCAAGGACCTACCTTGACGAGGTTCTCGCATATTCTTCCGAGAACGGCGACAAGTACTGGGCTCCCACTATCACCGAGTGGAAGAAGCAGTGGATGACGGATTCCGATGTATCCAACACCTACCAGATCTTCGCAATACAGCACACCCTGTCTGCAGGAAACAATGTCAGCGGCAATAGCGGCTACGGTCTCAGCGACGAGTTCTTCCCCAACGGAGGCAGCTACACCGCCTACACCAACGGAAGCAGCATGACCCCCGTTGCACCCGAGGCCTATCTCAGGTACGAGTACGTGGTACACAACGACCCCAGAGGTCTTGATTTCGCCTTCATCGACTATTACGATGCATACGGCGGAACCAATGCCTACTCCAACCAGACCATAGAGATAGAGTACGAAGGCCAGACTGTGACGAGCTACGAGCTCTCCATAAACACCAAATGGATACCCTACGCCTCAAAGCGCGAGGAAGTGGGAATCAGCTTCGACGACACCGGCCTCACTTCAAGCGGCTGGCCCGTGAACTTCCCCATTATCAGGCTTGAGGACATGATGCTTCTCAGGGCCGAGCTCTACGCGGAAGACGGCGACGTCGCTTCTGCCATGGAGCTTGTCAACAAGATTCGCCAGCGTGCCGGCATCACCCTCAGGGAAACCAATCCTTCAAGCGACCAGGCCATGGAGTACATAAAGATGGAGAGGAAACTCGAGCTCTATCTTGAAGGTGTGCGCTGGTTCGACCAGGTACGCTACGGCGAGTGGGAGGAGACCACCCTCGAGAAGTACCAGCGCTACATGATCGACGGTGCGTACCGTACCGGAGTTTCGGACAGCAACGTCTACGGCGAGAGGTACACCCTGCCTATCCCCTTCGATGAACTGGCAGCCGTTCCGGGGCTCTACGTACAGAACGAGGACTGGAACTGATTTCCCGGAAGGCTTTAGAACCAAATCTTCCGTAATCATAGAGAGGATAACCCCGGACTTTGGGGTTGTCCTCTCTCCTTTTTGTTTCCGTTTGCAAGTACCTGCTGCTTTTAGTACCTTTGGGAGATATGCACAAGTTATACATTCTTTTATCGGCTCTGCTTGCATCGCCGGTTCTTGCCGCGGGCACGGACGAAGGCAGCCTGACGGCGGAAACCCGGGAGGGACTCATGTCCGCCGGAAACTGGACAGTAGAATCGGAATCTCCCGACTACAGCGTCACTTTCAACGACGACGGCTCATGCGAAATACTCGCCCCCAAGGGACTTACCTTCTGGTTTAACGAAAAACTTTCGGGCAACTTGGAAATCACTTACGAAGCGACGGTGTTCACCGGGCGCGAAGACGACAGGCTGAGCGACCTCAACTGCTTCTGGATGGCCAGCGACCCCGAGGCGGAAAGCGTCTTCGAGCGCATGGACAGCCGCAACGGCGTGTTCGCCAACTGCGCCCAACTGCGGCTCTACTATGTGGGCTATGGGGGCAACTACAATTCGACCACACGTTTCCGCCGCTACACCGGGGAGCCCAATCCCGAAATCATAGCCGAGTACAGCGACAGCGAGCACCTGCTCAAAGCCAATCACTGGTACAGCATAAGGCTGGTGTGCAGGGACGGCCGCGTACAGTACTGGATAGACGGGGAACTGCTTTTCGACTACGACGACAGCGAGCCCTACAGCGAGGGCTGGTTCGGCTTCAGGACCACGCTCTCGCGCACCGGGCTGAGGAATTTCAGTGTCC
>CAZMTY010000012.1:6450-40608 GCA_964569595.1 uncultured Muribaculaceae bacterium
CAGACTGCATATTAACGACATTATCGGACAATAACCTTAAGATAAATTCAAATCTCTATGAAAATCCAACATCTCCTGGCAGCCCTGAGCCTGCTCGCATGGACAGTGGCCGCCAATGCAGGCGAGAAGTACAATTTCAACTCTGACTGGCTTCTGAAAACGGGAGACATTCCCTCCGCCGAAAAGACTTCTTTCGATGACAGCGGCTGGGAAAAAGTGACCCTGCCCCACGCATTCAACGAAGACGAGGCATTCAGACTCGATATTCACGACCTGAGCGATACCGTAATGTGGTACCGCAAACACTTTGTCCTTCCCCGCGATACCAGGGGCAAGAAAGTATTCATCGAATTCGAGGGCGCCCGGCAGGGAGTCGACCTGTATGTCAACGGAAAGCTCGTCGGACAGCACGAGAACGGCGTCATGGCCTTCGGTTTCGACCTCACTCCCTACGTAAAGACAGGCAAGAACGTGATAGCGGTGCGCGTGGACAACGACTGGGACTACGCCGAGCGCGGCACCGGGGTCAAGTACCAGTGGAGCAACAAGAACTTCAACGCCAACTACGGCGGGCTCCCGAAGAATGTATGGCTGCATATCAGCGACAAGCTGTACCAGACCCTGCCCCTTTATTCCAATCTCGGGACTACCGGGGTATATATCTATGCGAGTGACATGCGCATAAAGTCCCGCACTGCCGTGATACACGCCGAGTCCGAAGTGCGCAACGAGACCGGACGCGACCAAAGCGTATCCTACAGCGTCACCATGACCGATCCCGAGGGCAGGACTGTGGCAAGTTTCGGAAGCGGCCCCTACACCGTTGCCGCCGGAGAGACGGCTGTACTCAAGGCCGAGCAGGAAGTGGAAGACCTTCACTTCTGGAGCTGGGGCTACGGCTACCTATACGACGTGAAGACCGCGCTCGTGGTGGACGGAAAGACTGTGGATGAGGTGAATACCCGCACCGGCTTCCGCAAGACCCGCTTCGCCGAAGGAAAGATATGGCTGAACGACAGGGTAATACAGGTGAAGGGCTTCGCACAGCGCACCTCCAACGAATGGCCGGCCCTGGGAATGTCCGTTCCCGCCTGGCTCAGCGACTACTCCAACGCCATGATGGTCGAGGGCAACGCGAACCTCGTGCGCTGGATGCACGTGACCCCGTGGAAGCAGGATATAGAGTCATGCGACCGTGTGGGACTGATGCAGGCCATGCCCGCCGGAGACGCCGAGAAGGATGTCCAGGGCCAGCAGTGGGTACAGCGCAAGGAACTCATGCGCGATGCGATTATATACAACCGCAACAATCCCTCTATCATATTCTACGAGTGCGGCAACGAATCCATAAGCCGCGAGCACATGCTCGAAATGAGGGAGATACGCGACAAGTACGACTTCTACGGCGGACGTGCGATAGGCAGCCGCGAAATGCTCGACATACGCGAGGCCGAATACGGCGGGGAGATGCTCTATATCAACAAGAGCGCCCACTCTCCCTTCTGGGCTACGGAATATTGCCGCGACGAGGCCCTGCGCAAATACTGGGACGAATATTCCTATCCCTACCACACGGAGGGTGCGGGCAACGACGCTTTCTTCTCCGCCTCGACCAACACCCTGGTGCCCGGCAACTCCGCCCCCTACAACCACAATCAGGACCAGTTCACCGTGGAGCACGTGCGCCGCTGGTATGACTATTACATCGAGCGTCCCGGTTCCGGCACGAGAGTCAGCTCCGGAGGCGTAAAGATTATCTTCTCCGACACCAACACCCACTTCCGCGGCGTGGAGAACTACCGCCGCTCCGGTGTCACCGATCCCCTGCGCATCCCCAAGGACAGCTATTTCGCACATCAGGTAATGTGGAACGGCTGGGTGGATATTGAAGAATACGGGGTGTACGTGGTAGGACACTGGAATTACCCTGAAGGAACGGTCAAGCCCGTATATGTGGTGTCAAGCGCCGAGAGGGTCGAGCTGTTCGTGAACGGAAAGAGCTGTGGAGAGCCTGTAAAGGAATATGAATTCCTGTTTACCTTCCCTGAAGTGACATTCGAGCCGGGCAAGATAGAAGCTGTGGCCTACAACGGGAACGAGGAAGTCGGCAGGTATGCCGTCGAGACCGCTGGAGAACCCGTGGCTCTGAGGCTCAGCTCCATACTGAATCCCGACGGCTGGAAGGCTGACGGCGCCGACGTGGCCCTCGTGGAAATCGAGGTAGTGGACGCAGATGGACGCAGATGTCCACTCGCCAACGACATGATACACTATGAGCTCGAGGGACCGGCCGAGTGGCGCGGAGGCATAGCCCAGGGTCCGGACAACTATATTCTCGCCATGGACTTCCCCGTGGAATGCGGAGTGAACAGGGCAATCATACGTTCCACCACCACCGCCGGCACCGTGACTCTCAAGGCGAGGGCCGAGGGACTCGAGGGGGCTGAAATCACCATGAGCACCCAGCCTTTCGAGACTGTCGGAGGCCTTGGCAGCTACATTCCCGGCGACCACCTCAAGGGCCGGCTCGACAGGGGCGAGACTCCCCTCACTCCTTCCTACTGCGACAGGGCCGTGGATGTGGAGATAGTCTCGGCCACCGCCGGGGCCAATGCGGACAGGGCCGCTGCAAGTTACGATGACAACGAGCTCAGCGAATGGACCAACGACGGACATCTCGGTACGGGCTGGATAACATATCACTTCGACCGCATGGCCCAGATTGACGAGGTCTGCGTGAAGTTTACCGGATGGAGGATGCGCAGCTATCCCATTCAGATTTACGCCGGCGATGAGCTGATATGGGAGGGAGAGACCCAGCGCAGTTTGGGCTATGTCCACATTCCAGTAAAGCCGGTGATGACCCGCGAGGTGACGATAATGCTCAAGGGCGCGGCCACGGACAGCGATGCTTTCAGCGGCATCGTGGAAGTCGTGGCTCCCGCTGCAGGGGAACTCGATCTGTTCAAGGCAGAGAACGCCGAGGCTCCCAGCAACGAGCTGCGCATAGTCGAAATCGAATTCAAGGAGCATTTGAGACAGTAGTATTTCGGGCCGGTCCCGGAAGTTTCCCTGTAATTTGGGAAACGAGTGAGCCGGAGAGGAAACGAGTTTGGAGTCAAGTCAACTTGATCAGGATATACCTAACTCATCAAAATAACTCATATTGATATGAAGAGTCCTTTAAAATATGCAGCAGCTTTGTCCTGCATGGCATTTTTGACCCTCTTTGCCTGCCAAAAGAATGAGCAGGGCGAACACACCGACACTTTAGAGGTAAGTCCCTCCGGTACAATAGCCTTCGCCGCTACGGGCAACAGTCCAGTTACCCTGACGGTGACTACGGATGCCGACAGCTGGGATTACAGCCTTAGTGACGACTGGATAGAAGCCACAAAGGAGGAAAACACCCTTGTCGTCAACGTTCAGGACAACACCTCCTCCTTTGACTTGACGGGAAGCATAAGCTTCACTGCAGGCAATGCCGAGAGTGTGGTTATCTCAGTCACTCAGGAAGCGGGCAGCCCGGAAGAAATCTTCAGCGGCGGACGTCTAAGGGATGCCTCCTCGGAAGGCAAGGATATAGAAACAGGCGTCAGCTTCACTTCCCTGAATGAGGTACCCGAAACTGCAGTGGAACTGAAAGTGGTACTGAGTGAAGCTCAGAGCGAGGACGTGGTGGTGAGCATAGAATATGACGCCTCCTATCTTAATGAGTTCATTCTCTCTCACGACAACATGGAATGCGAGCTCTTCCCCGAGTCTGCCCTCAGCTTCTCCTCCTCCACCATCACGGTAGCTGCGGGCTCTCTGGAGTCCGAGAGCATTACCGTCACTCTCGACACCGATGCGGACGGCATATTCTCGGCGACTACCTACCTCATTCCTGTTTACGTGGCCGAGGCTCAGGGAGTGGAATTCAGCTCCGCCAACAGGAGAGTCAATTATCTCTTCAAAAGAACCCTCGAGAAGGAGGTGAAGAACGTGGTTTACTTCGAGACCAACAATACCAACCCCCTCAACGCCCTCGAGTACCTGCTTGAAGACGGCACTCCTTTCTTCGATGCAGTGGTTCTGTTCTCGGGCAATATCAACTATAATTCTTCCGAAGACCTGGTATATCTTTCCAAAAATACGGGTATCACGGCCCTCCTCGACGGAACTGATACCTTCCTCCAGCCTTTGCGCAACAAGGGTATCAAGGTTTATCTCGGCATACTCGGCAATTGGGATCAGGCAGGAGTGGCCCAGTTGTCCGACGAAGGCGCAAAGCGTTTCGCTGCTGATGTTGCGCTTGAAGTTCTTGAATACAAGATAGACGGGGTATCCCTCGATGATGAGTATTCCACCACTCCGGATACCGGTAACTGGTGGTTCACAACTCCTTCAAACGCAGCGGGCTCCCGCCTTTGCTACGAACTGAAGCAGGCCATGAGTACTACCGTGACCTGGGAGACCGAAGTATCGGTATTCAGATACGGAAATCTGACCAGCCTGGTTTCAGTGGATGGATATGAACCCGGGACTTTTGTAGACTTCTGGGTCGGCAACTACGGCTCGTCCACGAGTCCGGCAGCCGGTATGACCTACAAGCAATGCAGCTTTGCCTCAATAGAATGTAACGCCGGATACGGAAGGACTTATGCAACTGAAAGCAATGCCAGAAGCGCAAAGGAAGGCGGCTATGGCTGGTGTATGTGGTTCGCTTTCGACCCTTCCGGAACCGGAGGCATCTCCAACAATTATTCCACCACTTTCAACTATATGAACAACGTGGCCCTTGGTCTTTACGATATGGAAATTCAAGTTCCAAGCGGAGTGTATCATAAGACCAGCAACGGCTATGATCCTACCAGATACGACTTTAATCCTTGATAGATCTTTCCGTATCCATGCAACGCAAAAAGAAGCCGTCCAAAATCTATTTCGGGCGGCTTCTTTTACTTTACATGACCGGGTTCCGAAATTGCTGCGAATTGCCGGGCGCCTGCCTGAAAGCAAGTTCGCGCATGGACCCGTGTTCACAGCTCATTCATTGAAGAACGGCAGGCTGCTCAAATCCACGAGTACGAGATTGAGCCTCTCCCCGTCGGAATAATGTCCCGACTGGAAGCATAGCCTGGTGCCGTCTGGGCTGAAGAAAGGCTGGGCATGGTCGGGAGCCATCTTGGTATCCGATGCAATCTGATACCTGTGGCCGTTCTCCACATTGATTATCCACACGCTGCCGGCGAAGGTGTCACCGGCAGCCCACTTGTTGTCGCGCGTAGAATTGCAATGCCAGAATCCGCGCCCCGTCAGAGAAGACGAGCGGTCCTTGTCCATCTCCACATTCCCGAGACACTCCACGTCATCCGTGCGGAGATTGATGCGGAAGATGCCGGAAGCCTGTTTGCGCAGGCGGTCCTGCCATCCGAGTATATTGAAATACACATAGTCCTCGGTTCCGAAGGTCTCGTGTGTCACCCAGTCGAGAGGGGTTTCAATATAAAGCGGCTTGTAGGTATTGGTGTTGGCATTCGCGTACCACATCCTCTGGTCGGCATCCCCGCCCGTCTCGCAGCAGAAAACGATTTCCTCGGGACGGAAGCGGCTCGCCTGTATATGGCCCACACGGAAGTCCACATCCGCAATCATGCTCACCTCGCCCGTCTTCAGGTCCATTTTGCGCAGTCCGCTCAGGGTCTGCCCCACCTTCTTGGGCTGGTCGTCGCGGGGAACGAAGGCCTTGGCCTCCATGGCCGCCCTCTCTTCCGGAGTACCTTCGCGGGTCACACTGATATAGGCGTAACTATCGTCACTGTTTACGCACCATCCGCCGGGACGCCCCATTTCCGGGGTCTGGGGGAAAGTTCCGATGTAACTCAGGTAAGTATCGAAACTGTCGGCCTTGCCCTTGTTCGCATCGGCAAAGAATTTCGTCAGGTCCATAACGTACATCTTCCAATCCTCACCCTCCTGCCGGCTCACGAACATCCTCTCTGACTTGTTTGCAAGGAAGACGGAACCGACCTGACCGTCGGTGGCCTGAATGATTCTGCCCGTAGCTATCTCAATGAAAAAAAACTGTGTGGGATAGAATTCAACAGTGCGTCCGTCCGGCGTGGTGCGGCTAAGCTTCTCGCCCGTGCCCCTGTCCGAAGAACGGAACAGCAGGTACTTGCCGCTCGGAGTCCACATGGGGTCTGTCTGATACAGGAACTTGTCGTTCTTAGACATGTCGGTAAGCACCTTCAGGCTTATCCCGGTCTGGGGGTCCTTCACCACCTTCGTCTCCGAAGCCTGGAACTTGCCGAACTGGGCACTCGCAGTACCGGCCATGAACATGAGCATGGCGGCAATCAAAATAGTTTTTTTCATCTTGTCAATTATTCTGTCAGTTAATGTCAATAGGTTTGCCGTTGATAGTGGAGCCCTCCGTAACGACCTCTCCCACAAGACCATGGAGATAGTTCCCGTCGGTGGTCACACCCTCGAAAGTGCAGTCCTTGAGCACCACTCCGCTGATATTCACCCTGTCGTCGAGACCATAGAGCCACAGACCGTACTCCGAGGACTTGCAATTCACGTTCTCGAGATAGACATTGCGCACCTCGGGATAGAAACCCCTCCGGGCCTGCTCGTTGGGTTCATAGTTCAGATTAATCCGCAGCACGGCCTCACGGCACTGCCCCACCTCCACATTCCTCACATAGATATTCTCTATCAGTCCGCCGCGGGCTGTGGAAGTCTTGATGCGGATGACGCGGTCGAGATTGGGAGAATCCATGCGGCAGTTCTCCACGAAGAGGTTGCGGAAGCCCCCGGAAATCTCCGAACCTATGACCACTCCGCCGTGGCCGTCCGCCATGGTGCAGTTACGCACGATGATGTTCTCGCTGGGCACGTTCCACTTTCTGCCGTCCTCGTTGCGTCCGCTCTTGATGGCGATGCAGTCGTCACCGGTGTCGAACACGCAGTCCTCTATGAGCACATTCTTGCAGGATTCAGGGTCGCAGCCGTCACCGTTGGGTCCGTCGTTGACAACCGTCACTCCCCTTACAATCAAATCCTTGCAGAATACAGGATGTATTACCCAGAAGGGTGAATTGATGAAGGTTACACCCTCGACAAGAACAGTAGTGCAATGGTTGAAATTCAGGGTCTGGGGACGCAGGAAGTCCTCTTCCCCGTAGATACGCTCATATACCGGCATACGGCTCTCCGCCTGTTCGAGCAGCCTGAGCCGGGAAGCCCTGTGGTGACCGCTGGGGGTCGTAAAATCGTTGCGCTCTATAGTACGGACCCTGTCCCACCATATATCCGGCCCGGCCCCGCCGTCAACCACACCCTTACCGGTGATTGCGATATTGGTCTCGCCATAGGCATATATCAGGGGATGGGCATTGTAGCAGTCCAGACCTTCCCAGCGCGTGAGCACCGGCGGCATATACAGCTCGGGTCTGAGGACGAACCTCAGGGTGGCTCCTTCGGCCAGGTCCAGCCTCACGTTGCTCTTCATGGTTATAGGGCCTGTGTAGAACACTCCCGGCGGCACTTCCACCACTCCTCCCCCCTGCTGGTTCATGGCAAGGATGGCGAGGTTTATGGCATCGCCCGCGAGATTCCGGGAATCGTCAGGAACGGCTCCGAACTCCGTGATACTGACGCTTCTGTCCGGGAAACTTACCGTACTCATGCCCTCTATTATCCTTTCGGCCTCGGCCCAGGGATCGGCGGGGGCTTCAGCTTGCTGCCCGCATGAGGTGAAACTCAGAAAGACGGCCGCCAACAGGAAAGCGACCGGGCCGTTCAAAGAAAAACGCATAAATCTATTGTTCGACATCATTGATAAACGTGTTGATCATTTCCAAAACTTCTATAGAAGAACTTTCCCATTCGGGAACGGGGGTCTTCACCCTGACATTCTCGAAACTTATGTGGTTGAGGGTGAACTCATCGTCCTTGGGATTTATGTTCGCGAAACTCTTACATTCCAGATTGAGGTTTTTGAACCAAATATATTCGCCGTAGGAATGCGGAATATCCTCGCGTCCCTTCATGTCGAAGAACTGCCTCCAAGGAGCCGCGCTCAGCACGGTACGGCAGCTCCCCTCAACCCCGTCTATGGTGATGTACCGGTAACGCTGGGGAGTGTCGGTGCGCATCTTGAGCTGGAGCAGGGCCTGCCCCTCCTCAACCCGGCAGTTGCGTATCAGGACGTTGTAGGCATAGACACACTCACTGCCGAAGGTCACGCAGCTGCCCGTGGTGTGGTCGAAGAAACAGTCCTCGACGAGTATGTTCATGTTGGGTCCGTTCGCGGGATCCTCGTCAGCCCAGGGGCCCTTTCCGCCCTTGAAGCACACGGCATCGTCATTCACCGTGATACGGCAGCCCTTGACGAGAACCGTGGAGCACACGTCGAGGTCAATGCCGTCGGCACTTGCGGACCTTATGGGCGCGACAGGGGAGAAAATCCTGAGGTTGATGAACTTGATGCTGTCGGTCTTGTAGGCGTGGCAGGTCCAGAACGGAGAATTCTGCAGGGTCGCATCGGCCACAATGACGTTTTTGCTGTTGGAGATATGCAGGAGCCTGGGGCGCTGCTCGTCCTTGTTGGTGCAGGACGGGTTCCACTCGCGGCGCATGCGGAAGGCCTTCCAGTAGGGACTGCCGTTGCCGTCGACTGTTCCGGGCCCGAAAAGCGTGAAACCGTCATTCCCGTCCACGTTAATCAGGGCAGGGATGTACTTGCATATCTCTCCCTCAATGCGCGTATCTGTCACGGGGAAATCCAATATAGATTCACTGCCTAAAAGTACTGCGCCGCGCGAGAGATAGAGGTGGGTTCCCTGCCTGAAAAAGAGGGCCCCGCTCTTGTATATGCCTTCGGGAATCACGACCACTCCCCCGCCTTCTTCCGCAGCCTTGTCTATCACGCTCTGTATGAGCTCGGTCTGCTTCAGATTCGGGTCACTGATTGCGCCGTAGTCGGATATTTTGTAGAGTTTGCCGAGTTGCCCGGGTTCCGGTACAGTGGCATCCAGGAACCACTCGGAAACCACGGTGCCGTCGGGAAACAGGAGCGGCTGCTCCTTGGCTTTTTTCGCATCTGCATTGAGAACAGCCCCCAATGCGAGCATAGTCAGAAGAATACGTTTCATTATTGCTTGTGTGTGAAATTGGTTATAGAATAAAGCCTAGTTACTTATGGCCCAAGTTAGAAAAAATATGCCAAATACGGTAATAATTTGTAACTTTGGATTCTGTAGAACAGACACGGCTAGAACCAATAAACTCGTTAAGGATGAAGAAAATACTGACCGCCTCTATTTTCGCGCTGGCGGCCCTCTCGGCCTTGTATGCGCAGGAAACTCAGACACTTTACCTCTCAGGGACGGGACTTCACGACACCCGAACATGGCAATTCAGATGCTCCGCCGGCCAGAACAGCGGCAAATGGAGCACTATAGAGGTGCCCTCACAATGGGAACTCCAGGGATACGGCGAATATGACTACGGCCGCCAGCTCGGACCGCGCCGCCAGCCCCTCAACGAATATGGCGAATACCGTTACAACTTCAAGGTACCCTCATCCTGGAAGGGCGGACGCGTGGACATAGTATTCGAAGGGGTGATGACCGATGCCGAAGTCTATATCAACGGGAAATCGGCAGGCCCCGTGCATCAGGGCGGATTCTACCGTTTCAGCTATGACGTCAGCGAACTGCTCAGGTACGGCGGCAGCAACAGACTCGAAGTCACGGTAAAGAAGGAATCCGACAATCCCTCCGTGAACAGCGCGGAACGCCGGGCGGACTGGTGGAATTTCGGGGGAATCTACAGGCCCGTCTACCTCACCCTCAGACCCTCCTCCAACATAGAATACATGGCGGTGGACGCCAGGGCTGACGGCAGCATGACCGTGGACCTCGAGCTTGAAAACGCCCCGGAGGATTCGTATATAGTCTACACCCTGACTTCGCTTTCCCACCCCGGCGAGAGCCTCTCGCAGACCATGCCGGCTACCGGAACCCAGGTCAGGCATGACAGCATGGACTGGGGCAAGGCCCTGGGGAGCAAGGGCTGGAGCGTAAGGACCTGGGACTGTGAGCATCCCGAACTCTACCGCCTCGATGTGGCCCTCACCGCGGCCGACGGCAGCTCCCTGCACCGCAGCAGCGAGAAAATCGGCTTCCGCACCGTGGATTTCCGCCCCAAGGACGGACTCTACGTGAACGGGGTGAAGGTGGTGCTCAAGGGCATCAACAGACACACCTTCCATCCCGAGGGAGGACGCTGCACCGACCGCAGCATAAGCCTCGAGGACGCCCTTCTCATCAAGGAGATGAACATGAACGCGGTGCGCTCGCACTATCCGCCCGACAAGCACTTCCTGGAAATCTGCGATTCGCTCGGACTCTTCTACCTTAACGAACTTGCGGGCTGGCACGGACGCTATGACGACGAGGTCGGGGCCAGGCTCGTGCGCGAAATGGTGAGAAGGGACGTCAACCATCCCTGCATAATCATCTGGGACAACGGCAACGAGGGCGGCTGGAACACCAATCTCGACAGTCTGTTCTACGCATACGACCCCCAGAAGCGCCACGTGATACATCCCTGGGCCGATTTCGATGATCTCGATACCCACCACTACCCCACCTACCTCACCGGAGTGGCCCGTTTCAACTACGGCTACAAGGTATTCATGCCCACCGAGTTCATGCACACCAACTCCGACCAGGGCGGAGGTGCCGGACTCGCTGACTTCTGGGAGCGCTGGATAGCCCATCCCCTGTTCGCGGGAGGCTTCATCTGGGCCTTCGTGGACGAAGCCGTTGTTCGCACCGACAAGGACGGCATACTCGACTCCAACCACGACATGGGCAACGACGGAGTGGTCGGCCCCTACCGCGAGAAAGAGGGCAGTTTCTGGACTATCAGGGACGTCTGGGCTCCCATACAATTCGCCAAACTCTACATCACGCCTTCGTTCAAGGGGGATTTCTACGTGACCAACAAATACCTCTACACCACCCTCGACAAGTGCAGCATGACCTACAGGCTCAAGAAGATAGCCAATCCCGAGGAGGGCGCCCTGTCCGAAATCACGGCCACAGGCACCATAGAACTTCCCACACTCGAGCCCAATACCACCGGCATCATGAGAATGGAAGTTCCCGAGGGCTTCTTCGACAATGACCTGCTCGAACTCGAGGCCTTCGACCAGTACGGGGAAAGCATCTGCACCTGGACCTGGCCCATACACTATGCGGGCGAATACTATGCGATGCACAATCCCGAAAAGCCCGGAAACAGCCCGGCAAGCGCAACGGAGAGGGACGGGAAGGCCGTACTTTCGGCTTCGGGAGTGGAAGTCAGCTTTGACACGAGCGACGGCAGTCTCGCGGGAGTCAGCGTAGACGGCGAGCCTTTCCCCTTCGGCGACATGAAGCCCATAGGCATCAAAATGCAGTTCCAGCGCGGCTACATTGCAAACGAGGACTCGGATGCGCTCTACGTGGCCAAATACCTCGGAGCCGTGGATTCAATAGTCTGGAGGATGAAACCTGACGGAAAACTCGGCATGGACGTTGTTCTGCTGAACCGCGACAACGGAGGAGTACGCGGAGGTTTCGACGACGGATTTATGGACACTGACGTGAAGGACCTCGGGTTCAGTTTCAGCTATCCCGAGGAAAATGTCGACGGAATGCAGTGGCTCGGACGAGGCCCCTACAGGGTCTGGAAGAACCGCCAGCGCGGCCACAACATAGATCTGTGGCAGAAGGATTACAACAACACCATTACAGGAAAGGCCGTGAAGGGCCGGCTCGAATATCCCGAATTCAAGGGCTACCATGCCAACATCTACTGGGCCGGATTCCAGTCACAGACCGCCCCCCTGACCATATACAGCCGTGAGGACGGGCTCTATCTCAAGGTCTACAGCCCGGAGGAGGCCCCGGATTCTCCTGAAAGGGTGTTCCCCGAGCTGCCGGAGGGCGACCTGGCCCTGCTTCTCGACATCCAGGCTATCAAGAGTTTCAAGCCCATACACCAGCAGGGCCCTGAAAGCCAGCCTGGCAACATACGTATCAAGTCCGGCGACGAAGGACTGAAGATAGACGTGGTATTCGATTTTAAATAAGGTTTTTTAAATCATACGGTATGAAAAAATTGTTGTCCGCATTGATTATCGTTCTGTGCACGGCCAGTGCCTTCGCACAGACGGCCTACAACTATTCCAAACTGCAGATGGAAAAGCTCGGTCGCGGAGTAGTTGCAGTACGGCAAAGCCCCGAGGAGGTATTCGTAAGCTGGCGTTACCTCAGCAGCGACCCCTCCGGAATCTCGTTCAACGTCTACCGTGACGGCGAACTGCTCAACAGCCAGCCTATCAAGGATGTATGCTGGTTCGTAGACAACAATGACTCGGCCGCGGCTGCGGTGTACGAGGTGCGCCCCGTATCGGGCAAGGCCTCTTCAGGCAGTTTCACCCTGCCGGCCTCAGCTCCCGTAGGCTACCTGCCCATACCCGTGGATGCGCCGGTCGGAAGCACCATGCCTGACGGCAGCATTCCCGTCTACAGCCCCAACGACTGCTCTATAGGCGATGTGGACGGTGACGGGGAATACGAGATATTTCTGAAATGGGACCCGAACAATTCCCGCGACAATGCCCACCAGGGCTACACCGGAGAAGTGTATATCGACTGTCTGAAGCTGGACGGCGAGAGGCTGTGGAGAATCAATCTCGGCAGAAACATACGCGCGGGTGCCCACTACACCCAGTTCATGGTCTATGACCTTGACGGCGACGGCTGTGCCGAACTGGTGGCCAAGACCTCCGACGGCACCATAGACGGCACGGGCAAGGTGATAGGCGACCCTGACGCCGACTACAGGGTACACGAAGGCAATACGGGACATATCATGTCAGGCAACGAGTACCTGACGGTATTCAACGGACGTACAGGCGAAGCCATGAAGACCGTGGACTATATGCCCGGCCGCGGCGAAGAGGGAAGCTGGGGGGACAGGAATGCCAACCGATCTGACCGCTATCTTGCGGCCATAGCATACCTCGACGGCGTGCGCCCGAGCGTGGTGATGTGCCGGGGCTACTATACCCGCGCCACCCTCGCGGCCTATGACTGGGACGGCAAGGACCTCACTCTGAAATGGTTCTTCGACACGAACTCCGACCCTTCCCTGAAGGGCTACGAGGCCCAGGGCAACCATAATCTCAGGGTTGCGGATGTGGACGGCGACGGCTGCGACGAGATAATCTACGGCGCCTGCTGCATCGACCATGACGGCACGGGACTCTACACCACGGGCTTCGGCCACGGTGACTCCATGCACCTCGGAGCCATGATACCCGGTTCCGACGCGCTTCAGGTATGGATAGGCCACGAGCAGAGGGGCATGGGCTCCACCCTTACCGATGCCGCCACAGGCAAGCTCATCTACCGCATACCTTCCAACACCGACGTAGGCCGTTCCATGGCGGCTGACGTAGACCCCGACACCCCCGGCTGGGAGATGTGGAGTTCGGCCAGCGGCAGCATGCGCAATTTCCGCGGCGATTCTGTCGCCGTAAGGCCCGCCTCACAGAACTTCGCGGTATGGTGGGACGGAGACCTGCTCAGGGAACTGCTTGACGGCAACCGTGTCGACAAGTTCAACCCCGAAACCCGTCAGGTCGAGAACCTCGTAACCTTCGAGGGCAGCGTCAGCAACAACGGCACCAAGTCCACGCCCTGCATCTCCGGAGATCTGCTCGGCGACTGGAGGGAGGAAGTGCTCCTGCGTGCCGAAGACAACAGCGAACTCAGGCTCTATGTATCCACAGAGCCCACCGAATACCGCTTCCATACCTTCCTCGAGGACCCCGTGTACAGAATAAGCCTCGCCACGGAGAATGTCTGCTACAACCAGCCGCCCGAGGTGGGCTTCTATTTCGGCAACGAACTTTCCGGCAAATTCCGCGGCACCAAGGTAAAAGGCCGCAAGGTCAAGCCCGCGGACTATCTGGAAGACGTGCTTCTCGACTCCGTGCTGGTAGCCGAGTCTCCCAGAAGGATGCCGCAGCGTCCCGGAGGGCCCCAGGGTCAGGGTGGACGTCCCGGCGGACCGGGTATGCCTGACGGACGCATGAATCCCGGAGGACCCGGCGGACCCGGAATGCCCGGAGCTCCGAACGGACGTCCCGCACCGGGATCCATGGAACAGGACGGCAACATCATAGACAACACCCCCGACTCACTTGACCTCGCGAGGACGGCCCGTCCCGTGGCAGGCAGTTCCCGCAAGGGCGACAATCCCGTGCTCTTCCTCGTGGGAGATTCCACGATGCGCACAGGAACCCGCGGCAACGGCGACAACGGACAATGGGGCTGGGGCTACTATGCCGGACAGTTCTTCGACGAAGACAGGATCAGCGTGGAGAACCACGCCCTCGGAGGACTCTCGAGCCGCACCTTCTACCGTATATGGTGGCCCGACGTGCTCGAAGGCATCAGGCCCGGCGACTACGTAATCATACAGCTCGGCCACAATGACGGCGGCCCATACGACAGCGGCAGGGCCAGGGCCTCGATCCCAGGAACCGGAAGGGACAGCCTCGACGTGACCATAGTGGAGACCGGAAAGCAGGAAACGGTGCTGAGCTACGGCGAATATCTGCGCAGATTCATTTCCGAGACACGCGCCAAGGGAGCCACTCCCATACTTTTCACCCTCACGCCCCGCAATCAGTGGGACGACGGCAAGATTGTGCGCAAGTCCGATACCTTCGACGAATGGATATATGAAATCGGCCGCGAGACAGGCACGCCGGTAGTTGACCTCGAGGGCATAAGCGCCTCCAAATACGAGAAATTCGGCCCGGAAAAGGTGAACTACATGTTCTACCGTGACAATATCCACACCAGCGCCTTCGGTGCCTTGACCAACGCCCGCAGCGCCGCGGAGGGCATAGCCGCATGCAAGGAATGCGGGCTCGGCGAATATCTGCTGCCTCTCGACCCTCCCGTAATCGGGCTCAAGCGCACTCCCGGCAAACCCGCCCTCATACTCACGGGCGACAGCACCATGCAGAATACCGACTCCGACCCCGACGGAATGTGGGGCTGGGGCAGCGTGGTGTCCGAACTATTCGATACGACCAAAATCAGCGTATTCAACGCCGGGAAGGCGGGCCGCAGTGCCAGGACCTTCCTCGACGAGGGACGCTGGGACGAAGTGTACAACAGCGTACAGCCGGGTGACTTCGTGGTTATCCAGTTCGGCCACAATGACATGGGCAGGATAAACGAGAGACCCTACCGTGCCGAACTTGCCGGCACTTCAGAGGACAGCGAAGTGTACTTCATGCCCAACAAGCGCATGTATCAGGTAATCTACACCTACGGCTGGTATCTGCGCAAGTTCATAGGCGACGTGAGGGAGAAGGGAGGAATCCCCATACTGCTGAGCATCACCCCGAGGAACGAGTGGCCTGAAGGGAAGGTGGAGCGCCGCAACGACACTTACGGTACCTGGTGCCGCGAAGTGGTGGAGCAGACCGGAGTGGATTTCGTGGACATGCACAATATAAGCGCGGATTTCTTCGATTCCATAGGTTCGGAGGCTACCGCGGCCTATTACAAGAACGACCATACCCATACTTCGAGGCTCGGTGCCGAGAGGAATGCCGAGTCGTTCGCCGAAGGGCTCAGGGCGGCCGGACACCCCCTGGCAGAATATCTGAAATGACGTGAAACAAACGATAAATATGAACTTGAAATTTCTGATTTTTTCCGTTCTCGGACTGGGTTCCGCGGTTTCGGCCGCGGCCCAGGATACCGGGTGGTATACCCCGGTCAACGAGAACAAAGCTTATGTAAGATGGTGGTGGTTGGGCAGTGCCGTGGACAAGGAGGGTCTGACCTGGAATCTCGAACAGTTCTCCGAGGCCGGCATAGGAGGCTTCGAAGTGACCCCTATCTACGGAGTACAGGGCAACGAAGCCAATGATATAGACTATCTGTCTCCCGAATGGATGGAGATGTACAAATATCTGCTGTCGGAATCGGAGAGACTGGGACTCCAGTGTGACCTGAACAACGGCACCGGCTGGCCTTTCGGAGGCCCCCAGATTACCACTGACCTTGCAGCGCAGAAGATGCGCATCAACGCCGGCAACATCGATTCAGTACCCACGGGCCAGAAGGTCAAGAGGGCTGCTCCCGGAGGAGAGGGCTGGGTCATGGACCACTATAACCCCGAGGCCCTGAAGGTCTATCTCGAACGTTTCGACAAGGCCTTCGAGGAAAGCGGGGCCGACTGGCCGGACACCTGGTTCAACGACTCCTACGAGGTGTACGGAGCCGACTGGACCCCGGGATACGCCTCGTATTTCCAGGAAAAGTACGGCTACGACATCATCCCCTGGCTGCTCCAGAAGCCTGAAGAGTCCGAACGCGGCCCCAGAGGAGGCGGTCCCGGCGGTCCCGGAAGGAACGAGGCCGTCAGCGTCCCCTCACCCTCAACGATAAGCAACTACGACAGGGCTATTGTCGATTACCGCGAATGCCTCGGCCGCATGCTGATGGAAAATTTCATCGACCCCTGGGTGGAATGGTGCCATTCCCACGGCTCGAGGGTGCGCAACCAGTCACACGGCTCCCCCGCCAACCTGCTCGATGTCTACGGCAAGGTGGACATACCCGAATGCGAGACCTTCGGACGTTCCGATTTCGATATACCCGGACTGCGCCAGGACCCCATTATACGCCGCAATGACGGCGACATGGCCGTGCTGAAGTTCGCTTCCTCAGCCGCGCACGTGACAGGCAAGAAATACACTTCCTGCGAGTCGCTGACCTGGCTTACCGAGCATTTCCGCAGTTCCCTGAGCCAGTGCAAGCCCGAACTCGACCAGGCTTTCGCCGCCGGAGTGAACCATATCTACTTCCACGGAGCGCCCTACTCCCCTGCCGGAGCCGAATTCCCCGGATGGATGTTCTACGCATCCCTGAACATGTCGCCCACCGGCGGAATGTGGAAGGACGCACCAGCACTGTTCAAGTACATAGAGCGCTGCCAGGCCTTCCTGACCGCGGGCGAACCCGATTCCGACTTCCTGCTCTACTTCCCCGTCTACGACATCTGGAGCACATCGACCGAGACTCCCTACATGATGTTCGACATCCACAGCATGGACAGGAAGATGCCCCAGGTCAAGGAAATCATGAACAGAATACTCGAGAGCGGCTACGATGCGGACTACATCTCCGACACCCAGCTCCGCGAGCTTGAGATAACCAAGCCCGTGATAGTTCCCGCCTGCACCTACATGCCCGTGGAGACTGCACGCAGATTGGTTGAACTCAGGGACAAGGGAGTGCCCGTCTACTTCGTGGACAAGGTACCCGAAGACGTGCCCGGACTCTACAATCTCAGCGCGAGACGCCGCGAGTTCAACAGGATAGCCCGCAACTTCGGCAAGCCCGTAAGCCTCGAGGAGGCATTCAAGGGCATCAGACCCGAGGAGTTCAAGAGCGTGGAGGGCGGAGTGATGATACGCCGCAGCAACGAATGCGGAGGCTACAACTACTTCGCGGCGATGCTGAAGAACAATCCCGTGGACTCCTGGGTAAGGCTTGGAACCCCCGCCGTGTCCGCAATGCTTTACGATGCCGTCAGCGGCAAGTCCGGCAAGGCCCTCGTGCGTACGGCCGAGGACGGATGCACCGAAATACGTCTTCAGCTCCAGCCGGGTGAATCCGTACTCATCAAGACCTTCCCCGTCGAAATCGAAGCTCCGGCATGGAACTACGTGGCCTTCGAGGGAGAGCCCATACCCGTGGACAGGGCCTGGAACATCAGTTTCCCCCAGAGCGCCCCTGCCATAGAAGGCAACTACTTCACCAACACCGTCACCGACTGGACCAAGCTCGACATTCCCGAGGCCAAAGTCAATTTCGCCACCGCCCTTTATTCTTCGGCAGTGGAGATAAGCAACCCCAAGGAGGCAGACGACTGGATACTCGACCTCGGCGACGTGAGGGAGAGCGCCAGGGTGTTCATCAACTGCGAGGAGGTCGGAACAGTATGGGCCGTTCCCTTCCGCATCAGCATAGGCGAGTATCTGCAGCCCGGAGTCAACCTCATCGACGTATATGTGACCAATCTGCAGTCCAACCGCATAGCCGACTACGACAGACGCGGGGTCGAGTGGAAGATATTCAAGGACGCCAACATAAGCACCCTCGGAGGCCCTGCCTACTTCGGCGACTGGCCGGTAGACCCTTCGGGACTCTGCTCTACGGTGAACCTTATCCCCGTCAACTACGAACTCCCGTCCAAAGAGGATGTAATAGCCCAGGCCCGCAAGGTCAACGACTATTTCCTCCACAAGTTCGGCGACCCGTCGAAGATGGTTCCCTTCCCCTCACGCAACAGGGTCTATGAAGGAAATATCTGGACGAGGGGCGTGTACTACGAAGGGCTGCTCGCCCTCTATTCAGTGGACCCCCAGCAGCGCTATCTGGACAACACCATGCAGTGGGGGGACTACTACGGGTGGAATATGCGCAACAACCAGCCGCTCACCCGTAACGCCGACAATTACTGCTGCGGTCAGGCCTATATCGACATGTACAGGATATACAAGGACCCCAGGATGATGGAGAACGTGAAGCTGTGTATGGAGAACATACTCGCCAACGACGAGACCGACGCGGACTGGACCTGGATAGACGCCATTCAGATGGGCATGCCCGTACTCATCAAGTATGGAGTGACCACGGGCAAGGACGAGTACTTCGAAAAGGCCTGGAGGATGTACAAGTGGTCCCGCGACCGTTTCCTCAACGAGGAGGAAGGTCTCTGGTGGAGGGACAAGGATTTCTGCCCGCCTTACACCACCCCCAACGGCAAGAACTGCTATTGGTCGCGCGGAAACGGCTGGGTAATGGCGGCATTCGTCAGAGTGCTGGAGGAACTGCCCGGGAATGACCCTCACAAGGCGGTCTACGAGGCCGATTTCCTCGCCATGTGCAAGGCCCTCGTGGAGCTCCAGAGGACTGACGGGACCTGGAATGCCTCCCTTGCCGACCCCGACGATTTCGGAGGCCCCGAGGCCACGGGAACCGCCCTGTTCGCCTACGGCATAGCCTGGGGACTGCGCACCGGACGTCTGGATGCGGAGACCTATATGCCCGTTCTCGTCAAGGCATGGAACGGACTCAACAGGGTCTGCATACACGACAACGGCTTCATAGGCTATTCCCAGGGCTCGGGCAAGGAGCCGAGCGAGGCCCAGCCCGTGACCTACGACAGGATTCCCGACTTTGAAGACTTCGGCACGGGTTGCTACCTCCTTGCAGCAAGCGAAGTGGCGAAATTGGCTGAATCCAGATAAGGGAAGGCAGACAGGCCGGCCACTTTGGCCCCGGCGATTTGCGGGCAAATACTTGCTTTGCGCTCGGCTTCTGCGTATATTTGCAAATTGAATGCGAGCGCGCAAAATAGAATGAATCTAATTTAAATGATATAAAACTATGTCCAAAGAAAAAAAATTCATTACCTGTGACGGTAATCAGGCAGCATCGAACATCGCATATCTGTTCAGCGAACATGCAGCCATATACCCTATCACACCTTCTTCAAACATGGCGGAGAACGTTGATGAATGGTCTGCCCACGGAAAGAAGAACCTCTGGGGAGAGACCGTAAGGGTAACGGAAATGCAGAGCGAGGCCGGTGCTGCCGGTGCAGTCCACGGTTCACTCCAGGCCGGCGCCCTGACAACCACCTTTACCGCTTCACAGGGACTTCTCCTGATGATTCCGAACATGTACAAGATTGCCGGTGAAATGCTCCCCGCGGTGTTCCATGTGTCCGCGAGGGCCCTCGCATCTCACGCCCTTTCCATCTTCGGCGACCATCAGGATGTAATGGCATGTCGCCAGACCGGTTTCGCAATGCTGGCCTCCGGCTCCGTCCAGGAAGCTCAGGACCTTGCAGCTGTCGCTCATCTCGCGGCTATCAAGTCCTCCATTCCCTTCCTGCACTTCTTTGACGGATTCAGGACCTCACACGAAATCCAGAAAATCGAAGCCATCGACGAGGATGAGCTCAGGAAACTCGTAAGCGTCAAGTCACTCGAGAACTTCCGCAACAGGGCACTTACGCCTGAAGCTCCCGTGACCAGGGGAACGGCCCAGAACGGGGATGTCTATTTCCAGGCCGCCGAGTCACGCAACCTGGTGTACGATGCGGTACAGGATATAGTTGCCCGCTACATGGGAGAAATAGGCGAGCTGACCGGCCGCCACTACAGACCCTTCGAGTACTACGGAGACAAGGATGCCGAATGCATCATCGTGGCCATGGGCTCTGTAACTGAAACTATCAGGGAAACCGTCGACTATCTCTCGGCCAGGGGCCGCAAGTACGGAGTCATCACCGTCCACCTTTACCGTCCTTTCGCCGAGAAGTACTTCCTCAAGGTCCTCCCCAAGAGCGTCAGGAAGATTGCCGTACTCGACAGGACCAAGGAGCCCGGAGCATTGGGAGAGCCGCTCTACCTCGACGTGAAGGCCCTGTTCCAGGGCAAGGAGAACGCCCCCCTCATCGTAGGCGGACGCTATGGACTCTCCTCCAAGGACACCACCCCTTCACAGATTATCGCGGTGTTCGACAACCTCGAGCGCAAGGAGCCCAAGAACGACTTCACCATAGGTATAGTCGATGACGTTACCTTCAAGAGCCTGCCCACCAAGGGAGAACTCTCAATCATGAAGAAAGGCACCACCGAGTGCAAGTTCTACGGACTCGGCTCCGACGGAACCGTGGGCGCCAACAAGAACTCCATCAAGATTATCGGAACCCACACCGACCTGTATTCCCAGGCATACTTCGACTACGACTCCAAGAAATCCGGAGGCTATACCTGTTCTCATCTCAGGTTCGGCAAGACGCCTATCAAGGCCCCCTATCTCGTAAATACCCCCGACTTCGTTGCCTGCCACGTACCTTCCTATCTCGAGAAGTACGACATACTCAAGGGCATCAAGGAAGGCGGAAGTTTCCTTCTCAACTCCCTTTGGAGCGAGGAAGAGACCGTAAAGCGCCTGCCTGACTTCGTGAAGTCCGTGATAGGACGGAAGAAAATCAGGTTCTATATCATCAACGCCACCAAGATAGCCGAGGAGATAGGTCTCGGAGGACGCACCAACACCATACTCCAGAGCGCATTCTTCCGTATCTCCGGCATTATTCCGGTTGAGGATGCCGTCAAGTACATGAAGGACGCCGCCCTCAAGTCCTACGGCAAGAAGGGCGAGAACGTGGTGAACATGAACTACGCCGCCATTGACCGCGGAGGCGAGTACGTGGAGGTGAAGGTTCCTGAAGACTGGGCTAAAATCAACAGCAAGTTCACCAACTCCAACGCCGGACGTCTGGCCACACATTTCGTCAAGGAAGTGGCCGACATCGTGAACGCCCAGTGCGGAGACACCCTCCCCGTCAGCGCGTTCATGCCCTACAAGGACGGTACCCTGCCCGCAGGCACCTCGGCCTACGAGAAGCGCGGCGTGGCCGTGAACGTTCCCGTCTGGGATTCCGCGACCTGTATCCAGTGTAACAACTGTGCATTCGTCTGCCCTCACGCTGCCATACGTCCCTTCCTGCTGACCCCCGAAGAGGCTGAGGCTGCACCCGCCAACGTGGCACTTGCCGACGGAAAGGCCAATCTCAAGCAGTACAAATTCGCGATTTCCATATCAGTTGCAGACTGTACCGGCTGCGGCAACTGCGTGGACGTCTGCCCTTCAAAGGAGAAGTCCCTGAAGATGGAAGCCTACATGGACCATGTGGACGACCAGAGCGGTTTCGACTATCTGAATTCCAAGGTAGGATACAAGACCCCCGGCGATCCCAAGGCCAACGTGAAGAACTCACAGTTCGCGCAAGCCCTGTTCGAGTACTCCGGAGCCTGCGCAGGTTGCGGCGAGACCCCCTATATCAAGAACATTACCCAGCTCTTCGGTGATCACATGGTGATTGCCAACGCGACGGGATGCTCTTCAATCTACGGCGCCTCATTCCCCGCTTCACCTTACTGCACCGATGCCAACGGACACGGACCCGCATGGCAGAACTCCCTCTTCGAGGACAATGCGGAATTCGGTCTCGGACTCAGATTGGGCTCTGAAAGGGTGCGCGACACCGTGGCCGCCCTCATGACCAAGGGTCTGGAATGCGACTCATGCAGCGATGAGATCAAGGCCCTGTTCAGCAAGTGGCTGGAAAACCGCAAGAGCTATGCAGTGACCCGCGAAGTTACGGACGCCCTCGTTCCCCTCATGGAGGAGTGCGGCTGCGACATCTGCAAGTCCCTGCTGAAAGTCAAGCAGTACATCCCTGCCCGCAGCCAGTGGATCATAGGCGGTGACGGCTGGGGCTACGACATAGGCTACGGCGGACTCGACCACGTACTGGCTTCAGGCGAGAACGTGAACGTGCTCGTGCTCGACACGGAGGTATACTCCAACACGGGAGGACAGTCTTCAAAGTCCACCCCCATAGGAGCCATAGCCAAGTTCGCGGCTTCCGGAAAGAAGATACGCAAGAAGGACCTCGGAATGATGGCCATGAGCTACGGCTACGTATATGTGGCCCAGGTTGCAATGGGAGCCAGCCCCGTGCAGTTCATGAATGCCATCAAGGAAGCCGAAGCCTACGACGGACCTTCCCTCATCATAGCCTACTCGCCTTGTATCAGCCACGGTCTCAAGGCCGGAATGGGACTCAGCCAGAAGGAGGAGAAAATCGCCGTCGAGTGCGGATACTGGATGCTCTACCGCTACAACCCGACGCTCGAAGGCAGCGGGAAGAACCCCTTCTCACTCGACTCCAAGGAGCCTGACTGGTCCAAGTTCCAGGACTTCCTGATGGGAGAGGTGAGGTTTGCTTCGCTGCTCAAGATGTACCCCGACAGTGCCATGGAACTTCTCGGGAAGACTGAAGAATTTGCAAAAGGCAAGTACGACACCTACAAGCGACTCGCCGGCAAATGACACATAAAAATTTCTATATGTTCAAAAAATTAATCCTCGCGGCAAGTGCGCTTCTCGGCGCATTTGCCGTTGCGTTTGGGCAGCAGTTGCCTGAATTGCCCATGGATCCCGCGACGAGAGTCGGAAAGCTCGACAACGGGATGACATATTACATAAGGCATAATGCCAATCCTGCAGAAAGGGCGGAGTTCTATCTTGCCACCAACGTGGGAGCAATCCAGGAAGAGCCTGACCAGGACGGTCTCGCCCATTTCCTTGAGCACATGTGCTTCAACGGGACAAAGAACTTCCCCGGCAAGGACCTGCTGAACTGGCTTCAAAGCATAGGAGCCTCATTCGGAGGCAATATCAACGCCAGCACGGGAGTGGAGAAGACCGTCTACATGCTCAACAACATTCCCCTCGTCCGCCCCACGGTAGTGGACTCCTGCCTGCTCATAATCCACGATTATGCTCACTTCGTGACCTGCGACCCCGAGGAAATCGACAAGGAGAGGGGCGTAATCATCGAAGAAAAGCGTTCCCGCAACACCGCGTCATGGAGGATGTTCGAGGCCTCGCAGCCCTACTACTACGGTGACTCCAAGTACAACGGCTGCACTATCATAGGCAGCGAGGAGAATCTCAGAAACTTCAAGCCCGAGAGCCTCACCAATTTCTACCAGACATGGTACAGACCTGACCTTCAGGCAGTAATAGTCGTGGGCGACATAGACGTGGACGAGGTTGAGGCCAAGATAAAGGATATTTTCGCCGACATCCCCGCTGCCGTGAATCCCAGGCCGAAGGACGTGATAAAGATTCCGGACAACAGCGAACCCGTAATCGGAATACTGACGGACCCGGAGAATACCAGTATAAGGTACGAAGTCCTCTGGAAGACCGAACCCACCCCCGAGGAATTCAACAGCACCACACTCGGACTGATGGAAGATCTCACCCAGGACCTCATTTTCACCATAATGGATGAGAGATTCACTGACTTGTGTTCCATGCCGGATGCTCCTTTCCTCTCTGCCGGTCTCTATTTCAGCGGACTGGCCGAAACCTGCGATGCCACGATAGGAGTCGCTGTCTGCAAGGAGGACGATTCACTCAAGGGCTTCGAGGCCGTCATGCTCGAGATAGAAAGGATGAAGCGCTTCGGTTTCACGGATTCAGAGGTGGCCAGGGCAAAGACCGAGTTGCTGTCGCAGTATGAGACTGCCATGAACAAGGCAGAGACCCGCAAGAACTCGGAGTTCATCATGCCCTTGATGTACCACTTCTTCGACAATGAGCGCTACATGGAGCCCGCCACGGAATACGCGTATGCCGAAATGATTCTTCAGCAGATTGGTGCCGATATGCTCAACCAGATTGCAGCCCAGCTGATTACGCCCGATAATATGGTGGTGGTCTACACTGCCCCCGAGCGCGAGGGTCTTGTGCATCCTACCGAGTCGCAGATTTTGGATGTGATTCTGTCAGTGGAGAACGCCGAGCTCGAGCGTCCCGAAGGTGAGGAGCTGCCCGAAGCCTTCCTCGACCCGAGCGAACTTGCAGGTTGCGAGATACTCAAGAGCTGCGACGGAGCATACGGTTCCAAGGTTCTCGAACTCGCCAACGGGGCAAAGGCAGTCCTGCTGCCCGGTTCCAACGAGAAGAACAATATAAACATCGATTTCAGGCTGAAGGGCGGAAGGAGCCTCGTTTCCGATGAGGACCTGTATTCGCTCCAGGGCACTCTCTGGGAACTGTATGTGCGGAATACCGGTATTGCCGACTTCGCCAACACTACCGTTATCAAGATGCTCGCAGGCAAGCAGCTCTCCATGAGTCCTTTTGTTTCCGAATACACACACGGAATCAGCGGAACTTCCACCACCAAGGACTTTGAGACCGCAATGCAGCTTGCATATCTGTATTTCGTTCAGCCCCGCTTTGACGAAGCCGAGTATGAAGTCGGAATCACTCAGATGCGTACCCTGCTGCCGAATCTTGAGAGCACCCCCAACTGGAAGTTGAACAAGGCCCTGTACAATACGGCCTACAGTTCGCCCAGAAGGTTCATGCTGAGCAGTGAGGCGCTTGAAAAGGCCAGTCTCGCCACACTCGAGAAGAATTACCGCGAACTCTTCAAGGATGCCGCCGGATTGACCGTGTACATTGTCGGAGACTTCGAGCTGGAAGAGGCTGTAGCCCTCGTACAGAAATACGTCGGCTCCCTTCCCAAGGGCGACAAGGCTACCGACTGGAGCTATTGCAACGACGGTTATGTGAGCGGGAAAGTGGTGAACGACTTCACCACGACCATGGCTACGCCTTTGGTTTCAGTAGCGAGGATATACCACTACGACAAGCCGTTCAGCATTAAGGACGAGGTGACCCTCTCCGCCCTGGATTACATACTCGACATGGTTTACACGAGGACACTCAGGGAAGAAGAAGGCGGTACCTACGGTGCCAGCACCTACGCTTCGGCAAGCATGGGGCCCCATCCTGCCCACTCCCTCATGACCGTATTCCAGACGAATGAGGAGATGGCGGACAACTTGAACCAGATGGCATACACGGAATTCCTCAGGGTAGCCGAAGAGGGTCCTACCGAGGAGGATTTCAATAACGCGGTGCGCAATCTCGAGAAAACGCTGCCGGAGAACAAGGTCCGCAACAGTTTCTGGAGTTCTGCCCTCCGTTACTGCTACGTCTACGGTATCGAGGACTACGTAGGGGAATATGAGGCTGCAATCAAGGCCCTGACTCCCGAAATGGTGAAGGAGATTGCCTCTGACTTCCTGGAATCAGGCAACAGTATAGAAATCATCATGAGACCTGAAGCCACAGCCGAAACGGCGGAATAACGTTTTCGCTTTGATGATACGATTGAGGGTGAGCCGGAAATGACTTGGCTCACCCTTATTTCTTCGTAATTGTCGGTGCAGACGAGGGTCTTCCCGCTGTCAGCAGTGCTGTCCACAGCTCCGACTGCCCCAAATCACCTTGAGAACACTACGCGGCCGTTGCAGAGCACATGGCTGATGACCGAAGAGTCGGCCGAATAGACGTAGTTGGAGACAAGGTTATGGCAGGGCTGCATACGGCTCTCCGAGAGGTCCACAAGCACGGCATCCGCAATCTTTCCCTTTGCTATCTCCCCCGCGTCGATTCCGAAGGCCTTTGCCCCGTTTACAGTCGCCCATTTGAACACCTCCCCGGCGGGCAACAGGGTCGGGTCGCCGCCAAGTTTCGCCAGCAGGGCGGCAAACTTCATCTCCTCGAGCATGTCGAGATTGTTATTGGAAGACGCTCCGTCCGTACCCAGGGTCAGCAGACAGCCGGATTCCATGGCAAGTTCGTATGGAAAACGGCCGCTGGAAAGTTTCATGTTCGAACAGGGGCAGTGCGACACCGTAACCCCGCGGTCTGCGAGTATCTTCCATTCCTCCGCATCCACATGGACGCAGTGGGCGGCAATCACATCGGGCCCGAGGAAGCCTATGGAGTCAAGGTAACGCACGGGAGTCGTGCCGTAATCGCGTATGCAGTTGGCAACTTCCGTCCTGGTCTCGGCGAGGTGTATATGCAGCCTCATACCGTTCTTCCGGGCTGTCGAAGCCGCCATTTTCAGACGTTCCGTGCCCACGGTATAGACCGAATGCGGGGCTATCACGAGCTGGATTCTGCCGCCGTACCCGTCCCTCCAATCCCGCACGAACTGCAGCTTGTTCTCGAGCTGGGCCTTGCTGTGGTTCTCCATGATGGTGATGCCTATCGCGGCCCTGATTCCGGCGTTGTCCACAGTCCTTATTGTCTCCTCTATATCAAAATACATGTCTGAGAAGAAGGTGGTTCCGGACGATTTCATCTCGGCGACGGCTATCTCGCTCCCCCGCCGTATATCCTCGGGCTTGAGCCTGTCCTCGTATGGCCATATAAAATCCTGCAACCACTTTTCGAGGTGCATATCGTCGGCATAACCGCGCATGAGCGTCATGGCCGCGTGGTTGTGGGTATTGAAGAATGACGGAAGTATGGCCAGGCCGTCGGCATCGAGTATCCTCGCATCTGGAAGCTCTGCCGGGGCATCGAGATCGCTGTAACGACCGTTCTCGATGAGTATGTTGCATTTACGGCAGCCGAAGCTCACAGACTTCAGCAAGAGGTTGGCGGAAGCCATGAAAGCGTCTTCGAGTGCCACATACTGCTCAAGTATCTGTTCGGCATGGGAAAGCAGCCCGCGTCCGGCCTCGGTGAGGGTCATTCCCTGACGGCTGCGGCTGAACAACTTCGTCCCCGCAAATTTCTCGAGCTCGGCTATGTTCTGACTGACGGCAGGCTGGGACACCCCAAGATGTCTCGCTGCCGTGCTGAAACTCCCGAAACGGGCTGCAGTAACGAAAATCTTAAGCCTGTAATCTTCTATCATCGTGAATTTCAGTTCTTCACGGAGGCAAGCCAGCGTCCGAGTATCTGGAAGAAGTTTTCGCGCTGGTCGCCCAACCTGTCGGAGCCGGAATTCTCCACCGTGGTGAAGCCCCAGCCGTGGCCGCCTGAAGTGAAAATGTGCAGTTCTCCGGGCACGCCGTTCTCTAACATGGCACTGTAGTAGCGCAGGCTGTTCTCGGGCAGAACGGCAGTGTCATCCGCGCTGAGCAGAAGTATGGTAGGAGGGGTCTCGGGACTCACCCTGCCGTCAAGCGAATAATACTCCACCTGCTCACGCGTGGCGCGGGGGCCCAGGAGATTGGTGCGGGAACCGCCGTGGGTCACGAATTCCTGGAAGCTTATTACGGGATAAATGAGTACGGCGAAGTCCGGGCGGGTAATCTCATCGACGAAGAGTGTCGATGCGGAGGCGGCAAGATGTCCTCCGGCGGAGAAACCCATGATGCCTATCTGGCTGATACCCCAGTCCCCGGCATGGGCACGGCAATAGCGGAAGGCATTCTGCACGTCGGTAAGAGGTACTGTACAGTGGCCGTTGGGCATACGGTAGAGAACCACGCAGACCGCAATTCCCTGCCGTGTGAGCCAGTCGGCCACTCTCGTACCCTCATTGACAGCGGAGACATTGGTGTAGCCGCCACCGGGGCAGACCACTACCATCTGTCCATTGCAATTCTCCGGAAGGTAGATATCCATATAAGCCCCGTCACCGATATTGGAAATATTGCCGTTGCCGGGGTTAATCACGTTGTCGCCCTCGAGCCCGTTCGACTCTCCGGGACCTGAAGTCAGGGCCACGCCGTCTTCCACTATTCCGGAAGAGGCTTCCTGCCCTTGGGGATAGAGCCTGAGAGTCAGGTCAGGCTTGACGAGTTCTTTGGCCTGAAGGCCGGCGGCAGCAAACAAGGATACCAGAATCCAGAGAATTGTTCTTTTCATGTCGTTATCTTTTATATGGTCAATCGTCGGAGGAAATAGCTCCCGTCGGACACACGTCAGCGCATGAACCGCAGCTGATGCAGGTATCGGGATCTATGGAATAAACATCCCCTTCGCTAATTGCGGAAACAGGGCATTCGCCCATACAAGTACCGCAGGCAACGCAGTTGCCAGGATCAATTCTGTAAGCCATTTTCTTTGAGTTTTTAATGTTAAACGCAGACAAAAGTAAACAGTAAAATCGAATTCTCAAAAAACACGCACGTCCTCTCCGTGGGTGAATCCCGTGATTTTTTAGTAAATTTGCGGCCGTTATGAACTTGCTTTTGTCCATGCTCCTTGCTCTCGCGCTTGCGGGCCCTTCCTTCGAATTCGACAAGACTGTCCACGATTTCGGACAGGTCAGCACGAAGGACGGTCCGCTGACTGCCACGTTCACGCTTACGAACACGGGAGACGAGCCCCTCACCATATTCGCGGTGGTGTCCACCTGCAACTGCACCCGTGTGGAATGGACCCGCGAGGAGATAGCGCCGGGAGGACAGGGTACCGTCACTGCAAGCTACACCAACGACGAGGGGCCCTATCCCTTCGACAAGACACTGACGGTCTACACCTCGGCACAGAAGAAACCTGTGATCCTTCACATGAAAGGGGTGGTAAAGAAGCGATAAGAACTTAATCTGAAATGGCGGAACTTAACTATACCGAAGAAAATATCCGGCACCTGGAAGGGCTCGAGCACATCAGGCTGCGTCCGGGAATGTACATAGGACGCCTGGGTGACGGAAGGAATCCCGGAGACGGAATATACACGCTGCTCAAGGAGATAATCGACAACTCCATAGACGAATTCACCATGGGTTTCGGCAAGGAAATCCAGATACGTATAGAGGACAGGGAGGTGAGCGTGCGCGATTTCGGCCGCGGCATACCCCTGGGTTCCGTGGAGGAGGTCGTGAGCGTCCCCAACACGGGAGCGAAATATGACAGCAAGGCCTTCAAGAAATCGGTAGGTCTGAACGGAGTCGGAGCCAAGGCAGTAAACGCCCTTTCGACTTACTTCAAGGTATATTCCTACAGGGACGGACGTTGCGCCTGGGCCGAATTCGAGCGGGGCGAACTAAAGGACAGAGGCCAGGGGGAAACCGGCGAGAAGAACGGAACCCTCGTGATTTTCTCTCCCGACGATTCGATGTTCAGGGACTATGCCTACAATCTGGACTTCGTCGTGACGATGCTCAAGAACTACTCCTACCTCAAGCGCGGCCTTACCCTCAGACTCAACGGCACCCCGTACATATCCCAGAACGGCCTGCTCGACCTCGTGAATGAGAATCTCGGCGAACCCCCGCTTTACCCTCCCATACACCTCACAGGCGAGGATATAGAGGTGGTCCTCAGCCACTGCAATGCCTACGGCGAGAATATTTCTTCCTTCGTAAACGGCCAGAACACCCGCGACGGGGGCACGCATCTGGCGGCATACAGGGAGGCCATCTCAAAGACCCTCAAGGACTTCTTCAAGAAGAACTATGAGCCTGCAGACTGCCGTCAGGGCATAGTGGGCGCCATCAGCATACAGATTCAGGAGCCCAACTTCGAAGGCCAGACCAAGACCAAACTCGGCTCCACCTACATGTGGGAAGTCCCCCAAAAGGACAGCAACGGGGAGATTCAGGTCGACATTGGCCCCACCATACGCTCCTACGTCAATGACTTCGTGTCCAAGAACCTCGACAACTACCTCCGTATCCACAAGGAGATAGTCCCGGTGATAGAGGACAAAATCAAGGCTTCCCAGAAGGAACGCGAGGAAATCTCGGGTATTCAGAAAAAGACGCGCGAACGCAACAAGAGACTCAATGTCTACAACAAGAAGTTGCGCGACTGCCGCCACCACTACAACGACAAGGTGACCGCGAAGAATGAGGAAGACGTACACAACTCCTCCATTTTCATCACGGAGGGCGACTCCGCGAGCGGAACCATAACCCAGGCGAGGAACGCCAATTTCCAGGCAGTGTTCTCCCTGAGGGGAAAACCTATAAACTGCTACAAGGAAAGCCGGAAGAAAGTGGCGGAAAACGAGGAGCTGAATCTGCTGATTTCGGCGCTCGGAGTGGAGGACGAGCTTGACAACCTCCGCTACAACCATATAATAGTGGCGACCGATGCCGATGACGACGGAATGCACATCAGGATGCTGGTCCTGACCTTTCTCATGAAATATTACCCCGACCTGATACGCCGGGGCCACGTGTACATACTGCAGACTCCCCTGTTCCGCGTGCGCAACAAGAAACAGACGCGTTACTGCTACAACACGGAGGAGAAGGACAAATGCGTCTCCGCCCTGAAAACCGGGGTGGAAATCACCCGCTTCAAGGGACTCGGGGAAATCTCCGCATCCGAATTCGTGCGTTTCATAGGTCCCGAAATGCGTCTCGACGAGGTCAGCCTGAATGACGAGGAGTCAATAGAGGAGATAATGGAGTTCTACATGGGCGACAACACCATGGACCGCCAGAACTTCATACGGCGCAACCTTCGCAGCGAGGAACAGCTTGAAGACATAAACATATAGCCACGCCAATGAATATCTTCGGAATCATACTGAAACTGTGGGGCTGGAAAGCCGACGGCGAAGCCGCCCCTGAACAGAAATGTATCATACTCGGGGTGCCGCACACCTGCATCGCCGACTTTCTCGTGGCCTATTTCTATTACCGGAGCACAGGCCGCAAGTCAGCTCACGTAATGATAAAGAAGGAGTTTTTTGTCTGGCCGCTCAACTGGATACTCAGAAAGTTCGGCTGCATCCCGGTAGACAGGACCAGCGGGGCGACCGTAGTACGCAGCGTTATCGCGGAAATGGAGAAGTGCAAGGGAGACTTTCACCTCTGCATCGCCCCTGAAGGCACGCGCAAGGCCGTTCACAAATGGAAGATGGGCTATCACTCCATAGCCAGGGCCCTCGACTGTCCCGTATATCTGGGCTATTTCGACTGGGGACGGAAACGGGTAGGCATAGGCGAGCGCTTCATCTGCACCGAGAACGCCCGCGCCGATACCGATCTCATACAGCAGAAATACGAGGCCCTGAAGCTGACGGCGAAGCATCCTGAGAGATATTGCACACATTGAAAATTATTCATATCTTTGCAGCCCCTTTTGAAAAGGGGTTTTTAGAGTTATAACCAACACAAACAAAAGATGATTAAACAGTACGAAACCGTTTTCATTGCAACTCCCGTTTTGTCTGACGAACAGATGAAGGAAGCGGTTGCCAAGTACACCAAGCTCATCACCGACAACGGCGGCGAGATTGTGTACGAAGAAGACTGGGGACTCAAGCAGCTCGCTTACCCCATCCAGCACAAGACCTCAGGGTTCTACTATCTCATCGAGTTCAAGGCCGACCCCCAGTTCGTCGACATCCTCGAGACCCAGTATCACCGCGACGAGCGCATCCTGCGCTACATCACCGTTGCCATGGACAAGCACGCTGTGGCTTACGCTGAGCACCGTCGCCAGAACCGCGCCGCAAAGGCCGCAACTCCCAAGGCTGAGGAGACTCCCGTTATCGTAAAGGAGGAAGTTCCCGCAGCTGTCGAAGATGTTAACGCAGAGACTGAAACCCAAGAAGAAGCATAATCACCATGGCCAATAACGAAATACGTTATCTGAACCCTCCTACCGTAGAGGTTCGCAAGAAGAAATATTGCCGCTTCAAGAAAGCCGGCATCAAGTACGTGGACTACAAGGACCCCGAGTTCCTCAAGAAGTTCCTCAACGAGCAGGGAAAGATCCTGCCCCGCCGCATCACCGGCACCTCTCTCAAGTTCCAGCGTAAAGTGGCTCAGGCCGTTAAGCGTGCCCGCTCACTCGCGCTCCTTCCTTACGTAACTGACCTCCTTAAATAATAATTGAAGCGTTATGAAAATCATACTTAAGAAAGAAGTTGCCAATCTCGGCGAGGCCGGAGATGTGGTAGAAGTAAAGACCGGTTACGCTCTCAATTATCTTGTTCCCCAGGGCTATGCTGTCGTAGGAACTCCCTCGGCTCTCAAGCAGCACGCCGAGACCCTCCGCCAGAGGGCACACAAGGAAGCCAAGTTAGTAGCTGACGCCGAAGCACTTGCGGCAAAGATCAGCGCTGTGGAGATTACCATCGCATCGAAGGTCGGAGAAAACGGAAAGCTGTACGGTTCCGTTACCTCTGCCCAGGTTGCCGAGGTTCTCGCAGCCGCAGGTGTCGAGGTTGACAGGAAGAACATCACCGTTCCCGAAATGAAGGAAACCGGCGAGTTCGAGGGCAAGGTAAAGTGCTACAAGGGCGTCTTTGCCGAGATTAAGATTAATGTAGTTGCAGCCGAGTAATTAGGATTGCACCGCAGATAGAAAATGAGGGCGACCTTCGGGCCGTCCTCGTTCTGTTTATGCCCTTCGCTTGGCGATTGAAAGAGAGAGAAAAGTCAATTTTTTTTCAAAACCGTGGGTTACAAGTTGTGACTTATTTAATTACCTTTGCGCCCGCTTTTCCGGAAGGAGTCGGTATTGATCGCGTAAAAGAAAGGCTTCTCAGGATCAAATACATGTTGATATGAAAAGAAGAGCTACAGGGCTCATAATGCTGTGCTGTGCAGCGTTATGCAGCCAGAATTTGTGTGCACAGCAGATGGTGGTAGGCATTGAGGAGTTGTTTGAAATAGCCGAACAGAACAGCACGAGCATCAAGACCTACATGACGGGAACAGAGGCTGCGGAGGAAGAGCTTAAAGCCGCCAAAGCCCAGCGGCTCCCCGACATCAACGCTTCCGTTTCGATAAGTTACCTCGGAAACGGACGAATCTGGGACAGGGATTTCACCAACGGGATGAAGGTAGACATCCCGCATTTCGGAAACAATTTCTATGTAGAGGCCCGACAGGTAATCTATGCCGGAGGCGCAGTCAAGAGCGGTGTGGAACTCGCGGAAACAGGCAAGGCCATGGCAGAACTGGACTACCGCAGGAACGTGCAGGAAATACGCTTCCTCATTACGGGACACTGTCTGGACATTTACAAGATAGACAACCAGATACAGGTCATAGAGAAGCATCTGGCTCTGACCGACTCGGTGCTCGTGATGATGCGGGCCAAACGCGAGCAGGGAACGGTTCTCAAGAACGACATCACCCGTTATGAGTTGCAGCGCGAGACCTTGGCGCTGGATTTGGCCAAGCTGAAAGACAGCCGCACCATACTCAACCATTATCTCGTGACCGCATTGCATCTGCCGGAAGGAACGGAAATAGTGCCCGACAGCCGTCTGCTCACCCGTGAGCTGCGTACCATGACGGAGGAGGACTGGCAGGAAGAAGCGCGTCAAGGCAATATCGGCCTGCAACAGACCGAATTGGGCATCAAGATCAACGAGCAGAACCTGAAATTGGAACGTTCCGAGAAATTGCCGCAGATAGCGCTGGTTGCCGCCGACTATCTCAACGGTCCCGTTACCATTGAGGTTCCGGCCCTCAACAACAACTTCAACTACTGGTACGTGGGTGTGGGAATAAACTACAATTTTTCCTCGCTGTTCAAGAACAAGCACAAGGTAAAACATGCCCGTATGGAGGTACAGCAGGCACAAGAAGAGCACGAACTGATGCAGGAGCAGGTCAAGAATAACGTCAATGCCGGATATGTCAATTTCCTCACGGCATACACCGACCTGCACACCCAG
>CAZMTY010000013.1:0-40176 GCA_964569595.1 uncultured Muribaculaceae bacterium
AAAATGAATTCTTTAATCTAATTTCGTAAATTGCACTTGTCGGTTGACTCTGCGGGGTTTTGCGTGTCGTTTAAAGTTAGGAAATTGTTTTTATTATTCGGTAAATTTGCACGCTTCTCCATAAAGCCCGCCTGATATGAAAACAAAGCCTTTTCCTCCCGTTCTCAACACCGTACTCCTTTCTTTGGCGGTGGTGCTGATTCCTGTCGTTCTTGTCTCGCTCTATGCCGGGCGCAGCGGGCTTAAAGAGACTTCGGAGTCCGCGTCAGATTTCCATGGTCTTGCGGACGGGGCTGCGGTTCTGACGGTACATCCGCACGAAGAGGAGAAGGAGGAGGGCGTGAGCGGGGTGACCACGGTCTTTCTTGCAGGAACGATAGACATGGGGGCGGGAATTGACTGGCAGGCGCAGGCGGACTCGCTATTCAGGAGCCTGCCGTCCGGAAACTACCTGCTTTTCAATCCCCGCCAGGAGCATTGGGACTCATCCCGGCCAGGCGAAATGGATTATCAGGTCAACTGGGAGCTCGAGCATCTCGAAGCGGCGGATTACATTATCATGAATTTTCTGCCCGACAGCAGATCTCCCATATCGCTTTTGGAATTGGGCCTGCACGCCCGAAGCGGGAAACTGCTCACAATCTGTCCCGAAACTTTCTACCGTTATGACAATGTGAGGATTACCTGCGCGAAGTACGGAATACCTATGTACGCCTCGATAGAGGAGGCAGTACGTGCAATAGCCTCGGCCGAGAGTATGAATGCTGCAGAATCGCTGGAAAGGTAGTCTTCCGTTTGGAAAGTGAGTGGCTGATGTGAATGAATTTTGAAAGTTGGAGTATAATTCTTACCTTTGCCCGTCTATGATGAACAGGGGTTACAGATACCGCTTTCTCTGCCGAATTTAGGAGGTGTAGAAACCTCCCACAATCCGGAAAATTCGTTATATCCCAATCCAAACATGAATTTTTCCCAAACGAAAATTGCAATTGACAATCGAGGTTTGTCTTGCCGTTCGGGACTTTATATGCAACAATGAACATAAGTGTAGGAGTGGCCGATGAGGGCCATACAAAATTTGCAGAGGAAATCTGCCACGAAATATATATATCCTCGCTCGAGAGGAAGACGGGAATCGCCAACCGCACGCCGGAATATATCTGCGGAAAGATACGTGAGGGGAAGGCCGTGATAGCCGTCAGCGAAAACGGTGAATTTGCAGGATTTTCGTACATAGAATCCTGGGGAGGCAAAAGTTTCGTGGCAAATTCGGGACTCATAGTCGCCCATGCGTACAGGGGCCTGGGTGTGGCCCGGATGATAAAGGAGCAGACCTTTTTGCTGTCCCGCAGGCTCTTCCCGGAGGCAAAGATATTTTCGATTACCACGGGATCGGCGGTGATGAAGATGAACTACGAATTCGGATTCCGCCCTGTGCCTTTCAGCGAACTTACCGATGACCCGGAGTTCTGGAAGGGTTGCGAGGGCTGCAGCAACTTTGAGATACTCAAGAACCACGACTACAAACTCTGCATTTGCACCGGCCTGCTGTACGACCCCAAGGAGCATCTGGTCATACACCATCCCGATGAAGATGTGGAGAATGCCGGGGAAATGAAGGATTTGCAGGATTAAGCCGTGTGCTTCAGGCCAAGGAAACTCCGGGAGCCAGACACCGGGCAGGCGGCGGAAACGATAAGTTTACCAGGAAATAGCCGGTAAATGTATTTAAAAAGAGAAAAATCGCTTCAGAAACAGAAAAAAGTAACAGATATGGAAAAGAAAAAGAAAGTCGTTGTCGCGTTCAGCGGCGGATTGGATACTTCCTATACCGTGATGTATCTCGCGAAAGAGAAGGGCTATGAAGTCCATGCAGCGTGCGCCGACACCGGAGGCTTCAGCAAGGCCCAGCTCAAGTCAAACGAGGAAAATGCCCTGAAGCTCGGGGCCAAAAGCTATGTGACCCTGGATGTGACTAGGGAATATTACGACAAAAGCCTCAAATACATGATATGGGGCAACGTGCTCAGGAACGGCACCTATCCCATTTCGGTATCTTCCGAGCGTATCTTCCAGGGTATGGCCATAGCCCGTTACGCCAAGCAGATTAATGCCGATGCCATTGCCCACGGCTCTACGGGTGCGGGCAATGACCAGGTGCGTTTCGACATGACCTTCCTCGTGATGTGCCCGGAGATGGAAATTATCACCCTCACCCGCGACGGCAATATCAGCCGCAAGGAAGAAATAGACTATCTGAATGCCCACGGCTTCAAGGCCGACTTCGCGAAACTCAAATATTCCTACAATGTCGGCATCTGGGGCACCTCAATCTGTGGCGGCGAAATTCTCGATTCCACGCAGGGACTTCCCGAATCCGCCTATCTCAAGCAGATTAGCAAAAGCGGCAGCGAAACGCTCAGCCTCGGCTTCAGCAAGGGCGAACTCTGTTCGGTCAACGGACGGGAGTACGCCGACAGGATAGAGGCCATTCAGGCCGTGGAGGAAATAGGCAGCGCCTACGGCATAGGCCGTGACATGCACGTCGGCGACACAATCATAGGCATCAAGGGCCGTGTAGGCTTCGAGGCCGCAGCTCCCATGCTTATTATCGGAGCCCACAGGTTTCTCGAGAAATTCACCCTGACGAAGTGGCAGCAGTACTGGAAGGACCAGGTGGCCAACTGGTACGGGATGTTCCTGCACGAAAGCCAGTATCTCGAACCGGTGATGAGGGACATTGAAGCCATGCTCGAAAGCAGCCAGCGCAATGTAAACGGCACGGTCACCCTCGAACTGCGGCCCTGGTCATTCTCCACTGTGGGCGTGGACTCCCCCGACGACCTCGTAAAATCCAAGCTCGGCGAATACGGCGAGACCCAGAAGGGCTGGACGGCCGAGGATGCCAAGGGCTTTATCAAACTGCTCTCCACCCCTCTCCGGGTGTATTACGGCGGGCATGAGGACGAAAAAATCTGAGAAATGACGAGGGTAGGAATCATAGGCGGCGCCGGCTATACGGCCGGAGAACTTATACGGCTGCTGCTCAATCATCCCGGGGTCGAACTGGTTTTTGTACATTCGTCCAGCAATGCCGGAAGCTGTCTCTACGAGGTCCACAGCGGCATTTACGGTGATACGCAAATGCGCTTTTGCGACACTTACGAGCTCGGCAGTATAGATTTGCTCTTCCTCTGCGGCGCCCATGGCAGAAGCCGGGAGTTCTGGAAAGAAAATACCGCCCCGGCATCGCTCAAAGTCATAGACCTCGCCCAGGACTACAGGGACGAGAGTGAGGGCTATGTGTACGGACTTCCGGAATTGCAGCGCGAAAGGATATGCGGCGCGGACAGGCTTGCCAATCCCGGCTGTTTTGCCACTGCCATCCAGCTCGCCCTGCTGCCTTTGGCGGGGGCCGGGCTAATAAATTCCGATGTCAGTATCACCGCAGTGACAGGCTCCACCGGGGCCGGGGTCAAACCCTCGCCTACCACGCATTTCAGTTGGAGGACAGGCAATCTCTCGTATTACAAGGTGTTCGGGCACCAGCATCTGGCCGAAATACGCAGGAGCCTCGCTTCCTTGCAGCCCGGGATGAATGCGGAACTGAACTTCGTTCCCGTGAGGGGGGATTTCAGCAGGGGAATTTTCGCCAATCTCCATCTCGAATGCGGTCTTGGCTACGACGATGCCCTGGCCCTGTACCGGGACTATTATTCCGAGGCCTTGTTCACCCACGTGTGCGACTTCCCCATAGATTTGAAACAGGTCGTCAATACCAACAAGTGCCTGATTTCCCTCGAGAAACACGGTGACAAGCTGGTGATATTCTCGGTTATAGACAATCTGCTCAAAGGGGCCTCGGGCCAGGCGGTGCAGAACATGAACCTTATGTGCGGTTTCGCGGAGGATACGGGATTGAGACTCAAGGCTTCCGCCTTCTGACAGCGGATTGCGGCGCCAAAAGCGGAGCGTGTTTGAAACATACCGGAGCCGAGCTTGTTTTAAAATGCCTGAGCGCAGCGTGATTGTGGAGGCCAGCCTGATTATAAAATGAAATATAAACTATAGAAATGAATCTCTTTGAAGTATACAAACTCTGGGATATAGAGCCAGTGCGCGGCCAGGATACCACGTTATGGGACGCGGAGGGCAACGAATACACCGACCTCTATGGCGGGCATGCGGTAATAAGCATAGGCCACAGCCATCCCCATTACGTCAAGGCCCTTGAAGATCAGCTGCATAAACTCGGCTTCTATTCGAATGCCGTCCAGAACAGCCTGCAAAAGGAACTTGCCGCGAAATTGGGCAGAATCAGCGGATACGACGACTACAGCCTCTTCCTTTGCAACAGCGGAGCCGAGGCCAACGAGAATGCAATCAAACTCGCCTCATTCTCCACCGGGAGGGCCAGGGTACTCGCCTTCTCCAAGGCATTCCACGGAAGGACGGGCGGAGCGGTGAGCGTAACTGACAACCCTTCTATCAGCTCCCCTTTCAACCTCACGGACAAGGTCAGTTTCGTCGCCCTCGGGGACAGGGATTCCGTGGAAAGGGAACTTTCCTCCGGGGAATACGCAGCCGTCATAATCGAGGGTATACAGGGAGTTTCCGGCATATATGTACCCGATGATGAGTTCATGGCCGAACTCAGGCGGCTCTGCGACAAATACGGCAGCCTGCTCATACTCGATGAAATCCAGTCCGGTTACGGTCGCAGCGGCCGCTTTTTCGCCCACCAGTTTGCGGGCATACGTCCCGATATAATCACCACGGCGAAGGGCATGGCCAACGGCTTCCCTATAGGCGGAGTGCTGATTTCCCCGTCAATCAAGGCAAGATACGGAATGTTGGGCACCACCTTCGGAGGGAACCATCTCGCCTGCACAGCCGCGTTGGCAGTGCTCGATGTCATTGAAAACGAGCATCTTGTAGAGAATGCCGCCAAAGTGGGAGAGCATTTCCGACAGGCTTTTGACGGTCCGGACGGCCTCGACCCCGCACTTGAGGAATATCGCGGCCGGGGGCTGATGATAGGCCTGCAAATCAAGGAAGAATACAAGGGACTGCGGGACAGGCTGCTTTTCGAGCGCCATTTCTTTACCGGAGCAGCCGGGCCCGGAGTCATACGCCTGCTGCCCTCTCTGACCCTCAGTGTCGAAAGCGCCGACAAATTCATACGCGCATGGAGGGAACTTACGGCAAATCAAATTACGGCGACAGCAATGAAGAAAGTATAAAACAATAGAAATGAGACATTTTACATCCATAACCCAGCTCGGCGACCTCAAGGCGGCCCTCGCCGAAGCCCGTTACGTGAAGGAAAAGCCCTTTGCCGACCAGGAACTCGGGCGCAACCGGACCCTGCTCATGGTCTTCTTCAACAACAGCCTCAGGACCCGCCTGAGCACCCAGAAAGCCGCCATGAACCTCGGCATGAACGTGATTGTACTCGACATTAACCAGGGGGCGTGGAAACTCGAAACCGAACGGGGCGTTGTCATGGACGGCGACAAGAGCGAACATCTGCTCGAAGCCATCCCGGTGATGGGCAGCTACTGCGACATAATAGGCGTACGCTCCTTCGCCCGTTTTGAAAGCAAGGAGGATGATTACGGCGAGACTGTGCTCAATCAGTTCATACGATACTCCGGAAAACCTGTATTCAGCATGGAGGCCGCGACACGTCATCCGCTGCAGACCTTTGCAGACATTATCACCATAGAGGAACACAAGTCTACTGCCAGGCCCAAGGTGGTGATGACCTGGGCGCCGCATCCCAAGGCTCTCCCCCAGGCTGTGCCCAACTCTTTCGCCGAGGGCATGAGCATGACGGATTACGATTTCGTGATAGCCAATCCTGAAGGTTACGACCTCTCGCCCGAATTTACCCGCGACGCAGTGGTTTGCCATGACCAGGACGAAGCCCTCAAGGGAGCCGACTTTGTCTATGCCAAGAACTGGGCGGCCTTTGAAGGAGAGAACTACGGAAAGGTGCTCTCCAGGGATATGGACTGGACAGTGAACTCCGGGAAAATGGCCCTGACAAACAACGCCTTCTTCATGCACTGCCTGCCGGTCAGAAGGAACATGATAGTGAGCGATGATGTGATTGAGAGTCCCCGTTCCCTTGTGATTCCGGAGGCGGCGAACCGCGTGGTTTCCGCTCAGACGGTGCTGAAACGTATGCTCAAGGAACTTTAGCCCGTCTGCCCCGCTTCGCGGGCTGTCATCGGGAAAGCTGATTTGAAAACCGAAAACAGCTTTAAAATCGGGAAAAAGTCTTTATAAAACCGGAAAATCATGAAAGTATTCAAGATAGGCGGCAACGTAGTCGATGATGAAAGGAAACTGGAAACTTTCTGCGAGGAATTCGCCTCCCTGCAGGGGCCACGGGTACTGGTACACGGCGGCGGAGTCGCTGCCAGCTCCCTGGAACGCCGGCTCGGCCATGAACCGGTGATGATAGAGGGCCGGAGGGTCACTGACAGCGAGACCCTCAAGACGGTGACCATGATGTATGCCGGCTGGTGCAACAAGCATATCTGTGCCCTGCTCCAGTCCCGCGGCTGCAACGCCATAGGACTTGCCGGCTGTGACGGTTCGGCAATCACCGCAAGGCGACGCCCGCCCCTGCTGCTCTCCGACGGCGTCACGGAAGTCGATTACGGCTATGTGGGCGATGTCACCCCCGCTTCGGTGAATGTCGGCCTCATAAAGTCGCTGTGTTCCCTCGGCCTTGTCCCTGTGTTCAGTGCCATAAACCACGACGGCCACGGAGAGCTTCTCAACACCAACGCCGACACGGTCGCAATGAGCATAGCCGCGGCATTAAATGCGGAACTTCTTTATTGTTTCGAAAAAAATGGCGTACTTTGCGACGGAAAAGACGGAGCGGACGTGATACCGCATATAGGCCCGGCGGAATTTGCCCGGCTCAAGGCTGCGGGAACCATAGCCGGCGGCATGATTCCCAAGATTGAAAACTCCCTTGCCGCCCTCCGCAACGGTGCGATTTCGGTGGTAATTCGCAGTTCCTCCGGCTTGCTGGAAGAAAGCGGCACAAGACTGACTTTGGATGACTGATATAAGGGAATATATCGAACTGCTCAGGCAGATGGTACGTATCCCCTCCCCTTCATTCGGGGAGGACGGAGTCTGTTCTCTGCTTGACCGCGCCCTCGATGACTTCGGCCTGCCCCACACCCGCCACGGCAACAATCTCATAGCTGTCAACAGGCATTGGCAGGCATGCAAAAATACCCTGGCCCTATGCGCCCACATCGACACGGTTCCACCATCGTCGGGATATACCAGGGACCCATACGACCCGGGCTGCGATGACAGTATGGTCTGCGGACTCGGCTCGAATGATGACGGCGGCAGTGTGGTATCGTTTATTGCCACATTCCGCCGTTTTTATGAAAGCGAGTTGCCGGTCAACCTGCTGCTTGTCCTGAGTTGCGAGGAAGAAAGGTCGGGAAGCGACGGCGCCGAATCGGTTTTCGGTCCCGGCGGCGTGCTGGAAAGCGATGACAATTACCCCGTGCCCGATTGGGCCATAGTCGGCGAACCCACGCAGATGAAGGCGGCTACGAGCGAGCGCGGCCTTCTGGTCATAGACGGCGAAGCAGTCGGAAGGAGCGGACACGCGGCGAGAAACGAGGGTATAAACGCCCTTTACATTGCCATTGACGACATTGAAGCACTACGCGGACACAAATTCACCAGACTTTCCCCCACGATGGGCGAGGTCAGGCTGAACGTGACCCAGATAGAAGCCGGCTCGGCCCACAATGTAATCCCGGGCAGCTGCCGTTTCGTTGTGGATATAAGGCCGACCGAACAGTACAGCAATGCGGAACTGCTCGAAGAACTCCAGGCCCTGTGCCGGAGCCGCCTGAGCGCAAGGAATCTGAAAAACCGTTCCTCCGCCACGGCACCAGGCTCTCCCCTGCTCGCAACATGCAGGGCCCTCGGCATAGAGACCTTCTCCTCCCCCACCACCTCGGACTGGATGAGGCTTCGCTGTGATGCCATCAAAATGGGGCCGGGAGACTCCTCACGCTCACACAGGGCTGACGAATACATACTTACTGACGAAATACGCCGGGGAATAGAAGGCTATACGGCATTTATAGAGACTTTTTATGGCAACATTGTGGAATAAAGGAACGAGTGCCACCGGAAAAGTAGAGGAATTTACGGTGGGCAATGACCGCATTCTCGACCTCAGGCTCGCGAAATACGATGTCATGGGCTCCAGGGCGCATATACGCATGCTTGAAAGCATAGGGCTGCTCACCGCCGGCGAGCTGTCGACTCTCGATTCGGCCCTCGAAAGGATAGCCGCGAGCATAGAAAAGGGGGACTTCAGGCTCGAGGATGACGTTGAAGACATACATTCCCAGGTGGAACTCATGCTCACCCGCGAACTCGGCGAGACCGGCAAGAAGATACATTCGGGACGCTCCCGCAACGACCAGGTTCTCGTCGACCTCAAACTTTTCCTGCGCGACGAGCTCAAATCCCTAAGGGACAGAGTGCTTGCACTTTTCGGCATACTGCAGGAACTCAGCGAAAAATACAGCGACGTCATCCTGCCCGGCTACACCCACGCCCAGCTCGCGATGCCCTCATCCTTCGGACTCTGGTTCGGGGCCTACGCCGAAGCCCTTGTGGACGATATGCATATTCTGCACGCGGCCTACAGGGTCATCAACCGCAATCCCCTCGGTTCCGCTGCGGGCTACGGCAACTCCTTTCCCCTCGACAGGGAGATGACCACCGCCCTGCTCGGCTTCGACAGTCCCGTGTACAACAGCGTTGCAGCCCAGCTCGAAAGGGGCAGAGCCGAAAGGTGCGTGGCTTCAGCCCTCGGCAGCGTGGCCCTCACGCTCAACAAGTTCGCCTCGGACTGCTGTATGTATATGTGTCCGAATTTCGGCTTCATCCATTTCCCCGACGAACTGACTACAGGGTCGAGCATCATGCCGCACAAGAAGAACCCCGACGTGTGGGAAATCATGCGCGGAAAATGCAACATGATTCTGGCCTGCGAGGGAGAAATCTCCATGCTCTGCAGCAACATGGCCCACGGATACCATCGTGACTACCAGCTGCTCAAGGACATACTCTTCCCCCGTCTGGACCTCATGCGCGAGTGTCTCGACATGGCCTGTTACATGCTCGGCTCCATTGAGATAAACCCTCATATACTCGACAACCCCCTGTACGGCCATCTCTTTACGGTCGAGGAGGTCAACCGCCGCACCCTCGCCGGAGTACCTTTCAGGGAGGCATACAGGCAGGTGGGGATTGAAGTCAATGCCGGCCGCTTCGAGAGTTCCCTCGGAGACCTTTCCACGCTCAGGGTGGCAGACCTCGGACACACCCACGCCGGCAGTATGGGCAATTTGTGCAATGATAAGATAGCCGCTCTAATGGAGGAAGCGGCCAATTGGTGATATATGGAAAAGAAACGCAAGCAAGCATCGCTCGTTCTACAAAACGGCCACATCCTGCACGGATGGAGTTTCGGCTATGACGGCCCGGCAAGCGGGGAGGTCGTCTTCTCCACGGCCATGGTCGGCTACCCCGAAAGCCTTACCGACCCGTCCTATTCCGGACAGATTCTTTGTGTCAGCTACCCGCTGATAGGCAACTACGGCATCCCTTCGAGGGAGAAGGATTCCATGGGACTCAGCGTCAACTTCGAATCCGGGAAAATCCACGTGAGGGGGCTGATAATCTCAGACTACAGCGAGAAGTACAGCCACTGGGACGCCAAAATGAGTCTCGGGGAATGGCTCGAGTCCGAGAAGATACCTGGAATCTGCGGAATCGACACCCGCCAACTCACCCAGATAATCAGGGAGGAGGGCGCCATGCTCGGCAAAATCGTCCCGGAGGGCGTCGGGGAGAAAGAGATAGACTTCTATAATCCCGACAGGGAAAACCAGGTGGCCATAGTCAGCTGCAAGGAGATAATACATTACGGTTCAGGCGATAAGAAGGTAGTGCTCGTGGACTGTGGAGTCAAGCACCAGATACTCCGCTGTCTCATTTCCCGCGGGGTCGAGGTCATAAGGGTTCCGTGGGACTATGATTTCCACACCCTCGACTGGGACGGCCTGTTCATTTCCAACGGTCCGGGCAATCCCACACTCTGCGGAACGGCCATAAGGCACATAGCCAGGGCCCTCGAGGGCGACAAACCCGTCTTCGGGATATGTATGGGCAACCAGTTGATGTCCATGGCCTCCGGGGCGGGTATCTTCAAGCTCAAATACGGCCACCGCAGCCACAACCAGCCCGTGCGCATGTGCGGGACAGACAGATGCTTCATCACTTCGCAGAACCACGGTTTCGCAGTGGACAACAGCACCCTCGGCAGGGAATGGGAGCCCGCCTTCATCAACATGAATGACAACACCAACGAAGGCATAAAGCACAAGACCAAGCCCTTCTTCTCGGCCCAGTTCCACCCCGAGGCCTGCAGCGGTCCGGTGGACACCGAATTCCTTTTCGACGAATTCATTTCAAGACTTTAGAACGGGATATCAAGTTTCTGAATATGGTTGACACGAATATAAAGAAAGTCCTTGTGCTCGGCTCCGGAGCACTGAAGATAGGCGAAGCCGGAGAATTCGACTACAGCGGGTCCCAGGCCCTGAAGGCCCTGCGCGAGGAAGGCATAAGCACGGTATTGATTAACCCCAACATAGCCACGGTACAGACATCCGAGGGTGTGGCGGACAAGATTTACTTCCTCCCGGTGACGCCCTTCTTCGTGGAAAAGGTCATAGCCAAGGAAAGGCCCCAGGGAATACTGCTGTCGTTCGGAGGCCAGACCGCATTGAACTGCGGAGTGGAACTCTACAAGAACGGCATCATGGAGAAATACGGCCTGAAAGTGCTCGGAACCCCCGTGCAGGCCATTATGGATACGGAGGACCGCGAACTCTTCGTGAAGAAACTCGATGAAATCGAGGTCAAGACCATCAAGTCCCATGCGGCATCCAATCTCGAAGAAGCCCGTGCCGCAGCCGCTTCGGTAGGCTATCCCGTGATAATCCGTGCGGCATACGCCCTCGGAGGCCTGGGTTCGGGATTCTGCGAAAACGAGCAGGAACTCGATGCCGTAGCCGGCAAGGCATTCTCCTTCTCCCCTCAGGTGCTGGTGGAAAAGTCCCTGCGCGGATGGAAGGAAATCGAGTACGAGGTGGTGAGGGACTCCTACGACAACTGCATCACGGTCTGCAACATGGAGAATTTCGACCCTCTCGGAATACATACCGGCGAAAGCATAGTGGTGGCCCCCTCCCAGACCCTGTCGAACGGGGAATTCCACTTCCTGCGCAAGATAGCCATAGATATAGTGCGGCACGTCGGCATAGTCGGAGAGTGCAATGTGCAGTATGCCTTCAGCCCGGAGGGTGATGACTACCGCGTGATTGAAGTCAATGCCAGGCTCAGCCGTTCTTCGGCCCTTGCTTCCAAGGCCACCGGCTATCCCCTCGCCTTCATCGCCGCCAAACTCGGACTCGGATACGGCCTTTTCGAACTCAAGAATTCCGTGACCAAGACCACCCCGGCCTTCTTCGAACCGGCCCTGGACTACGTCGTCTGCAAAATCCCCCGCTGGGACCTCGCGAAATTCAAGGGAGTCTCCCGCGAAATCGGCTCCAGCATGAAGAGCGTGGGGGAAGTTATGGCCATAGGCAGGAATTTCGAGGAAGCCATACAGAAGGGACTGCGCATGATAGGCCAGGGAGCCAACGGCTTCGTCTGCAACAAACCCTACAAGGACGAGGACCTCGATTATGCGCTCAAGAATCCTACCGACACCCGCATTTTCGCCATTGCGGCCGCCCTGCAGTCGGGCTACAGCGTGGACAGAATACACGAACTGACCCGCATAGACAAGTGGTTCCTCGACAAGCTCGAAAATATAGAGAACTGTTACCGCGAACTCGAGAAATGCAGCCGGCCCGAGGATGTGTCGGAAGAACTCTTCCGCCGCTCCAAGTGTCTGGGTTTCTCGGACATACAGATAGGCAGGGTCTTCAATATTCCCGAAAGCAGGGTCAGGAACTACCGCAAATCCCTCGGACTCAGACCGCGGGTAAAACAGATTGACACCCTTGCCGCGGAATTTCCCTCAAACACCAACTACCTCTATCTCAGCTACAACGGCGAGGTTGACGATATAAGTTTCAGCGAAGGGAACAAGTCGGTGATAGTGCTCGGTTCCGGGGCCTACCGCATAGGCAGCAGCGTGGAGTTCGACTGGTGCGGCGTCAATGCCCTCCATACCCTGCACAAGGAGGGATACAAGTCCATAATGATAAACTACAACCCGGAGACCGTATCCACAGACTACGATGTCTGCGACAGGCTGTACTTCGACGAACTGAGCTACGAGACCGTAATGGATATATGCGAACTCGAGAATCCCTATGGCGTGATAGTCAGCGTGGGAGGACAGATTCCCAACAATCTCGCCCTGCCTCTGATGCGCGGCGGAGTGAAGATACTCGGAACCTCCGCCGACGATATAGACAGGGCCGAGGACCGCAACAAGTTCTCCATGATAGTCGACAAGCTCGGCATAGACCAGCCGCGCTGGCGTGAGCTCACGACCATGGACGACATTGACAAATTCATCGAGGAAGTGGGCTTCCCCGTGCTTGTAAGGCCGTCCTACGTGCTTTCCGGAGCGGCAATGAACGTGTGCTACAGCAAGGAGGACCTGAAAGTGTTCCTCGCAATGGCCGTGGAAGTGTCCGAAGAGCATCCCGTGGTCATCAGCTCGTTCATGCAGAGGTGCAAGGAGCTCGAATGCGACGCGGTGGCTGACAACGGCAAGGTGATAGCTTCGGCAATCTCCGAGCACATAGAATTCGCCGGAGTACATTCGGGAGACGCCACCATACAGTTCCCTCCCCAGAAGATTTACGGTATCACTGCGGCCAAGATACGCAAGACCACGGCAGCGATAGCCGCGGAACTGCACATCACCGGCCCCTTCAATATCCAGTTCCTCGCGACGGACAACTATATCAAGGTCATAGAATGCAACCTCAGGGCCTCCCGAAGCTTCCCCTTCGTTTCCAAGGTTCTGAAAGTCAATTTTATAGACCTGGCTACCAAATGTATGCTCGGCCAGCATCCCGAACCCGTGGGCATCGACCCCTTCGAACTGGAATACGTGGGAATCAAATGCTCCCAGTTCTCCTTCTCCAGGCTCAGCAAGGCCGACCCCGTGCTCGGAGTGGACATGGCCTCTACGGGTGAGGTAGGCTGCATAGGCGACAACCTCGACGAGGCCCTGCTCAAGGCCATGCTCTCGGTGGGCAACAGGATACCTCAGAATGCGGTTCTCATTTCTTCAGGAAACCCCATACAGAAGGCGGACCTGCTGCTCGGCTGCCATAAACTCTACGAAAAGGGTATATGCATATACGCCACGGCAGGTACGTGCAAATACTTGAACGAGAACGGAGTACCCGCCATGAAGGCACTGTGGCCGAATGAGAGCGATGACAGCGGCAACACGGCCTCCGCCCTGGAGCTGATACAAGCGCACAAGGTGGACCTCGTGGTGAATATCCCGAAGAATTTCACCCACAACGAACTGAGCAACGGCTACAAGATGCGCCGTGCCGCCATCGATTTCAATGTGCCGCTGATTACCAACAGCAGACTTGCAACTGCCTATATACGCGCGTTCTGTGCAAAATCGCCGGACGAGATAAGTATCAAGAGCTGGGACGAGTACAAGTAGACTCTACCAGCCCTTGCGTATATTGTCGGCAATGATGGACACGAGTCTTTTCAAGGACTCGGTGCTTGCCCAGCCCACGTGGGGGGAGTAGCGCATGCGCTCGGGATGCTTCATGTGAAGCAGAGGACTGTCTTCGGGCAGGGGCTCCTTCGTGAAGGCATCGAGCGCAGCCCCGGCTATTACGCCCTCATCCACGGCCCCGGCGAGTTCGGCCTCATTCACTATGGGGCCTCTCGCCATATTGATCAGCACTGCCGCAGGCTTCATCATCCTCAGCTCCTCAGAACCTATCAGGCCTTCCGTCCTCTCATTGAGCGGCGCGTGTATGCTCACCGCATCCGAGACACGGAGGAGTTCTTCGAGGGACAGACAGGGGTAGTCCCGGCAATGGCCCGTTCCTGAGGTGGAGTAATAGACCACCTTCATTCCGAAGGCCGTAGCCACCGAGGCCACCTTCCTGCCTATATTGCCCATACCTATGATGCCCAGGGTCTTGCCGCTGAGTTCCATAAAGGGATGATTCGTATCGGCGAAGAGGCTGCTGCGGGAGTATGCCCCGCTCTTGACGAAATTGTCGTAATACGGGGCAGTGCAGACTAATGAAAGCAGGTGGGTGAAGGTCAGCTGGACAACGGAATCGGTAGAGTAAGCCACGGCATTGCGCACTATGATGCCGCGCCTTTCCGCTGCCTCGACGTCGATATTGTTCACTCCTGTCGCCGCCTCGCATATCAGCCTGAGCTTGGGCGCACGGGCCATAAGCTCGTCCGTCACGCGTACCTTGTTCACTATCAGTACCTCACAATCCCCGACCCTCTCCATTGCCTCCTCAGTGGTGCTGTGGGCATACATGGTCATTTCACCGAGAGTAAAGAGTTCGTCCAAAGGTATAGGCCCGAACGAGGACGCTTCAAGAAATACTATTTTCATATCTCAATACAGGCTTTTGTTGTCGTTACTGAGGGGCAAATTTACTGCTTTCTTTTCAATCGGAACGGGAATCGGGCAAAAATGCTAAGGCAGCGGACTCAGACCCTCCCAACGCACGTCCCAGCTGCCGTCCTTCGGGAAACCAGGGTTTTCCACCTCGCAACCGTCCCAGCCCGCGCACATCATACCTACCGCAAGCAAGAGCCCTCCGTTGCCGGGGAGATACATGCGCAGGGTCTCGGAGCGGTAATTGTTTCCACTGGGAAGCAGGAGTTCGCTGCGATTGTCCATAGTAATGGCCCTGACAGCCTCTTCCGGATGCAACAGCCTCGTGGCGTTCATTGCCAATGAGGGAAAATTCCAGCTCCAGCTTCCGCCTTCCCAGCCATAGTTCTCGACGGCTCTCCCGAGGGTCCTCTCCATGGTTTCAAAGTCGAACAGGCGACACATGGGCAAGACCCCGAAAGCGAGCAGATTTTCGCTTGAAGTGGCCTTGACATAAAAAGGATCATAATCCTCTCCCGCCTGATTTGCAGCCACAGTCTGCGGCCCGGGCCTTTGTCCGTTCACATATCCGCCTGCAGGAGCGGGGGCCGGAAGTTCAAGCGGGACCACCATGTTTTCAAAATCGGGGATGCCGGGCCCCTTCTCTGCCGGCAGGTAAATTCCGTCGGGACTCTGTGCCAGAGGGGCGAGTTTTTCACGTATTTCATCCCATTCAGGCACTCTCTCCTGCCCCATCCTTTCGCGCCACAGCTGGGCAAGCCCCAGTCCGAAATGCCAGTAGGACATTTCAAAGGCCGGATTCACCGTGCTGTTCTCGTCATAAGATTCATTGGCGGCACAGGCCCCTTCTATTATATACCTGTCGCCGGCCTCATCATAGCTTACGAAATCAGCCATGAAGCGGGCAGACTCCTGCACCAAATCGTAATACTCCTCAAGAAATTCCGGCTTCGCTCCGGCCCTGTATATCAGTTCGGCCATATATATGGGGTGGGGCTGCTGCCATATAATGAACGAGCCCACATCCGACGGAGCTTCACGGGCGCTCGGGTCAGTCATCTTCATCCAACGTACGCCTTCAAAGCCCTGACGAAGGGCAATCTCCTTTGCAATGGGCAAGGCTGTCTTGTACCATGCAAGCTGTTTTTCCAGGAGTTCGGGATGATTCCACGTGGCATAATGGAAACTGTGCCACATGACCATCTCAAGATGAAACTTGCCGTACCAGGAATTGTAGGTCAGTCCTGTCTCGGCGGGAGGATAATTCTGTGCCTCCTGGGCCCGGATAAGGTACTGGGACAGCACTACCCGGCGTTCGAGCAGGGCCGCCCTCGGGTCGGTACACCGGGAAAAGTCTATTACGCCCGTGGTTTTCCACCAGTCATTCCACATTTGCGAAGCGGATTCCAGAACGGAGGAAAAGTCGGGATGTCCGCGTAGCGGTTCCTCCGGCGAAAATGCGAGCGTGAATGAAAAGTCTCCGTCTTCCGGTTGGATTTTGAACACATTCCCCGACAGTTCCTCGAGCTCTGCCTGTCCCTCCCAACTGAGGGCGGCGTAATACACGCTCGAGTCGAGCTGCCTGCGTATCAGCGCATATCCCTGAGTTTCATACACAATCTCGGAACTGTGAAGCTCGTTTTTGTCCCAATCGCAGCCGCTGTCGGTATGGACTCCGCTCGGATAGGGGAAACGAAGGAGCAAAGGAAGGGCTTCCGGCGAGCTGACTGAAGCGGCCAAAACATCGGCATCCCCGGCACAGGCCGTCCTGACCGACACGGGTATGCCTTTCCAAGTAAAATCGGAGACAAGCTCCCCGTTCCACATATCGAGGGTCTGGTCCACATTTTCAATCTCGTCGGGCTGCATTCCGGCAAAACCTATGTTGCCCAAATGCATGCGATGCGGATTGGCCCGTATCCATTCGGCAGCAGCCTGGCCGCGCCCGGACATTGAATAACCTTTCTGTACGGCATACAATCCCGAGGGATGGCCGGGAAGGGGATGGTCTTCCAAAGTTTCCGACTCGGTATAGCCCATGGGGTTGGGGAAGGAATGCCAGGCCCACTCACTGAAAGTCCCGAGGGAAAGCCCGTCAGCATAATACTCGGGGAAAGTCTGCAGGCCGGTAGCATCGAAGGTCATCGCGAACTCCCCGTTACCGAGAGTCAGGGAATGGAGGGGGTTCAGCTCGGTCACATGGGGATTGTTCCTCGTGACCAGGGCATATCTGTCAATCTTTCCGCTCCCGGAACATCCGGCCAGGAGCGCGGCACAAATCAGAAGATAGAAACTTTTCATCGCAAATCGGATTAAATGCTAATAACCGGGCACCTGCTGTCCGGTAAGGCCCAGATTGACATCAATATCGGTTTGTGCAAGCGGCAGAATCTCGGAATGGCAGAGTACCAGGCCGCCGAACAGATTCGAGTAGCGCACGTTGTCCTCGAAACCGTCACTTCCCGTGTATACCCTGAGACCGTCGGACTCCTCCACAAATACGCCGAAAGGCATTATCTCGTTGCTGTCGGCGTGGGTGCAGGGTGAAATTGAATCCTGCATGTCGACTACCACATATCCCTGTGCCTCGTAGGCCTCTATTTGCGCGGTTGTCAACTGCGTGTCAGTAAGGGCAATATAAGGAATATTGTTGTCCGGGTCACTGAAAACGGCAGCTTGGGGCACGAACACGCGGTAACGGTCGGCCGTAGCATAACGCCCTTCGCGTCCCGCCAGCTTCATCATCTCGGCCTTGTTTTCGACAAGAGTTTCGTAAAGTATGCCCCAACGGCAGAGTTCCGTGCGCCTCCAGGATTCGCCGGCGAACTCCAGCTTGTTCTCCTCGATTATGGCCTCGAGGAAGCCGTCGTGGTCCGAAGGAATCTCACCCACCTTGTCTGAATCACCGCCGAAAGCCCTGAGTCTCACCTGTCTGAGTGCCTCTGTCGCATAGCTGTCGGGAGCACCGTAATACTCGTTTGCCGCCTCGGCATACATCAGGAGGATATGGGCATAGCGTAAAAGAGGGAAGTTTATATCACGGGCGTTCACTGCAGTACCTATTGTGGACTTCCAGTTCGGACGGAACTTGCCTATATAGAAACATCCGTAAGGCATTTCGTAGATAAGACTTTCAGCATCGATTGCATACTGGCATATCGTGACATCCCTGCGGGTGTCCCCTTCTTCGTAGTCGAAATACAGAATGGGGTTGATTCTCATCTGAGGATATGCCTTGCCTATTATGGAGCTGGTGTGTGCGGATGCTCCGTTAGTATAACCGTGAATGCTTGTCACGTTGGTACCGTAAAAGCCCTGTTCAAGCATGGATTCCTGGTTGTACTCGCCGTTCAGCAGGTCGCGGAATATCTGATCGAAGTCTGAAGCCAGGGAGAATGAACCCCGCTCCATAACCTCCATGCAGGCATCCATGGCTATTTTGTTCAATTCCCTGACTCTGTCGGAATCAGGACGTTTGGCAATCTCCAGCGAGCTTTCAGCATAGGTTTCCAAATCCCAGCGCAAAGAGTACCCGGCCGCGTAAAGGGCCGTGCGTGCAAGCAGGCCATAGACAGACTCCTTGCAATAGCGCTCCGGAGTGAAGTTGGTGATTTCGCTCTTCCAGGGCACAAGTTCCGTGGCAGTCTGCAGGTCGGCGATGATATTGTCATAAATTTCATCACGGCTCGTCCTTGACGAGTAGAAAGTATCCAGTTCTTCTACCGGAACATCCGTATAAGGGACATCGCCCCAATAGCGCAAGAGGTTCAAATAGGCCGCCGCCCTTATGGCGTAACTTTCGCCGAGCAGTTTATTGACATTGTCGCTCTGCTCCAGATTCGGCAGATTGCGTATGCACACATTGGCATATTCAATGGCGGCGTAGAAAGTTGAGAAGCAGCCACCGGTCCTTGACGCCGAGAGCATATAGTTCCCGAGCTGGAATTTTGAGTTCGTGACACTTTCGGTCGAGTAAACCTCGTCGGTACCCATTCCGAGCTGATACCAGAGTTCATCGCTCCACCCGGCTTCATAGGCACCGAGAACGGCCATTTCGGCCCTGGACTCATCCTGAAAAACAGTCTGGCTGTCGAATTTTGTTTCCGAGGGAATTTCGAGGAAATTATCGCACGAAAGCGCCAGAATCGGCAGGGCGAGAGCCAGTATATATCTGTACTTTTTCATATTGTGCATAACTGAATTGTTCATTTGATATTGTTCGTTTGCGTTTAGAAATTGAGATTCAGACCTATAACGCAGCCACGGGTCTTGGGGAAAGATGAACTGTCGGTTCCCGCCTGCAGAATACTGCTGCTCACGGACACCTCGGGGTCATAGCCGCTGTACGAGGTGAATGTCCAGATATTGCTCAGCGTCACATAGAAGCGCAGACTCTCGATGCGGGCCTTGCTTGTAATCTTTGAAGGAAGGGTATATCCGAGAGTTATGGTGTTTATCCTCAAGAATGAGCCGTCCTCCACAAACAGCGACATGGGACATGACACAGAATAATTGTTGTAGGTGTTCAGGCTCCAGAGCATGGTCTTGTCGTGCTGGTTGGGGTTGAGTTCGGCAAGCCTTTCGAGGTTGGTCGTTTCCAGTCCCGTATCGGGATCTATCAAGGTGAAACGGTCAGCCATTTCCGCAAAAGAATTCATGTTGCCAAGGTAGGGCCCGTAGTAGCGTACCTTGTTCAGGTTCCACACCTTGTTGCCTATGCTGAAGTTCATGAAAATGTAGAGATCAAAGCCCTTCCAGGAGAAACTGTTGGCCAGACCGCCACTGAAAAGGGGATTTGAATTACCCAAAACGGTTTTGTCATCGTTGGTAGAGAGTGTGTAGACGGGATTGCCGTCCTCATCGGTCGCGTCCGTCTGGGGCACGAACTTCATATCGCCCGGCTTCACCTCGTCACGGCTGCGGTTGGAATCATAAGGCACTCCGTCCTTGAGAGTATAACTTCCGTCAGCATTCTGGATAAAGTCATCGGTAGTATAGACTCCGTCATACACGTAGCCGAAGAACTGTCCGAGAGGCTCCCCTACCTTTACGAGGAAGTAGGCCGTCCAGTTCTCATAAGTGTCGCCCCAGGTGGAATACATATAATCTTTGCCCTCCAGGCCGTACAGCGAGAGAACCTTGGAGCGGTTCATCGAGATATTGAAGTCGGTGGTCCAGCGGAAACCGTTTCTGTCAATGTTTACCGAGTTGATTACGAGCTCGGCTCCACGGTTACGGACAGAACCGAGATTCTGGTACTGCTGGGTATAGCCCGTCGTATTGGGAATATCGTTCAGTATTATGAGGTCATCGGAACGGTTGTTATAGAAATCCACGCTCATGTTCACATAGTCCCTGGCAAAACCGAGGTCCGCGCCTATGTTCAGCGACCTCGTCGTCTCCCACTTCAAATCGGAGTTTCCGAGAATCGTTCCAGGTACAAGAGTGGACACATCTGCACCATTTATGGCATAGTGGCCGGCACTGTAGGCTGTAGTATAGATATAGTCATCCACATTGCAATTACCAGAAGTTCCGTAACCAAAACGCAGTTTCAGCCTGTTCACCACCGTGCTGAACGCACTGCCGCGGTAGAAATCCTCCTGCGATATACGCCATGCGGCCGATGCCGAGGGGAAGAAGCCCCATTTGTTACCCTTCGCAAATTTTGACGAACCGTCCGCTCTGGCGGAAACCGTAAGCAGATACTTGTCCGCATAACTGTACATGGCCCGGACAAAGAAAGATGCGAGCGCACTCTCCGTCATCCCGGACTCCCTGCTGTAGGATTGGGCCATACCTATATTGTTGAGTCCGAAGTTGTTCTCCGGAAAGCCGTAATAGGTATTCTTCTCGTTCTGTTTATGATTGAAAAGGACTTCCTGACCTATGAGGGCGCTTACGGAGTGCCGCCCGTACGTGTGCCCCCAATTCAGGGTATTTGTTATCTGCCATGAATATTTCTCCGTACTTTCTCTCCAACCGTATGGATACACATCATCCTGAGTGTCAGTCTTGTATGACTCGGCTGCGCGCGTGGTTCCGTCATCCCAATAGTCATGGCGCAGGGAGTTCCATGAGTAGCTTCCGGCAGTCCTCCACGTGAAATCCTGCAGGAAGTCTATTTCCAATCCTGCGTTAACGGTGAAAAGCCTGTTGTAAAGATTATTGTCTATGGCCTGGTTCTCCAGCAGAGGATTGTCGAGGTCATACTGGCCTTCGAGTTTGCGGAACTCCTCTGTCAGGTTCTGGGTTATGAGTTCCTCGTCGGTGAAAAGAATTCCTCCCGTAGGCGGCTGCATGAGCGTTTTTCTCAACGCAGAGCCCAGGCTTCCTCCTCCGTCGGTGCGGGTGTTGGCAAAGGAGGTGTTGAAGTCCAGGCGTACGCCCTTGTAGAGTTCATGATTGATCTTGGCGCGGACGGTATTGTTTGAATAACCGTATTTTTCCATTATACCGTCCTGGTCATTGTAGTTCCAGCTGACAAGGAACCTGGTCTTTTCGTTGCCTCCGCTGATGCTGACATTGTGCGACTGGGTGAAACCCGTGTTGCCGAATACGAGTTCCTGCCAGTCAATGGCCTCCTTGTCTCCATACTGGCTGTGGATTCTCGAATAGGCTCCCGTGTAGAAGTCAGGGTCGGAAATTGAACCGCCGAACATATCCGCCCAGTCCGCTATACGTCCGCTCGTGTTCAGCAGAGCGTACTCATACTGATACTTGACATAATCCTCGACCCCAAGCAGCGGGAGCTTGCGGCTGATGCGCTCAAACTGAGCGTAGGCATTGTAGGTAACCGAGGTCTTGCCTTCCTTGCCCGACTTGGTGGTAATCAATATTACACCGTTGGAACCTTGGGCTCCGTAAATTGCGGTGGCGGAGGCGTCCTTGAGCACGTCGATACTCTCAATATCATTGATGGCCACCATCTTGAGAGCATCATCCATTGCAAATCCGTCAACTATGTACAGGGGCGAGGTGGACTGGGTAATGGAGTTTCCTCCACGAATGGTGATATTCATGTCCGACCCCGGAGCTCCACTCTGAGTGACAATGCTCACACCCGCCGCCTTTCCGGTAAGGGCCTGTGCCGCCGTAGTAACGGGAATCTGGGCAAGTTCGCCTCCCGTAACGGATACGGAGGAACCTGTAAGGTCCTTTCTCTTTACCTTGGCATAGCCGATGGACACGGCTTCCTCGAGGTAGATAGACGACTCGGACAGAATCACGTCTATGACACTGCGTCCTGAAATGTTGACAATTTCTTCCTCGTAGCCGAGCATGGAAAAACTCAATGTTCTTACGGAAGAAGGAATTGTAATTGAATAATAGCCCCGGGCATCAGTGATTTCGCCTATTGTCGAATTGCCTGTCCGGGCCATGATTACCGCTCCTTGAAGAGGCTCTCCCGATGCGTCACGAACATTACCGCTGACAGTAAAATCCTGGGCATCTGCCTGAAGAACTCCCCACACGCACGCGAATGTCGTGAAAAGGAGCATGGTTAGAAATCTTGAAATAGAGTGCATCTGATTAGTGTTGGTTATTAGTATATAGTGCTTGTACAGTCAGTTTTGGAGGCCAAATTGCTTGAATTTACTAAAAAAGGCCTGTATTCTTATTCATCGGCTGCAAAAAAGCGTTAACATTACTCTTAATTGACGCCTGTCCGGGAATTTTGCGGCCCGGACATTTCGGGTGGTATAGTCCGTGTAACAAGTTGATTTGCGTGCCCTTGCAAAGAGCATTACCGATATGGCATATTTTCCCTTGGGTCTTCCGGCAGATAAGGAGCAAGCGGGAAGAGCATCCGCAGTGTCTTGAAGATCAATGTACCGGCAGGCCGATAAAACGAGAGGGGTCGGGTCGAAAGTTCACCAAGCGAGTGCACCCTCGAATACTAATTGTGTACAGGCGCGAAATCCCCCTGGCAGGGGTGCAGGGGGTTGAGACGGGGCCTTCCAGCAGCGGGCAGGAGACCCGAAATCACTGAAACTCCAGGACAGGGACGACTTTTTCGTCAGAGTATTTGGACTCTTTGTAGCGGTAAACACCTATCTGTACCACCTTTTTTCCTATAGGGGCCTCGATTATCTGTCCTTCATAGAAAAGGTTCTGCCCGCTGGCCGGAATATAGACTGTACTGCCATAATACAAGGAGTATCCTTCCTTTGATTTGCATCTGGCCAAAGCCCCATTGTCAAGAACCTTGGACACCTTGAAAGATTTGGATTCAGTAAATTCTACCGGATTTTCTGCAATCGTGAAATCCGAATTTAAACTTTTACTGTCAGTTCTCATAGTCGCTTCTCCTGCCGTTGTCGGCTCAGTTTCAAGCTCATTTTCAGACTTAAGCCCAAATTCATATAAAGAACCCAAATAACCTCCTCCTATGAGTTCCAGGACTCCAAGGGTAAGTATACTCCCCGCAACAATCCCCAGGAAAAAAATCGCTCCACTTTTCATATAAATACTATTTAGTCGTTTAAGAACAATATCTCCACTATTATAACAATTTCAAACGGAGTTTCCATGTATTCCGGCTGTAGATTCATGATAGAAATACAGTCGCTCCCGGAACTAAGGGGAGCAGGCTGCCACCGACAAATTCATCAAAGAAAAGAGGTTGGGTCAAAACTCCCGAAGGGAGCGCACCGGGTTAGGTGCGAAATCCCCCCTGACCAGGGGGTGCAGGGGGTTGAGACGGACCCAGTCTTTCGAAGAAAGACGTGCAGGGTAACTCAAAAGTTGCTTTTGAGTCACCCTGAATTTCATTTTGTTTTAAAAAGCGGATTGTCATTTACTCTCCTCCCGAAGTCGCGGAAGGAGCCGCGAATGCCGAAGAAACCTCGAAGCGTGCCTCCTTGCGCAGATTGAATCTGGCGTTGCGCACGGGAGTCAGGACATCCTTCGAGAAATACAGGGTATAGCTGCCGGGGGCGGCTACCCAGCAATTCGACTGCTCGTCAAAGGACGCAAGAGAATAAGGGTCCACCTCAAATTCGAGGGTCTGGCTCTGGCCGGGGCCGAGCAATCCCGTCTTGGCGAAGGCCTTGAGCTCGACTGCAGGCTTTTCGAGACCTCCGGCAGGAGCGGCCACATAGAGCTGAACCACTTCCCTGCCATAGTCATCCCCGACGTTGGTAACTGTAATTTGCGCCGTGAAACCCCCGTCCTGCGAAGCTTTAACCTTAGGCTCCGAATACGAGAACTCCGTATATCCCAAACCGTAGCCGAAAGGATAGGAAACTTCCTCGCCGGCACTCGAGAACCAGCGGTAGCCCACCCAAATGTCCTCGGCATAGTCCGTATAGTCATAGTTGCGGACTTCCACTCCGCCCCTTCTGTAAGACGAAGGCCTTTCGTAACCCTGAGGGAAATTGACTGAAGAGGGATGGTCGATGTACGACAGCGGGAAGGTCATGGGCAGACGTCCTGAAGGAGCGGTCTTGCCGGTGAGCACGTCGGCGACCGAATATCCGCCTTCCTGTCCGGGCTGCCACGCAAGCAGAATCGCATCAGGAAGGTTCTTCCAGGATGCCGTTTCGATAACTCCGCCGACATTCAGCACCACCACCATCTTCTTTCCCGAATAACGGCAGGCTGCGGCAACATCCTCGAGCAACTGCCTTTCCTCCGCAGTCAGATTGAAGTCGTTGTCCACCCTGCGGTCTCCGCCCTCGCCCGAATTCCTGCCTATCACCACGATAGAAATGTCACTTTTGTCCACCATGGAATTGACAAAGGTCCTGGGAAGTGAAGCCTCGGGAATCTTGGCGGTACCGAGTATCATGGAGCTACCTCCATTGATTTCAGTTTCCGCCTTCTTGTAGTCCACATATTTCCCGTTGAAATCCTTCAGTTCTTCGCAAAGCTCGAAACCGGCTTCTTCCAGACCCTGCACGAGATTGATTACATGGCTCTTGTTCACGTTTCCCGAGCCGGTACCGCCCGCAACAAAGTCTACGGACGAAATGCCGAACAGCGCCACTCGGCCGCCCGCTTTGAGGGGAAGAAGGCCGTCATCGTTCTTGAGCAGCACCATGGTCTCGGCTCCCGCACGCCTTACTATCTGCGCGTGGGCGTCAAGGTCAGGATTGTCGCTGTAACGGTAGTTGCGGAAATGAGGGGTCTTCACTATGTATTCGAGTATGCGGCGCACATTCCTGTCAAGCTCTGCCTCGGAGAGTGTGCCGTCATTCACAGCGTCGATAATGCGTTGTTTCTCAATTTCGCTGCCGGGCATCATCAGGTCGTTTCCGGCAGCAGCGGCAGCCACAGTCCCTTCCTTATTGCCCCAGTCGGTCATGACTATGCCTTCAAAGCCCCACTCGCCGCGGAGCACATCGGTCAGCAACGAGCTGCTCTGCTGTGTGTACTCTCCGTTCAGTTTATTGTACGAGGACATCACCGTCCACGGCCGGGCCTCCTTAATGGCGATTTCGAAGCCTTTGAGATATATTTCCCGCAGGGCCCTGGTGCTGACCCGCGAGTCGTTTTCGTGGCGGTTGGTTTCCTGATTATTGGTGGCGAAATGCTTCACCGAAGTGCCCACCCCGTTGGACTGGATGCCGCGTATGTAGGCTGCGCCTATCTTGCCGGAGAGCAGGGGATCTTCGGAGAAATATTCGAAGTTTCTGCCGCACAAGGGATTGCGATGAATATTCATGGCCGGGGCAAGTATCACGTCAGCCCCATATTCGAGGACTTCATTGCCCATTGCGGCAGTCACTTCCTCCACCAGCTCCACGTCCCAGGAAGAGGCCAGTGCCGTGCCTATGGGGAAGCCGGTTCCATAGTATGTCCTGTTGCTGCCCTCGCGGGTCGGATTGATACGCACACCTGCGGGACCGTCAGGCAGGGCCGTTGCGGGAATGCCAAGGCGCGGAATGGCGTTGGTGGTTCCTGCGGCTCCGGGCACCAGGGCCACGCTGCTGCCGGTTATGCCGCCGAGCTGTTCACCCCAGCCCACGCCGACGCTCAAAGTCGCCTTTTCTTCAAGGGTCATGGCCTTGAGCACTTCATCTATATTGTCTGCACTCAACTTGGGTTGGGCCGAAAGGATGACGGAGCCGGCACAGCAGCCTGCGAAAATCAACAATGTTTTAACGAGTAAGGATTTAGATGTCATAGAGCGGTATTAGTTTTATGTTAACGCAATTTACTAAGAAATCGGCAGATGCTTCGTCAGTTCCATCCGGGATTCTGCTCGAGAACCGCTCCGGAGTTTAGCTGGATTACGCTGTACGGAATCGCGAAAAGGGTCCAGTCGGGGAATGTCCTGTCGGAGAACACTGCGGCGTCGTACACGTATTTGGAGAAGTTGCCGAGCTGATATTTCATAACCTCGTTCACTCCCTGTCCGCCCATTCTGAGCAGGGTCGGCCAGCGCATCTCCTCCCATGACAATTCACGGGCACGCTCGTCAAGAATCACGTAAATGTCCATCTCCGAAGCCGAAAACATCTTTGAAGCATTGGCCCGGCTGCGCAATACATTGACATCGTCGGCAGCTCCGGAAGCATCTCCCGAACGGAGCTTTGCCTCCGCCCTGAGCAGATAGGTCTCGGCACTGCGTGCCACATACCAGTCGCGTCCGTACTGATTGCAGTAAGGAATACCCATGGAGGAACAGTGGTCGAGATTCCAGCCCCACAGGTCCCAGGTGGTAATCTTTCCGGAGACACGCGACAGACGTGAAGGCTCGGCCAGCATTTCCTTGGTAACCACCTCCAGATACTGGGGACTCAGGGCATCCATCACTACGGGGTCATAGCGGTTAATCTGGTCGTTGCGCTCATCGTCCGCAAACTCGTCCCGCCATACGTATTCGTCGGAATAGTCGGTGGTACTTATGATGCCCCATGTTCCCATACTCAGGTAGATGCTGAGCTGCTCTCCGGGGAAGAGGGTGCCGTCGATATTGGTCTGCCAGGGACCGCCGCCGGCCCCTGCCGCGGAGTTCTCCTGAAGATATTCCGCGCTCCAGGTCAGGTCGCGATAGGCAGGGCCGCAGGTCGAACCGAAGGGAAGGATATCCCCGCCATAAACCGCCACGTTGTCGTATGTGGGCTGCTCGTATATCATCAGGGACTCGGTATTTCCGGAAGAATAGGCGTAGTTGCCGGCGCAGAAGAGGTCGAAGAAGGTATTGCCGTCAGCCCTGTACCTCTCTATTCCGTTATCCGGGATATTGGAGGGCTGGCTTCCGTTGAGACTTCGCGAACCGAAACGCTCCGTCATAATGGGGTGCAGGGTTATGACTTCATCGGCGGCGTCTATGGCAAGGTTGAGATAATTGTCCTCACCGCTTTCCACTGCCATGGCAAGGTAGGCTTCGCAGAGAAAATGGAGGGCGACTCCTTTGGCCACCCGTCCGGAGGCGACGGGATAGTCGGGCAGATAATCCGCTGCGAACAACAGGTCGTCAATGGCAAAAGCGTAGCTCTCTTCACGGGTGGTGCGGACGTAGTCGAACTTCAGTTCCTGGCTGAACTCCTCGACTATGGGCACCCCGCCGAAACACTCTGCAAGCCTGAGATAGGCCCAACCCCGGAAGAAACGCGCCTGGGCAGTCAGATAGAGTGTGTCCTCGCCTTCGGGGTCCATTCCCACCGCTTCGATTCCGTAAAGTGCGAGGTTCGCATAACTGGCAAGCTGGTAGAGCGAGGTCCACAGAGTGTTGAAATTGTCATGGGTCGAGAGCAGGGCCCAGTAGTTCGAGAAGGCCGTAGAGGCCCCTGACTCCCCGCTGGTGCCGTCAAGCACGTCGGAGCCTTCGCCGTGAAGGATATTCGCAGCTCCGTCAGGGCCCAGAAAGGTATTGGAGTACCCGTTCATGTAATTGAACTTTATATATGCATTGACCAATGCCGCATCCACCTGGGCTTCTTTCTCGAAGGCGTTCTCCTGGACATAAAGGTTCTTGGGGTCCTCGGTCAGGAAGGCCTCCTCATTGCAGCTCCAGAGAAATCCGGACATGACGGCCATAAAGGCTATGCTTAAAATCTTTTTCATTTTTCAGAACTTTAGAAACGAATATTGAGTCCGAAGGTATAGGTTCTCCTGAGTTGCTGGGACTGGAAGCTGCGCACCTCGGGATCGCTGTACTCCCAACCGGGAGCGATAAAGAACAGGTTCTGGCCGGAGACAAAGACCTGCAGCCCCTCGACTCCCACCTTTTCAAGCCAGCGTGAGGGGAAAGAGTATGAGATATTCAGGTCCTGGAGACGGACGAAGCCGTAAGGCTGAAGGGCTGTCAGGTCACCGCCCGCATTCCATGCCTTTGGATAGACGTTGCTGGGATTCTCCTCGGTCCAGAAAGGATGATAAACCGTGTTCAGATACATCATGCCTTCGGTATAGGAGAGGTAGGCACCGTTGTTTTCGGCCAGTCCATAACCGTTTCCGGAGAAAACCCCGTTGAACAGAACATAGAGGGTCAGGTTCTTCCACCTGAAGGTAGAGGAAAGCGACATGCGGAAGTTCTCTTTCTCGAAGCCGAGTATGGTGCGGTCCTCTTCGGTAATCACTCCGTCATTGTTTAGGTCCTTGTTTTTGATGTCACCGGGAGTCGCCCCATTTGCCGCCATGTACTCATAGTCGTCCACCTGCACAACTCCGTCCCATACGTAGCCGTAAATCGCTCCGAGGGAATAGCCGATGAAGAGGTTGTTGACTATGTCGTCATTGCCGTCACCGTAGAGTTCCACGAGCTTGTTGCGGTTGATTGTATAATTGAGGGTGGCACTCCAGTCAATGTCGCCCGTCTTTATAATCTGGGTTCTGAGCGAGGCCTCTATACCCCAGTTATTGACCTGTCCCATCGTGGCGGACTGCGTGGTGATACCGGAGCCCATCACGGGAATCGTGCGTTCAAATATCTGGTCAGTGGTCTTGGAAGTATAGGCGTCGAGTTCGAGGTGGAAACGGCGGTTCAGGAAATCCGTCTCGAAACCGAAGTTCCATGAGGTCGTGGTTTCCCAGCCGAGGTCGGGATTGCCCAGCGTGGTCATGGCTTCTCCGTAGACGGGCTCGCCGTCGAAATAGGCTACGAGACCTCCTGACTTGCCCATGGCCATTCTCGAGAGGGTTCCATAAGGGTCGAGCGACTGGTTTCCGTTCTTGCCCCAGGAAGCCTTGAGTTTGAGATAGTCGAGCCAGGTGAGCGGCTTCATGAAGTTCTCGTCCGAAATCGTCCACGCCACTCCGAATGCGGGGAAATTACCCCACTTCCTGCCGGAACCGAAGACTGAACTGCCGTCACGGCGCACGGACGCGTTCAGGTGATATTTATTGGCCCATGAATAGTTCACACGTGCAAGGTAACCTATGTCGTTGTGAAGCTCGTAGTTGATTTCGTCTATGGTATGCGTCCTGGCGTTGGTCAGGCCATAGAAGCCCAGGGTGGTATTTCCTATGTCCGAAAAATCGCTTCCCGTAACCATATAGCCCTCGTACAGCGAGGAGTCCAAGGTGTACACCAGGGTAGCATTGATGTAGTGTACGCCTATTTCACGGTCGTAGGTCAGGATATTGTCGAGTACCCAGTTGATACGCTTGACATTGTTGATATATCCGTATGCCTGGCTGAGGTATTTGTCATAGGTTTCCGTGGTGTACTCGGTGTCGGTGGGCTGGATGAAGTTGTTTTCGTGGTAGAAACGGCGGGTCTGCACGTTGCGCGTGGAATAATTGCCGGTAACCCTGTAGCTGAGTCCCTTCACCCAGGGTATTTCCACGTTGATATAGCCTCCAATAGTGGCGGAATTGCCCCTCATTTCGGCATCGACTCCATTGTAGACATCCCACAGGGGGTTTATCGCCGTCTCCTGTGATGAGCCGAGTATGTACTTCCTCATGGTGGTACCGTCCTCGAGATAGGGGTCACCGTAGGGAGAGAAGTAGCGGGTGTAGGAAGGGCGGACGCCGTCATCCTGAAAGTTGGACCAGTTGAAATTGAAGCCGGCCTTTATGTAGCGCGACACGTCCGTGTTCACCCTGGCCGTCACCGTCTCGCGTATGAAGCGATTGCCCTTTATGAAGTTGGTAAGGTCGGAATATGAGGTTCCGAAATAGTAATTCATGCCTTCTCCGCCTCCGGAAACGCTTACGCCGTATTCCTGCTGAACCCCGGTCTGGGAAACGTAGTCAATCCAGTCGGTCTCGAGTCCCTGTTCGTAACGGGCCAGCTGTATAGGGTCCATCCAGCTCGTCGAACCTGCGTCCTCCCCGCGCCTGGCGTTGATGAGTTCCACGTACTGCTCGCCGTTGCGGAGCTGGGGCTTGTAATTCTGCTCGACCAGTCCCACGGATGCGCGGAAATCCACGGTAGGCTTGCCGCGCTGTCCCTTTTTGGTCGTAATCATAATCACTCCGTTGGCGGCCTGCGAACCGTAGGAGGCCAGCGAGGTTGCATCCTTCATCACACTCATGCTCTCGATGGAGTTGGGGTCGATGTCATTGATGTCGCCCTTGTATATTACTCCGTCAAGTACCAGCAGGGGGTCGCTGCTGCCTGATATGGACTTCTGGCCACGGACCTGTATGGAAGGCGTCGCTCCCGCAATGCCCGACTGGGTAAGGGTGATGCCGGGAGCTATACCTCTCAGCATATCGAGCGCGCTGGTTTTGGGAACATTGGCCACGGGGCCGTCGCCGACGGAATAGGTTGATACCGAACCCGTGAAATTGGTCCTCTTGACCGTACCGTAACCTATGACCACGGTACCCTCAAGCAGTTCCGAATCCTCCCGCAACATAATCTCGAAGGTATTCCTTCCGGCCGGGGACAGTTCTATGGTCTCGAAGCCGAGGCAGGTGAATTCGAGTATGGCATCCTCCGGAATCCTCAGGCTGAAAGTTCCATCGCCCAAAGTCATGGTACCGGTCGAGGTACCCTTTACCATAACACCGACTCCGGGAAGAGGCTCCCCGCTGGAATCGGTCACTTTTCCGCTAATCTCCCTGTCCTGGGCTAATGCCGCCACTGACAGAAGGACTGCGATACAAAGAAACAGGATTCTCTTCATAAGCAATATTGGTTGTTAATTATTAGCGTCGCCACAAACATATCAGCGAAGCCCTTTTCCAACCTTTCAAACTCTTCTAAAAACATATCGGAATCTTCAAATCGCCTTCAAAGCCCGCTGAAATGGCCAGTGAAGAAGTATTTTGAGTATATTTGAGATGCTGTCACCACATTTCCGCCATATATGAGAACCACTGCAATCCGCCTGCTGCTCCTGCTTGTTCACGCAACCGCCGCCACTGCCGCCTACGGCACACTGCCGGATTTCTCGTACCACGTCTCGAACCACCGCATCAACGCCATAGCCCAGGATGCCGACGGCTTCATCTGGCTGGGGACTTCCTTCGGCCTGAACCGCTATTCCGGGGAAAATTTCCTGACCTGGTATGCCTCCGACCGGCCGGGAGACCTCAACAACGACATGATATACGATATATGCTTCGACAGTTGCGGGGATATGTGGCTCGCCACCGAGTGCGGAATAATCTGCTACAGCAAGGGTGTATTCAAGAACGCCAACTCGGCCGTAAGCAACCCTGTCCACAGGATTATAGGCATGAACGACAGTACGGTGGTAGCATCCGGACGTGACGGCGTGCTGAAATTCGACAAAGACCACAACGTTGTAAGCCGCTTCTTCCGTCCGGGACTGAGCTGGATACGCACGGTAGACACCGACAGCAACGGGCATGTGTGGATAGTCGCAGACACCGACGGCATCGCCACGGCATACGTACTCGATTCCGGACTCGGACTGCTCAAGGAAATTTTTCTCGGCAGGGATGTGAGCATACGCTGCATGAACGCAGGACTGGGAGACAGCGTGTGGATAGTCAGCTCCGGCGGAACTGCGATTTTCGATGCCGCGACTCTCGAGCGTATTTCCCTCCCCGAGGGAAGCGGGAGCCCGGCCTCCTCCATCATACTCGAGGAACTGCCGCGCAGAGGGCTGTTCGTAACCCCCTACGATGAGGAGAGGATTCTGATAGGACTTGCGCAGCGGGGGATGTACCTCTACGACAGCAGCGACGGGAGCTGCACACGGCTCGACATAGACGAAGAACTCACGGGGAGCGGGTACAGTGCCTTTGTGGACAGGGACAGGAATATCTGGCTTATGGAAACCGGCCGGGAGTACAGACTCTATTCAGGCAACAGGAACTGCACCAATCACTCCGGATTCATGCGACAGACGGGGGCCGACCGCATTCTCAACATAAGCCCCGACTCCAAAGGCCGTCTGTGGATGAGTGCCGACAACGGCTACATAGGTTACGACCCGCAGAACAGAGAGATAATATGGACGAAATCCGCCCTGCCGACCGAGCACCTCTACGCCTTCGTGGACAGCCATGACAGGCTGTGGACAATCAGCAGGCTGAATACCCTTGACCAATGGTCGCTCGAATCGGGGCTGCCTGTGCTCCGGCGTTCCTACACCTTCGAATCCAATATTTCCTCAGTCAGCGAGGACGAAAACGGCAATATCTGGGTAATCAACAACTTCAGCTTCACCTTCATAGACGCTCTCGGCAGGATTCACGAAATGGGCCCCATAGAAAACGGGGAAGGACTTCAGGCCCATACTGTCTCCCTGACCGACAGCCGCACCAAAAGGGTATTCGTGAACACGGTCAGGGCCGGTCTCTACGAATGTTTCCCGGACAGGGACTTCGTGCCGGTACTCTTGGGCGGAGACGTGTCAGGTATCAACTCCCTGGTCACCACGGGCGACGGCACCATGTGGATGGGCACTTTCAACCAGGGTCTGGTTCATTTCAACCCCGCCGACGGCAAGGTCGACATGTATAACATCGAGACCGGTCTCTCCAGCAACTCCATACTCTCACTGATGTCGGACGACTCGGGAAGGATATGGTTCAACACCCCGGCCCATATCATTTGCTACGACCCGGCCACGAGCAGTTTCAATACCATATACGACAGGCGTTTCAGCGATTCGGATTTCTACACCCTTTCCTGTGCGGCCAGGACGCCTCAGGGCAAGCTGTATTTCGGGGGCTATGGCGGACTTACCGAAGTCGATGCCGCCATCAGCTTCTCCGAGAGGGAACCCGACATTCCCCTGCACTTTGAATACATAGCCGTCAACGGAGAACAGGTGCCCATGGACGTCGACCGCATCGAATTGAACCACAGGCAGAAGCTCATCACGGTGATGTTCTCCGGGCTGAATCTCGACCTCGGCCTGCTGCTCAACTATTCCTATATGCTCAAAGGATATGACAGGAACTGGACATATACCGACAAGATTCAGATCAACTACTCGAATCTCCCGCCGGGCAGATACACCCTCATGGTGAGGGTAAGGTACATGAACGGAAAATGGAGCAGCAACGAATTGTCCTTGCCCGTCATAGTCAGACCCGCGCCCTGGGCGACCGTGTGGGCCAAGACCCTGTACGCATTGGTCACGGCAGCCTTGGCCGCATACCTGATAAGGACATGGTCGAATACCCGCATGAGAAAGAGGGAACTCCTGCTCAAGCAGGAAAGGATAGACTTCGTGAGCAATATCTCCCATGACCTGCGCACTCCCCTCTCCCTCATCAGCGGGCCCCTGAGTCTGCTGAAAAAGAGCGCCACGCTCGGCGATGAAGACAGGAAATACCTCGACACTATCGAGAGAAACGCGGAAAGAATGAGGGTGTACAGTGAAGAACTCATAGACAGTCCGGCGACGAGGAGCAAGGACGAATCCCTCGAAGTCTCCCCCACCGACATTTCCTCCCTCATTCACGGCATAGCCAATAACTTCCGCTACGCCGCATTGGAGAAAACACAGACCCTCGAGACGGACATCGCTCCCGGTGTCAGCGGCTATATAGACAGTCTCAAGATTGAAAAGGCCCTCGTCAACCTCATCAGCAATGCGCTCAAATACACTCCGAGCGGGGGCAGGATAGCCATCAGCCTGCATGCGGACGGGGATAAGGCCCTGTTCAGGGTCAGCGACAACGGCAGCGGAATCGCCGAGAACAAACGAAAACTGATATTCGAACGCTTCGAGAGGATAGACAAGACGCCGGGAACGGACGGGAGCGGCATAGGGCTGAACTGGGCCCTGCACCTTACCCGCATGCACCACGGGACCCTGGAGTACTCCGCCGACCCCGAAACCGGAGGCTCGGTCTTCACGCTCGGCGTACCTATATGCCGCGGGGCGTATTCCGAAAATGAAATCAGCGACGTGCCGCGCATATCGAAATATCCCGACTACGGCAAGTCCGGAAAGAGTCAGGAATTCGTGCCGGGACGACCCACGGTATTGGTTGCCGAGGACAATCCCGAAATCAGTGCCTTTATTGCCGGTTTCCTGCAGCCCGATTATAATGTCATCAGCGTGTCCGACGGACTGGAGGCCATGGAAACGCTGAATGTAGCCATTCCCGACATAGTGGTCAGCGACATTGTCATGCCCCGCAAGGACGGCTATGCCCTGTGCCATGCGCTCAAACAGTCGCCCGAATACTGTCACATTCCCGTCATCCTTCTTACTGCCAAAACCGACAGCGAGAGCGGTATACGCGGACTCGGAACCGGAGCCGACGCCTATCTTGGCAAGCCCTTCGACCCCGACTTCCTCAAGGCCACCATTGCGAGCCTCATAGCCAACAGGCGCAGGATACAGCAGAAGGTACTCAACATGACCCCGGCCAGTCTCAAGGACGAGAGACTCGTGCACCAGGCATCACTGAGCGGGCAGGAGGTGGAGTTCCTGAAGAAGGTACACTCCACCATAGAGGAACATCTCGACAATGAGGAATTCTCCATTGAGCAGATGGCCAGGGAATTGGGCGTAAGCTACTCAAAACTCTACGCGAAAATCAAGGCCCTCACCGGCCATACGCCACAGGAGTTCACGAACACTTTCAGGATGAATAAAGCAATGGAACTGCTACAGAGCGGCAATTACAACGTCTCTGAAGTGGCATATATGGTGGGGGCCTCGTCTCCCTTCAACTTCTCGCGGGATTTCAAAAAGCATTTCGGGCTTACACCCAGTTCAATAATCAAAGGTAAGTCCAAAAGCGGCTGACGGCCGGACTACCTGCAAAGCACTACCTGTACGGGACCCATGAGACCTGCAGGCAGCAGAGGCGTATCGGCACTGTAGTGTCTTGCATCCGTGAGGGTTATCTTCTCGGGACAATCCGGCTGCTCATCGCCTATAAGCCGGTTAACCCAGAGATTGGCCACGCGTATGCGAAGCTCATTCCCGCCCGGCGACAGGGCCCCGCCCACATCCACGGTGAAGGGCTCCTTCCATGCCGTTCCGCAATACTCACCGTTCACATACACCTCCGCAAGGTTTCCGACCTTGCCCAAATCCAAAAGCAAACGCTCCGGGCTTCCGGCTTCACCGGCGTCGCCTCGGAAGTCGCCTAAATGGAAGCTTGTGGTGTATTCAGCCACTCCGGAGAAATATCTGATGCCGAAATCGGCCGATTCTGTCCAGGACTTCAGTTCATCGAAGACTGCAGATTCGGGTGCGCCCCTGCCCTGCTGGAAGCTGAGCTCCCAGGGACCTTCCACGGTAGCGAGCACCGTCCTTACAGGCCTGGGCAGAGTGAATCCTTCCGGATCGGCCTCGCCGGCAAATACCACGAAGACGGCATCATCGGGCACAAGACTGAGGTTCACCACAGTACGACCGTTTTCAAAACGATAGGAAGCATCCTCAATCCTCCCGTCATCCGGATGCCATATCTGGGCCTTTCTGCCCGTGATACGGAAGGAAAGTTCGGTGTCCAAGTACTTGTCGGAAGGCTTGTTAATCCAATAAATGTCTATATCACCCAGATTTCTGTGCACATACCTGATACCCTCCGAATGCTCGGCCATAAGGTCAGGCGTAAAACGGTTTTCAGACAGAACCTCGGCAATGGTGGCATTCTCGTACACATTAGCCCGCCCGGAATCCCATATCCGTGAAACGAGACTGTCGAATTCCTCGCGGCTATCCTGCAGGCCGAAGGGGCGCAGGGGCCTCGACCCGCAAATCACGGCACCGTTCTCCACCAGACTCAGAAGTTTCCTCAGCACTTCCACCGACATCGTGGAAGTATTGCGCTCGAGCCAGAGCAGCTTGTATTCAGTGCCGCTCCTGCTGCTCGACAGCCGGCCGTTCTTCGCCACTATACAGTCCAAAAGCGCATTGGGGCCGAGATAGTCGAATCTGTAGCCGTAAGGCAGGGAGGGCTGGCGGCTGCCGTACAGGGCCGTGATGTTGGCATCCTCACCGTAGTAGACAAGAACGTCCGCCACATTGCACCCCGCCTGAAGCATATAGCAGCTGCGTGACATATAACCGACCCAGACTCCGGCCTGCTCCGCCCACGAGTCATGGCGGTTGAACCATTGGCCTATGCCCCCGAGACTATAGCCCGGGACGTAAGTGTCGCTTGGCTGGTGGGCGCTCTCGTGAATGACGAAACGGTTGATTCCACAGAAAAGTTCCAGGTCGGCAACGGCCTTCAGATTTTGCGGAGAATACGAATACTGCACATTGCCCCATGCGGTCAGAGACTCCGCGGCGGCTATGTTCTGGCCGTAGATATTGGCAACGGATGAAGATTCCTGACAGTCGGCCATATATCCCGAACGTATATAATCGCCGTCGGGAGTCCTTCCGAGCCAGGGAGCCGCAGTCCACATCGCCGACATGGGCACCGCCGCATCCCGCTTGACATCCATTCCGTCAACAGGATATACCCTTCCACCCTCATGGGCTTCAGTGTAGCGCCCGAGCATACCGTACTCCTCCACGGCAATTTTCGTCAGCAATTCGTAGTTGGCGGTGATGAGTTCGCCTATGGTCTTGCGCCAGTCACGCAGGAAGGCATCGCTCTGTTCCGGGGAACCCACTACGGCACCTGCCAGCACGGGCAGCCAGGGATGCAGGTCATATCCGCGGCGGGAGAGGAACTCCTCGAACATCGCCGGAGTCCAATTCTCCTGCTCGGCTTCATAGCTGTCATTCAGGACATACTGCACTCCCCTCTTGCCGATAAGTCCGCCGGATGCCTCTTTATACATATCCAGATAAGTGCGGAAATACCTCGTCCAGGCCTCCGCGTCGAGCTTGTCCACCTCAAGGCCGGTAGCTTCGGGCGGAGCAGGATGATTCTGCTTGCCTGTAAGAGAATAACCGAAGCGCCATATCTTCCAGCGCCCCTCGGGAACTTCCCAGTCGAGCCGGCCGTCGGCGTCTACCTTGTCACTTATGTCTATAATGCTGTCCGGGCTGCAGAAGCTCTCTGCATCTGAGGGCAGATTCGGCCACTGGTCCAGCGCAGCCACCGCCGTAAATGCGGATTTGTCCTGCGAGCGGTTCACCATGGAGGCGGAGTGAAGGATAAGCTCGGATATATCGGTCCCTTCGGGTGCCTGCATGGCGGGAGACGGGCCGAAAAGCGAGGGTCCGGGAGGCGTGGGATTTTTATAGACTATCCTGAAATACCTGGCAGTGGTGGCGGGTATGCCTATAGTGCGAAGTGCCGTCCCACCGAGTCCGAGGTCGGCCACTTTCGTGAAATTGCGTCCGTCGTCACTGCTTTCTATCCATACCGTGGAATTTCCGCCCATGCTCCTTCCGCCGCCCCGCCCGTCCGAAAGCGATACCGCCCGTATGGTACGCGCTTCCGGGAATTCGAACATTATCCAGGCCTGACCGTCACTGCCGGAAGGCAGCAGACGCGAGTTTGCAAGGTCATCATCACAGAGTTCGGAAAGCACGAAATCGCCCCCGCTTGAGCTCAGGCGTGCGCCCATTTCCTGCATGGAAAGGTCATCCTCGGGCAGGGGCATGGCAATCACGGCAATATCCTCATAGTATTCCGCAACTGATGCCGAACCCCGGCCTTCGACACCGGCATTCTGGAATGCTCCGGTTGTAGAGAAGGGCTCCGGCAAGAGCGTGCTGCAATGGCTGCCTCCCTCAACGGTGAGGGTACGCCAGACGAGTTTTTTCATGGCATCCCGGGGCTCCACCCAGGGCCCTCCGGTCGCACTCCAGCCGGGGGCACTTGCGACCGTCATTTCGAGTCCGAGCGAATCTGCAAGGCGCACAGCATAGGCGAAGGCCTCTTTCCAACCCTCATCCATGTAGACAAGTCTTTTATCGACGGTCTGAGGAGTCGAAAGGGCGACATCAAAATGATGAAATCCTCCTATACCGACTCTGTCCATCCACTCAAGGTCCTTGCGTATTCCTTCTTTGGTAACATTGCCGTTCATCCAGTGCCACCATACCATGGTGCGGGCCTCCCGGGGCGGGTCTTCAAATCCGGAGCGCAGTTCCTCCAGACTGGTCTGGCGGGCACCGGAACAGGCTGTCAGCGCGAGTACAAACAGGGCTGAAATCAGGGTCAGACGTTTCATAATCGTTAAATTTTCAGATATCAGTTCAAGTGTGTCTTATTACATGGTCATTGTGAGTCAGCGCATCTGGGCATCACCGTAGTTCACCCGTATTCCTTCCCGGACATAGACGCGATTCAGTCCGCCGATTCCCTCGGGGCCAGGAGTTCCCTCCACCGCCCCCGACAGTATATCCCGGCATATCAGTCCAAGGTCGTAAATTCTTTTGGTAGTTTCGTGATTGGCACCCATGAAATGGCCGTTGTAGAGATAGTAAATATCGTTGGCCTGCATCCATTCGAGGGCTTTCCGACAAGTTTCCTGCATGGTGGACAAGTCGGTCAGCAACAAAAGATTGCCGTTGCCGAAGGAATCTCCGCTGAAGCCATAATGGTTGGCCCTGTCCATAAATGTAACGGAGCCGGCCGTATGTCCGGGAGTATAGAGCACTTCCAAAGTACGTTCACCGAGCTCGAAAGTCATACCCTCCTCGAGGTAACGTATGGTTCCGTTGAAACCCGGGGCCATTGTCGGCATGGACCCTTCGTCGGCCCTGGCAAGCCACACCTCGTCGAAGTTGCAGCATCCTCCGGCATGGTCAGGATGTACGTGGGTCAGTACCACGTCATAGGGCTTGTCAGTTATGGAAGCCACTATGGAATCAAGGCCCGGAATGGAGGTGCCGGTGTCGATAAGCAGGGCACGCTCTTCCCCCTCAACGATATACAGGGTCTCGGAAGCCATCACGTGGCCTGAGCCCACATACAGTCGGGAGTCAATCTGCCGGAAAATCACATCCGGTCCTTCATATACAACAGGGTAATCCATTCTGGCGGCAAATCCGCCGGAGGAGGGGCCGTTTTGCGCCACGGCACTGATTCCGAGGCAGAAAGCCAGTGTAAGGCTGAGACATCTTTTCATAACATATTATCTTTTAGTGCTGTACAAAAGTATCGGAAGAAGCCCGACGGGATATTTCAGAATCTTCTAAAAGTATTTCAATTTCTTCTGCATGACTGCAAATTCCAGAGTCCCAAAAGCTTTGACAAGCTGCAAGCGGCCGGTATCACGACCGCTGATACTTTTAGCGGACGGCCCTCCCTGCGGCTTTCCCGAAGCACAGGGGACTATAGATTTCACGACTATCTGCGGAGTTTCAGAGGAGTCTTTGCAAAAGCCGGTCGGGGATTTTTGGATTATTCACGGGAAATTCAGACCTTACGAGGCTCATTGATAAACAAGTAAACTTATGAAAACGAGAAAAGTAATTATGACCGCCATGGCCGGCGCTTTGCTGTTGTCTGTGTCGGCAGCCTGCACCAAGGAAGAACAACAGTCCCAACTCGCGAGCCCCGTCCCCGAGATAAGCGCAGTCACGGGCGACGGATTCACGGTCTCCTGGTCCGCAGTAGAAAATGCCACTGCGTATGTCTATGTCTTAGGCACTGAAAGCCAGCAGTCCACTTCCGAAACCTCAGTAACTTTTACCGGACTCGCGGCCGGAGACTACACTGTACAGGTCAAGGCTACCGGCTCAGGATACCTTGATTCCGAATGGGCGGAAATCACTGCCACCGTAGGAGATGAAGGAGGCGTATCGGAAAATGTCGTTCTTGCCATGCAAACCGAATATGTAGCCGACGGCTCTTTCAATATAAACTTCAGTCCCGGAGAAGGAGTCACTTCAATCAGATATGCCGTTGTATCGGCGGTCGAGCAGAGCATTTCGGAATCACAGGCTGCCTTTGAAAGCGGTACATTGGATAATATCGCCGAAATCAGCGCAGATGAAACCGTTGTGGAAATACGCGATGGCGGGATAGGACCGTATGCGGTGTTTGCAAGGGGAATAACGGATTCCGGAGCACAAAGCCCGACTCAATATTCGCAGATTATGGCTTTCAGCGCCGGCTTCACCGTTGACAATTTCGATTTGGTCGCAATGGACTACACTGCTACTGTCTACAGCGAAGAACTGGCCTATACAGGATTGCTGGTAGTCTCAAAATCAGTACTCGAAGAGTTGGGCTACACC
>CAZMTY010000014.1:0-39853 GCA_964569595.1 uncultured Muribaculaceae bacterium
TGCCCTGCAATTCAGGATTGTCATTGCTGTCAAGCAGAGGTGCATCGTACTCATCTACCAGGAACACAACCTTGCGCCCCGTTTTCTGATAAGCCCGACGGATGAGGCCCTGGAATCTCCCCGAATGCGAAAGTTCTTTTGATTCTTTTCCGTAAATCTCCTCCTTTCGCGAGAGTTGAATGTCAAGTTGTTCGTTCAGCGCCGCCTCACTTAGATACTTCGTCCCGCTGAAATCGAAACGCAGCACGGGATACTCAACCCAATCCTTTTCCAATTTCTCTATAGCAAGCCCCTTGAAAAGCTCTTTCTTGCCGCTGAAATAGGCCTCAAGAGTGGAAATGAGGAGACTCTTTCCGAATCTGCGGGGACGGCTGAGGAAGTAAACCTTGCCTTGGACGGCAAGATCGTAGATTTGCGCTGTTTTGTCGAAATAAATGCAATCCCTTTCCCGTATTTCGGAAAAACTCTGCACCCCAATCGGATAACGTATCTTTTGCTCGTTCTGACTCATACGACTGATGCTCCAACCATGAACAGCAATATACAAACTTCGGGGGAGAAACAAAAATCACTAATCCTTCAAACATCCTATGGGCACTATGCAGATTCCATACTCGGGACGACAGTACGCAAAATCTGCAGGCTTCATGGCTGCCTATGCAATAGAAGGTTTGGTTCACGACTAAAAAGCCTGCCAATAAACAGCGCCCAAACATCCTCAAGAAGCACCATTCCAAGAAAAAAATTTGGGGGCGAGCCGGAAAAGCCGGCCCACCCCCGTATTTATGGATACTGACAGTTTGGCAAAACTATTCGGTTGTAGAACTGCCGCTCTTGAATCCGTAACCATTCTTGAGTCCGGTAGTGACAGACACCGACTCGTTGAAAGGCATAAGATAGATAGGCGCATTCCGTGCGGCATAGTCATCATCACTGTAACCGCAAAGCAACTCGCTGCTCCACTGGGCCTCACGGGCAGAATCCTCATAGATCAGACCGGTATCGGCATCCACTGAGCAATATGTCAGGATTCCCCAGTTGGTCTGGCTGTATCCGTTGGCCTCAAGTGCCAGTGCCTCTGCGCTCCCGGGTTCAATGTATCTGAACAATCCCTTGATAGCGAGGTTGGTGTTGTTACCGGCAGTCACAGCGGAAGCGTCAGCTCCATTGTATACGGCAACTGACTCCCAGTCATCGTGCTGGCCTCTCCAGCTGGGATAGAGCAATGCGTATTCGTCGGAATTCTCGTCAAGACCATCGGGGGTCTGGGCGGTAAGCCTGTATCCGAGAAGGGATTTCGCATCCATGAGCTTGGTCCATACGTATGCAGGGAACTGGTTTCCGTTGTCATACTGGATATAGCCCTGAGACTTGAGCTGTGCCATATCGCTGACGAGCTTGGCCCTGAGCTCTACCGCAACCTCGGGAAGTTTTCCCGTGCGGACAAGGTCCCAACGGCGGCTGTTCTCGCCTACGAACTCGAGCTTGCGCTCCTGATAGATGGCCTCAAGCACACTGCCACATTCCGCGATAAGCTCGGCATACTTCTCGTCCCGGACAGCCTCGGGGAAAGCACGGTCGTGAACCTTCCTGAGCTCGGTTACGGCTGCACTCTCGTTTCCGGTCTGGGCATAAGCCTCGGCAAGCATGAGTATGACATCAGCCTGACGCATTACCACATAATTGATTCCGGAATAGAGCTGACGGGTATCGGGCATGCTCTGACGATTGATGTCATACTTGTTCATGCCTATACCTACAGTGTTCTTGTTGGCAAGCGAATAGGTGTACAAGGCCTCTGCGCCGGTTCCGGTAGAACCGGTCACGCTGCAGGACACGTCACGCCTCATATCCTCGGGGTCGAAAAGTCCGTAAAGGGTCTCGGGGTAAGTGCATATCTGGGCATTGGCCTTGGGAGGATATGCGGGAGAACCTCCGTCAGAACCACGGCCCCAGTTGTAGGCTATACGGGAACCGCCGCCGTCCTGCTTCATGGTCACCTCATATATGGTCTCCTCGGCCATAATCTGGTTGGTAACCTGCTCGAAGTAATACTGATAGGGGTTGCCGTAGCTGCGTCCCGAAGACTCCGTAGTGCGGGGGTCGGCAGTGGTCAGCACCACTCCGGCGGGCTGGTTGACAGCCTTCTCGAGATAAGGAAGGGCTATTTCGTAGAAATCCAGCCAGTCGGTGCGGCGTGCATACTGTGCGTTGCGGGAATTGTCCGTTCCCCAAACATCAAAGCTCAGTACATTGCCGTCGGCATCGGTATAGAAATCGCTGCCCAGGTCGGTACGACGAGTGGCATAACCGGCCTCCATGAAGCAGAGGCGGCCTATGAGTCCGTCCACATAGTTCCTTGTCATCTGGTCAGGATAGTGGCTGTTCTCTCCCATGGCGTACATGTAGGGCTCCACCTCGATGAGACACTCAATCTCCTTCTCAATGACATAGTCCCTGTTGGTCAGGGTCTTGACATCCATTCCGACCTCATTCTCGGTCATGTAGATGACATCGCCGTAGATACGGGCCATATCGTAGTACATGGTGGCACGCAGGGCATAGGCCTGTCCGAGAAGGTCGGACCAGTCGTTGGGTGCACTGTCGATGAGTTCTGAATAATTGTCGAGATTCTTGATATTGTAGATTATCTGGTTGCAGATAGAGATAACCGAATAGTAATCATCCCAGTAATCGAAGGTGTTGATATCAAAGTTCTCGACCGTATAGGCAGTTGAGCCGCCATAGAGCTGTGCCGCCCCGATAAGGGCCACACTTATACCCACGGAGCAGCGCTCCACATCGGAACCAATGGTCTCAAAGTTCACCGTCGGTCCCGTATTGACAAGGTCGACGTAAATATCGTATGCCCCCAGAATCACGGCCTTTGCCGTGGTGATGTCACTGAACACGAAGTCGGAATCGACCACGGAAGGGCTGGAGGTTTCGAGCTGGTTGGCACACGAGACCAGGGAAAGTCCCGCGGCAACAGCCATGAAAAATCCTAATATCTTTTTCATTTTGAATTAGCCGTCAAATTATAAAGTAATGTTCAGACCAAGGGTGTAAGCCTGTGCAAGAGGATAGGCGTTTCTGTCGACACCGGGGGTCGGGAAGCCGTAGCTGCCGCTTGAGGTGCTCGTATTGACCTCAGGATTGAGTCCGGAGTATCCGGTCAGCGTCCACAGGTTGGTGGCGCTGAAGTACGCACGCAGGTTGCTGATTCCAATCTTCTTGCTGATTCTCTTGGGAATCGTATAGCCTATGGTAAGGGACTTCAGGCGCAGGTATGAAGCATCCTCGAGGTAAATATCGAAGAGGAAACCGCGCATGGAGGTAGGAGAGTGCATGGTAGCGTTGGCATTCAGGGCATCAAGCTCGTCGGGGTCGGTCACGAGTTCGAGCGAACCGTTGTTCCAGCGATAAGGCGAGTATGCACCGGCCACAAAGGCGAGGCGGTTGGAACCGAAGCGGTTGTCCTTTGATCCGTAGGCCGAATAAAGTGCCTCGGTATTCATTATCATACCTCCTATCACGTAGTTGAAGTGTGCGGAAAAGTCCCAGTTTTTCCAGCGGGCCGAGAGGTTGAACGAACCTGTGGAGCGGGGAATCATCTCGCCCACTACGTAGGTATCCTCCTCGGTCAGGACTCCGTCACCGTTCTCGTCAGTCCATTTTGCGGCACCGGGGAATGCGGTCTGTCCGCTGGGACGTCCGAGGCTGGTCCAGTAGTCGTCGCAGTTGATATCGGGAATACCGTCCTTCAGGGTGTAGACTCCGGTAGCGGGGTCATAATTGAAATCATCGGTCGTATACCACCCCTGATACCTGAAAGCCCTGATGGTTCCGATTGCATAGCCCTCGAGGAGTATGTACTCGCCTGTGGTGGGGGTACCGTCGGAAGATGCCCACTGTCCGTAGGTATTGACAGCCACAGACTCGGCCAGTTCCATGATTTTGTTGACGTTGTAGTTGTAGATGAAGTTGGCGCTCAGGGTGAAGTCATTGGTGCTCACGATGTCGCCTCCTATGGAGAGTTCGAGACCGAGGTTACGCACGGTACCCATGTTCTGGTACTGATAGGTATATCCGGTCGAAGAGTTCACTGCCACGGGCATGAGCAGGTCCTTGGTGGTCGTCCAATATCCTTCCACAGTACCGTAGAGGCGCTCTTTGAAGAAACCGAAGTCAACTCCGAGGTTGCGGCTGATAGTGGTCTCCCACTTCAGGTCGTAGTTCTGCATCAGGCTGTTCGGAGAATAAGGCTGGCTATAGTCAGACTCGGTGTTCTCGCGGCTGCTGGAGATTGTGTAGTCGGTGTTGCTGCCGAGCGACCAGGTCTCACGCCAGAGATTGGAGCTGATGGCATCGGAACCTGAAGAACCGTAAGAGAGGCGGACCTTGAGGTTTGACAGCCAGTCGCGTGTAGAAGCCATGAAGGGCTCGTCACTCAGACGCCATGCGAAGGCGGCTGCGGGGAAATATCCCCAACGGTTGCTGGGTCCGAACTTGGAAGAACCGTCGGCGCGGAACGTAAAGGTAAAGAGATATTTGTCGAGGAAGGTGTAATTCAGTCGGGTAAAGTAGGAAATCGACCTGTTAGGCACATCGTACGACGTGGTGAAAGTATAGTCGTCGGTGAACTGGTTCATGAAAGCGAAGGTGTACTCGCGGTTGAAGTTCGAGGGATACTCGTAACCGTAGAACGACATGCTTTCTCCGGAGTCACTGATGATTTCGTTACCTACCATGATGTCTCCCCTGTGGATGTTCTTGTTCTTGAAAGGGATGGTGTAGGCAGCCGTCGTAGTCCAGTGGAGTCCGCCCTTCTCGGAGCGGCTGAGGTATGCGGAGTTGGTCTCGTTGCCGTAGCCGGCATTATACCTCTCATACTTGGAGAAACTCTTCTGGAGACCTATCTCCGAACGCAGGGTCAGGTCGTCGATGGGATTCCAGTTGAGGGCTGCGATACCCTGGAATCTGTGGTAGTAGAGGTTGTTGGACTCGTTCCACGCAAGTTCCACGGGATTGTAGGACTCCTCGACAGATGCGCTTCCCGAACCGAAACCGCTGATGATGGTGGAATCTCCGAGAGGATTGTCTATGGGCCTGTACCTGTAGGCTGTAGCTGCCAGGTTACCGGAGGTATTGCCGTATCCGCCGCGGCTGTCCGTGTAGGCGTAGGAGAGATTGAATTCCGCGGTAAGCCTGCTGGCCAACTGCTGCTGGCTCTTGAGCGAGGCGTTGATACGGTTGTAATAGGTGTTGATGACAGTACCGTCATCGTAGATATAGTTCAGGTTGAAGATGGTCCTGCTCCTCTGGGTGCCGTTGCTGATAGTCAGGTTGTGGCTGTGGGCAATAGCCGTCTTGTACATGTCCTCCTGATAGTTGTGGGAAGTCAGGCCCACATAGTCGGAATAGTGGTCACCGTAATTCGCGCCTATGCCGAAGTACTGGAGCATCTGCTCGTAACGGTCACTGTTATAGTCTCTTGCATATCCGAGTGTGAATTTCAGATAATCCAGAGGCTGGAGAACATCCTGAATGTTGCTGCTGGAGTCCTTGATCTGGACGTAACCGTTGTAAGACACGGTCGTCACGCCTTCAATGGCATTCTTGGTGGTCACGAGTACTACACCTGACGCACCGCGGGAACCGTAGATTGCGGTTGCAGCCGCATCCTTGAGGACGTTAATGGACTTGATCTGGTCAGCAGGGACCGAAGAAAGGTCGTCAACGGGGAAACCGTCTACAATGTAAAGAGGTTCGTTGGTCTGGGTAATGGACTTGGAACCACGAACACGGATTTCGGGAGCTGCGCCCGGAGTACCGTCATTGAGGGAAACTACCACACCGGCCATTTTTCCCTGGAGGGCCTCGGCAACGTTGGCCACGGGAACGTCAAGGTCATCGGAGCTGACAGTTGCAATGGAGCCGGTCAGGTCGCGCACCCTGGCGGTACCGTAACCGATGACCACAGTCTCCTCAAGCATTTCCGAATCTTCGTGCAAAACGACGTTGTACACTGTCTGTCCGGGTATTACAACAATTTCCCGCTCGGTATAACCGATGCAGGAAAAAACAAGGGTAGCACCCTCGGGAACAGTGAGCGAGTAATTACCGTCGAGGTCGACGACAACACCATTGCTTGCATTCCCTTTTTCAACAACACTGGCTCCGATTACGGAAAGGCCTGTGTTATCGGTTACAGTGCCGGAAACTCGCTGCTGGGCATAAGCCACGGAGATTCCCCCCAACATAAAGAAGAATGCAGTCACTGCTGCCTTAAAAAAATTCTTCATTTGTTGAAATTTTGATTACTGCGATTGGTTAAAAAATTAATTATATATGGTTAAATTGGTACAAAATTAACTGCTAACCGTAAGTCCAGTTTGCAATGTACGTATTATATCGCAAATAACAAAAAATTTCAGTGAGAAATCATATTTATTAAAATTTTTAATTTCTCTACACTTTTATAAGTTCGCGCTTGCTGCCATGAACAGGCATTTCGATATGCCTGGAACTTACGACTTTAGTCCGACTGTTGCTTTGAATTTCGGTGAAAATCCTATTGCAAAAGGGAGGGATTCGGGATTTGAACAGATTTTTACTGCATTTTAAAAATGCTTATAATTTACTGGAGGATTTATTGAAATTTTAATTTGCAGGGCCCTCCGTCCGTATCTGCACGGGAGACTGGCTCAAAAATCGCGACAGGTAAAAAACTCAGCAAACGACAGCAACCCCCAGGGAGCTGAGCTCCCAAATAATCAGAAACAGGAACGGAGCTACCGAAATAATTGAAAGCAGGAGCGGAGCTCCCCAAAAAATTGGAAACACAAGCGTAGCACCCAAATAATCAGAAACACGACCTGGCTCCCAAGAAAATCAGGGGCAGCTGCAAACCCCTCCTGACAGGCGGTGCGGGGGCTTAAGACATAATGTTGATGGTGAGCCAAAGATTTTTGACCCACCATCTGCTCTGTTAGCCGTTAATTTACTTGTATTACTGAAAAGATCCGGCATTTCCATAGGCAAAATCATGCCAAACAGGAAGTTGCCGGCGCAAATTCTTGTTAAAGTTTGCGGAAAGCCTCGGAATCTATATTCTCCGGCTTGATTGTAATTTCCTCCTTGAGTTTCTCCATGACCTTGCGCTCCTCGGCCTGTCCAAGGACACGATCAAGCTGCTGCCTGTCCTGAAGCCTCTGATTGACCGCTTCGCGCAGGACATCCTCGGGGAGATTGTTCAGTCCGTACATTGCATACTGGTATCTCACGGACTCCTCGGCCGCCGAATACAGGTCCTTGTCCTCTATCTTGAGTCCGAACTTCTGCATCAGGTAGCTGCGCACGAGGCTCCACTTCAGGTCAGCTGCAAATGCAGGGAATTCCTTTTCGACATCCTCCTCCTTGTACTGTCCCTTGCCGGACTGCAGGAGCATACGCTTGAGCAGGGCCTCCGGAAGTTCCAGCGCGGCCTTTCCTACGAAATATTCCCTAATATCCTTGAGCAGACGCCATTCCGCCTCGTCCTTGTACCTTGAATCAAGGAAAGCTGCCGCCTCCTTCTCAATCTCCTCATCGCTCTTGCTCTCCTCCTTCCCCTCGTAGAACTTCTTCATGGATTCCGCCGTGTTCTTCTTCTCCTCATCGGTAGCGCTCACGGTATATGAGGGAACGGTGTCGGACTTCCCTACCTCGAAATCAACTTCGGGCGCGAGCGCAAGGTCAAAAATAAAGCTGAAGCCGTTGCCGTCCTGCCATTCATTTACCTGCTGGCGCTCCGAAATTATGGGTTCTCCGAGCAGACGCAGCCCGCCGTCCTGTATATGCTTGTCAAGAGCCTCGGAGACTACCTGATTCACCGACTCTACAAGACACTGTTCTCCATACACCCTTTTAATCATGGAATCGGGAACCTTACCCTTACGGAAACCCTTGAAATCGGCGTTGCGCTTGCACGCTGCGAGTTTCTTCCTTACTGTTTCCGCGTAATCCCCTGACTCGATTTCAATCGTCAACTCCAGATTGAGTCTGTCGATTCTGTTTTCTGATACTTTCATAACTATTTTATATTCACTTTACTCTTTGGATAAGCCACACGCTCGTGATTCAGCTGGGCTATATATTGCTTGAGGGCTTCCTTGACGGTATTCAGTTCACTGATTGTGATTTCGGCCTCATCGAACTGCCCCTCGGCCATCTTGCCGGACACGATGCTCTCCACGAACCTGGAATAGGTCTCCGGAGTATTGGACCTGAGCGTGCGGGATGCGGCCTCCATACTGTCGCAGAGCATGAGTATAATCTGCGCCTTGGTCCTGGGCTTCATGCCGGGATAGGTAAACTCGCCTGACATCGCCGGGTCGCCGCCCTCCTTGAGGAACTTGTCGTAGAAGAACCTCACCACCGTGGTTCCGTGGTGGGTCACTATGAAGTCCGTGATAAGTTTGGGAAGCCTGTGTTTCCTTGCTATCTCCACCCCGTCCGTCACATGCCTCATTATATCGGCCGCGCTCTGCCGGGGCGACAGACCGGAATGGTATTTTTCGTGCTCCTCCTTCATCAGCAGGGATTCGTTCTCAACGAAGCAGAGCGGATTGTTCATCTTGCCTATGTCGTGGTACAGCGCAGCCACCCGCAGGAGTTCGGGATTAACGTCCACCGCCCTCGCCACGGCATCAGCCATATTCATCACCTGCAGCGAATGCTGGAAAGTGCCGGGGGCCTTCTGTTCGAGCATACGTATGAGCGGATTGGAGGTGTCGCTCAGTTCAGAGAGCCTGAAATCGGACACGAGATTGAACATGCGCTCGAAAAGATAGGTCAGAGGGAAACATGCCACGGTCAGCAAGGAGCCGAGGAGAAGGTAGAGCAGCGGAGTCCAGATGTTTCCTGCCATGAGGTCGGCCGCACGCAGACCGAGATAAGTCAGCACGAGCACGCCGAAAGTAATGGCCGCCGCGATGAACTGCCTCCATCCCCGGCGGAAACGGGGGAAAATACGGAGCGCAATCAGACCCGCCACCAGGAACATCACGAAAACCGGGGCCCCGTCGTGGCTGAACAGCAGCAGCGGGGAAATCGATGCCACATACAGTGGGACTACCTTGTCTTTGTCAAGGAAGGTCTGCAGCATGAGCACCGACAGGGTGAAAGGCACGGCGTAGATGAAAAGCTCGTTCACCTGCTCGAGCAAAAGAGCCGTGACCACGAAAATCGTGAATACCAGCAGGACGTAGTAGTAGCGTAAATCCTTGAAAATTTCCGGACAACTGAACACTATAGCGAAATACAGCAGGACTACTATCGCAAAGGCAATCAGCACATTGCCCAGAACTATAAGCGCCGGAGTGCCAAGATAGCCCACATTTGCCTCGATTTCCCGCTTGTAGGAGTCCAGCATCTGCTCCACCTCCGCCGTAACCAATTCGCCTTCAGAGACAATCACCTGACCTGCAGCGACATAGCCCGAAGTGGGCGAAACTCCGCTCCGCGCCTCTTCCTGGACAAGTTTCGTTGTCTGTTCGTCGTAGACAAGATTCGCCACCACGAGTTCGTAGACCCCGTTATTGCTCAGAAGGGAATCCACGTTTATGTCCGTGAGCTCGCTCAAAGCCAAAAGCAGCCTGTCCCTGGCATCCGATACGCCGTATACTTCACTCAGGGGATATTTGGTCGCCCGCTTGTCTTTCTGGATATAGATGACGTCCGAAGAGCTGAAACTGTCGCTCCTCTCGCTGTCCGACATGACGCCCTTGGCATATATGGCACGCAGTTCCGCGACCACGCTGCTGCGCAGGCTGCCCAACTGGAGTTTCTCTACGGCACTTATGCTTTTGGCACTGGTTTCCTCGGAGTACTTGTAGTACGGAATCATGTTGCCGGCAATGCTGCTGCTCTCCTCGCGTATCTCCTCCTGCGTCTTGTAAATGGGGAAATCGAACTGTGCAAAGAGGGTTTCGTACTTCCATTCCCTCCCCTTCCTGTAGTCGTAGGGGAAGTTGGAATTCTGCGGCATCAGAAATACGATGATAAGGAAGAGTATTCCCAGAGGCGCAAATATTTTCAGGCGTTTCTTCAGCATCATCATCCGTTATCATTTGAAGGGACTGCCGCTCTCTTTTGCGATAAAAGAGTAGGTAAGTTTGTCGGTAAGCCTTGGGAAAAGCCTGTGTGCCACTACGGTAGCCTTGCCCAGCGGCGTAAGTATCACTTCGGATTTGCGGCGGCGCAGGGCCTTTGCGAGTATTTCGGCCACTTTTTCGGCCGACATGAGCTTCCCTTCCTCCAAAGGGGTCTCGCCTTGAGGTGAACCGTCGGCCGTAAGCGCCGCGTTGCGCACATTGGACGAAGTATAGCCGGGAGCGAACACGAGCACGTTGAGTCCGTCCTTGAGATGCTCTATCCTTATGGTGTCGAGGAATCCCCTCACCGCATACTTGGACGCGCTGTAGCCCGTCCGTGCCGGAAGGGCCGAATAACCGGCAATCGAGATTACACCCACCACCGAGCCCTTGGTCTCGAGCAGGTATGGCAGGGCATATTTGGTACAGTTGACCGTTCCCCAGAAATTCACGTCCATCAGGGAACGTATCACCTTGAGGTCAAGGTCACGGAACATGGCCCGCATGGAGATTCCCGCATTGTTGACGAGTATGTCTATGCGTCCGAAACGCTCCACCGCAGCCTCCACGAGGGCACGGCAATCCTCCTCAACGGACACATCGCACTTCACGCAGAGCACCCTGTCGGAAGGGGCGACGCCGGGTGCGAACTCACGCAACTTGTCCACGGACCTCGCCGCCATGACCACCTTTGCACCCTCCTTGCCAAAAAGTCGGGCGGAAGCCAGCCCGATTCCGGAACTGGCTCCCGTCACAATAATGACCTTGTCCTTGAAATAACTCATCTTTAATAACCGATGGTCATGCCTGCTATGTCGTCCCCGTCATAGGCTCCGGCATCGAGCTTGGCCTTTATTTCCTTGAATGCGTTGAGAGTATAGTTCACGTCCTCCATGGTGTGGGCGGCCGTGGACACTATGCGGAAGATGACCATGCCCTTGGGAATCACAGGGTAGATAACCATAGAGCAGAAAATCCTGTAATTCTCCCTCAGGTCCTTTGCCATCTTCGTGGCCTGGGCTATTCCTCCGTGGATGTGTACCGGGGTCACGCAGGCCTGGGCCTCGCCTATGTCGAAACCTGCCTCCACGAAACCTTCCTGGATGGCGCGGGTGATGTCCAGACACTGTTTGCGGCGCTCGTCACCCACGGGAGAATCTATAATCTCCATACGCTTGAGGTTGCCCTCCACGAGAGCCATGGGAAGAGACTTGGCATACATCTGAGAGCGCAGGTTCGCACGCAGATAATTGATGATATAATGAGGTCCGGCAACGAAGCCTCCTATGGAAGCCATGCTCTTCGCGAACGCGCCTATATAAAGGTCTACCTCGTCCATGCATCCGAAGTGCTCGGAAGTTCCCCTTCCATGCTCTCCCAGCAGGCCGAAGCCGTGTGCGTCGTCTATCATTATGCGGAAACTGTACTTTTTCTTCAGTGCCGCTATCTGGTCGATGATACCCAGGGCACCGGTCATTCCGAAGACTCCCTCGGTAATCAGCAGGACTCCTCCTCCGTTAGCCTCAGCATCCGCGCAGGCACGGGCCAGAACTTTCTCGCAGTCGGCTATGTCGTTGTGGCGGTACTTGAACTTCTCGCCCAAATGGAGACGTATTCCGTCGAGAAGAGAGGCGTGGCATTCGGCATCGTACACTATCACGTCGTGACGTCCGGTAAGCGCGTCTATGGTCGAGAGTATGCCCTGATATCCGAAGTTGTAGAGGAAAGCGTCCTCTTTCTTCTCGAAGTCGGCGAGTACACGCTCGAGTTTCTCGTGCTCACGGGTGTGGCCGGTCATCATGCGGGCGCCCATGGGATAGGCAAGGCCCCATTTTGCGGCTCCCTCTGCATCGGCCTTCCTCACTTCAGGGTCGTTGGCGAGACCGAGATAATTGTTAAGGCTCCAGTTGAGAACCGGGGTGCCGTTGAATACCATGTGAGGACCGAGTTCGCCCTCGAGACGGGGATACATGTAGTATCCGTAGCCCTGCTTGAAATACTGTCCTATAGGGCCACCGCTGTCTCTCTTTATCCTGTCGAAAATATCTAACATAACGATAACTTATTAAGCGTCAATATTTGCGTAACGTGCATTCTTCTCGATGAACTGACGGCGGGGCGGGACGTCCTCTCCCATGAGCATGGAGAAGGTACGCTCTGCCTGGGCGGCGTTTTCTATGGTAATCTTCCTCAGGCGGCGCTTTGCGGGATTCATGGTCGTTTCCCAGAGCTGCACATCGGACATCTCGCCCAGACCCTTGTAGCGCTGTACGGTATAGCCCTTGTCCGAGCCTTTGCCGAGCTTGAGGGCCGCCGCTTCCCGCTGCTCCTCCGTCCAGCAGTATATCTCCTCGCTGCCCTTCTTCACGAGATACAGGGGCGGCGTGGCGAGATACACGTAACCGTTCTTGATGAGGTCGAACATGTAGCGGAAGAAGAAGGTAAGTATCAGACAGGCTATGTGGGATCCGTCCACATCGGCATCCGTCATGATTACCACCTTGTGGTACCTGAGCTTGCTCAGATCCATGTGCTTCTCTCCGGTCTCGTCCTCCCGCGCCACGGACACTCCGAGGGCCGTATATATGTTCCTGATTTCCTTGGAATCGAAGACCCTGTCGCCCGAGGCCCTCTCGACGTTGAGAATCTTGCCCCTCAACGGCAGTATCGCCTGGGTTTCACGGTCGCGCCCCTTCTTGGCCGTTCCGCCTGCGGAATCTCCCTCTACGAGGAAGAGTTCGCATTTCTCGGGGTTACGGTTGGAGCAGTCCGCGAGTTTTCCCGGCATTCCGCCGCCTGAGAGGTAGTTCTTGCGCTGCACCATCTCACGTGCCTTACGGGCGGCGCTACGGGCCGTGGCTGCAAGTATAACCTTGTCTATTATGAACTTCGCCTCCTTGGGATGCTCCTCGAGATAGGTCTGCATCGCAACGGAAGTCGCCTGTGAGACCGCCGAAGTCACCTCGGGATTTCCGAGCTTGGTCTTGGTCTGTCCCTCGAACTGAGGTTCGGCGACCTTGACTGAAATCACCGCCGTAAGACCCTCGCGGAAATCCTCCGGAGCCAGTTCGCCCTTGAACTTGTCCAGAAGCTTGTTCTGCTCGGCGTAATGCTTGAGCGAGCGGCTGAGTCCCATTTTGAATCCCTGGAGATGGGTACCGCCCTCCACCGTGTGGATATTGTTCACATAGGAATATATCTTCTCGGAGAAGCCGTTGTTGTACTGCAGGGCTATGTCTATGGGGATAATCTTGTCGGAGGTGACGCAGATAGGGTCGGGTATCAGGGTCGGGGCGCCCGCATCGAGGTAGGTGATGAACTCGCTCAGGCCGTCGGTGGAATAGAACTCCTCCGAACGGTAAACCTTCCTGCCCGTAGCCTTGGACTCCCCTGACACGGGGTCGGTCTCGAACTCGTCCACGAGGCCGCGCTTGTCGGTCAGTCTGATTCGTATGCCCTTGTTGAGGAAGGCGAGCTCACGCAGACGGGCGGCCAGAGTGTCGTATCTGTAGTCTATGCCCTGGGTGAAAATGGTGGCGTCGGGATGGAAGGTAATGATAGTTCCGGAATCTTCGGTCTCCCCCACTACCTCCACGGGACCGAGGGGCTTGCCCATTGAATACTTCTGTACGAACACCTTGCCTTCGCGGTGCACCTCGGCTATCAGGCTGTCAGACAAGGCATTGACGCAGGACACGCCCACGCCGTGCAGACCTCCGGACACCTTGTAGCTCGACTTGCTGAACTTGCCGCCGGCATGAAGTACGGTAAGGACGACCTCGAGGGCAGAACGGTTCTCCTTTTCATGGAGTCCCGTGGGAATGCCTCGGCCGTTGTCACTTACCCTTATGGAATTGTCTTCGAGTATCTCCACGTCTATCCTGTCGCAGAAACCGGCCATGGCCTCGTCTATACTGTTGTCGACGACTTCATAGACAAGGTGATGCAGACCACGGTCAGAAACGTCACCTATGTACATGGAGGGGCGCTTGCGAACCGCCTCGAGACCTTCAAGAACCTGTATACTGTTTGCGGAATATTGTTCCTCCGCAATCCTCATCGCTTCTTCTTTCTCTGTCATTTCTAAAACGGATAATCTCGCAAATTTACTAAATTTTACATAAATCCCGCATTATATTCTCAGGCTCACGCCGAGAGTCATGTAAGAATCCGGCAGAACGTAGCCGGGATGCTTCTCTATCCTCATGCCCAGGATGTTGCCCAGCTCGAACCAGATGCCGAAACCCCTGCTGAACCTGTATTCGGCAAAAACACCCGCGTCCACGTAGCCGGAAATATAGTCGTCCGAACCGTCCAGCATGCTGCGCCGGCTCGAACCCTCTACATCGAAGCCGCAATAGACGCGTTTCATCCAATTGTAGCTGAACTTCAATTCACCGCTGAAGGCGGCCGGGGCGAAGGCATCGGCCGTACCCGGTGATACCAGATGATTGAAGTCCAGATTTCCGTCTATCAGCACCCTCTCGGAAGTCCAGCCGAGTTCGAGACCGGCGTAATACATATTCGCGTCCGCGAACGCAAGTCCCCCGAGATTCTCCAACAGCATGTTCTGCACTGACTTGTATCCTCCCTTGAGATTGTAGTTGAAATACCTGCTTATGCGGCCCTCAAGGCCGACGAAGGTATTCAACCTCTCCCTCGTGGTGTATGGAACGTCCATGGTGGCATTGTAGAAACGGTTGAAACTCTTTAGCCCGTAAAGGGTGAGCAGGCTGCGTCCTCCGCTCAGGCCCGCGTACAACTTCGTGCTGCCGGAAAAGAGATCCACTGAAATATCCACATGGGGCGCCAACATGAAAAGGAAATCGTCAGAAGGGTTGGCGTAGTCCAGCAACACCCCGACATCGAAATCGAAGGTCCCGAGACTGAATTCCAGATGCGGGGTCAGGGCAGCGTGGCCGATATTGTACGAACTGTAGCCCTCCGGCCTTGAAAGCCACATGGCATCGAAGTCGAAATCCAGCAGGAAAGCGAACTTGCCGCTGACTACCGGTCCTACTTTCCCGTAGACTCTAAGGTCATTCGCCGTGGAATTGAGTACGGGGAGAGGCGAGACGGACTCGAGTCCGAAGCGGTAGTCAAGCCCGAGTGCGTATGCGAAATAGAACCTCGACTTGGGGGCGGAACTGAGCAGGACTCTGGCAAAGGCCGAGTTGTAGGTAGAGCCCTGCACGGTATTGTTTGCGAACATCCCGTCATACCCGACCGCGAAACGCAGGTCCGAACCGCGCATGATGTAGTGTCCGCCCATTCCGAAGCGGTTGCTGAAATCATAGCCGGTAAAGGCATCGCCCACGTTCACTCCCGACAACTGTCTTTCCGCATAACGGCCGTAATATCCGCTGCCGTAATTATACACTCCGAAGGTGAAATTGTCCTCGGTGACCGGACTCCACACCAGATCTAACACCGGCCTGAAAGTGTAGCCGGCACCTGCCCTCATATAGAATTTCCTTCCGTCATAGCCCATGGGGTCGGGAGTGACCTTTATTTCGTAGGGTGTGAACTCGTAGGACCCGCGGTAGGGGGAATCGAATACGCTGTAGTCGAAGCTGTAGTCAAACCTGTAAAGCGAGTCGGGCATCTTCGACTCCACTCCGAGCTTGCGGAAGTCGGCGAATTTGGTCTCGTATTCGTTCGTAACCTGGACGCTCTGGTTTATGCTCTGGGCCGCGGCAGTGAACGCACCCAACAGCAACAGGGGGAAAACATATATGGTTCTTCTCATCTTGGTTCTACTTTAGGGTCTGCAGTCTTTCCAGTCTCATGCTTACATTGGACAGAACATCATCCGTCTCGCCGTAAGGAACATAGCCATTGCGTATGCTTTCGAAAGTAGCCGTCGCCTGGGAATAGTTGCCTTTCTCGACGAAAGAGTCGCCCAGGACGATATAGGCTTTGGCAAGCCAGTAGGACTGGTCTCCCGCCACCTGCGAGAACTCGTACACCGCGCGCTCCACCGCATCGAAGTCTCCGGTGTCGTAACTGTTCTGTATCAGTATGTAGCTCGCCTCCGCACCCTCGGCCGTCGAAGGATTCCCGGACAGGGTCCTGAAAAGTCCCATGGCCTCGTCGCGCCTTGAAAGGGCAAGGCAGGATTTCGCCTTGATATAGGTGGCCTCGCGCCTCGTGACTTCGTTGGTAGAAGCATCCGCAATCACGGCATCGCAGGCCCCGACCGCAGCCGCATAGTCCTTGCAACGGTAGGCGGAGCGCATCATGCCCTGGCAGGCAGCCGATTTGTTGGCCTCAATCCTCGTCCTGGAGTACAGGGAACTGTAGCCCGCAAGAGCATCCTGGTAACGTTCCAGTTCGTAGGAGAGCCGGGCGTAGCGAAGCATGGAGATTTCCACGAAGGACATGCCGGAGCCGGACTTCATTGCAATCGCATAACTGTCGCAGGCCCTTTCCTTGTCGCCCGTAGCCCTGTAGGATTCCGCAAGATAGAACTGCACGAGCTCCCTGTTCGCGCTTGCGGGGAAGCTCTCGAGGAACCTTTGGGCCGAAGTGATGGCCTGGGTATAACTGCCTGCAAGATATAGCTGCTCGGTGGTATTGAAATACATCTCCTCCTTCTTCTCGTCGCCCATGGTCGAAGACAGGGAGTTCGTCTCGAGATATTCGAGGTACTTGTCGGTCTGGTGGCGCGAGCTGTAGATGGATTCTATGGCCATGAGGGCCTCCTCGGCATACTCGGTTCCGGGCATCAGCTTCACCACCTGGTCGTAGTAGCCCAGAGCAGTGTCATACTCGTTCATATTGCGGTAGACCAGCCCCAGTCCGGCCAGGGCCTTGGCCTCGTAGACCCTGTCCCTGGTGGTGTTGCTCAGAGTCGTGAAACTGCGCACGGCATCTTCGTTCCTCTTGAGTTCCAACTGCGTCCTCGCCAACTCGTACATGGCCTCGGAATAGAGCGGGGCATCGGGAGACGCTCCCTCCACCTGGAGCAGTGTCGTCATCTTGCGGGTATTATCACCCATGAGGCCGTAGGAAATGCCCTGCTGGTAATACGGATATATATCGTCGTGCGAGAAGAACTCGGCAAGCACCCTGCCGTAGGATTCGGCGGCCGCCTTGTAGTCCCGGAGCCCGAAATCGCAGTCGGCACGGCGGTTCATCGCATCTTCACGGTTCAGGGCCCTGCCCGTATTGATGTAGACATCGAACCATCTGGCCGCAACAGAGTAGTCCATCTGCTTGAAATAACAGTAGGCGATGTTGTATGGCAACAGACTCCCCTCGGTCATGTTGTAGAGGGCCGAGCCGTTATACAGTTCGGTATAGATTTCCGCAGCCATGGCATAACTACCGCTGAGATAGTAGGACTCCGCAAGCCAGTAACGCGAGAACTGATTGAGTCTGTCTGTCCTGGGGAGATAGTAGGCCGCAGTGCGGAAATACTGGGCGGCATCCCTGTAAGAACCGCCCGTAAAGAGCTGGCGTCCGCGCAGGAAATTGGCTTTCACATAGTTGTTCCGCATGTCAGGCCCGAGCTCGTCTATATTGTCATAGGCCGCGATTGCCGAGGCATAGTCCCTGTCGTAAAGCGCCGCAAGGGCCATATAACCGTAAATTTGCTCTCCCCTCGTCTTGGTCGAATAGCGTTTGATATAGTCGGCGAAGCCCGAAGTGTCCTTGTTGAGGTCGAAAGCCAGTTTGGCGTAGTTGAACATGGCATCCTCCGTCATTCTCGGGTTGTGGTTCACGGAAGCGGCCGCCTTGAAGGCCTCCATCGCCGCCACCTGGTTACGCGTGCGCAAGTAGGCATTGCCGAGATGATAGTTGGCTATCTGACCTATGGAGTCGGTCCTTTCGGTCATCTTCGTGTAATTCTCTATGGCTCCGCTGTAGTCGTGTACGGAATACAGCACCGTACCCGCATAGAAATAGTCCTTGCGGTTCATGTCCGTACGCTCGGAGAGCAGGCTGTAGTAACGGCGGGCATTCTCGCTGTCGCCGCGTATCAGATAGGACTCGGAGATAATTCTCGCGAGCCTCTGCTTCCTCTCTTCAGGAGACCTGTCGAAAATCCGCGTCCCTTCCCTTATGACATAGTCGTAACGCTTCAGATTGAATTCGCAGTCCACTATGTAGAAATTGGTGAGATCGGTGAACCGCGGGTCGGAAGATGCCCCCTGGAAAGAGAACTCGGCCTGGGAGAACTGACGGTTGTTGTAATGGATAACCCCGGAAATATACCTTCCCGGAGCCGTGTATTCCGAATATTCGAGGGCGTCGAGTATGAGGAAAAACTGCAGGGCCTCGGGATAACGTCCTATCGAGAACGCGCTGTAGCCGCACTTGAACATGTATTCCGCTGTCTCGCCAGCCGTAAGTATGGATGAGGAGATCTTGGAAAATTCGAGGTAGGCCTCGCCGTAATGTCCGTTGTCGAAAAGAATGCGGGCATACTCGAACCATATCCTCCCCGTCAGAACCGTGGACGGGTAGCGTCTCTCATATTCGGCTATGAGTTCCTCGTAGTCGTCGGTCCTCATTTTCAAGGCACAGAGTACGGAATAGCCTTCACTCATGGGGCCGGGGGCAACCGACTCGAAAATGGCCCTGGCCCTTTCGTACATCCCGCTGTTATAAAGGTCAACGGCCCTCCTGTAGTCCTCGGTCCGCCCTTTCTGAGCCGCAGAAAGGCCCTGTGTCACCAAGGCAAGCAGCAGAAGCGCAACCGCCGTCTTTCTAATTTTCATACAGATCGAAGTATTACCATTAACCCACAAATTTAGAAACTGTTTTGATATTTTACGATATAATTTCGCCGGCGCACTGAAAAATCGACGGGGCAGACGCCTGCGGCCAAGCCGGCAGCCCGGGCCGGCGAAAGGATTACGGACCGGAAGCGGGATAATTTCGGCAAGTCTCTCAGACAGAATTTGCATTGCGTCAGGCTTCTGCGTATCTTTGCCACTATAGTTTTTAAAACCCAGGCCCGATGGACAACAACAGCAAGGAAGCAGTTATCTCATTCTCTTCAGCAGACATACTGAATGGCGAGAATCCCGTGGTTTACGGCATGAACATGCAGGTATTTCCCGGTCAAGTGGTGTACATAGTGGGAAAGGTCGGCACGGGCAAGACATCCATAATCAGAACCATAACCGCCGAGAACCGTCTCGGGAAAGGCCAGGGCGAAGTCTGCGGCTATTCCCTCAGGAGCATAAGGGAAAAGGAAATACCCTACCTCAGACGCAAACTGGGAGTGGTCTTCCAGGATTTCCAGCTGCTCATGGACAGGACGGTCTATGACAACCTCGCCTTCGTACTCAAGGCTACGGGCTGGAAGGACCCCACGGAAATGTCGGAGCGCATATCCGAGGTACTCGAAGCCGTAGGCATGGGCACCAAGGCCCACAAGATGCCCCACCAGCTCTCGGGAGGCGAACAGCAGCGTATCTCCATTGCCAGGGCCATACTCAACAATCCCGACGTAATCCTCGCCGACGAGCCCACGGGCAATCTCGACGAAGAGACGGCCGAAGGCATACTGCAACTGCTCAAGAAGATAAACAGCGAGAGAGGTACGGCCATAGTCATGGTAACCCACAACCGGCGCATTTGCGAGCGCTATCCCGGACGCATCTTCGAGACCCGCGACGAGGTCTGCAGGGAAATCGGCAGCCTGCCCTCGCAGGACAAAGTCGGGCAGGCATGACCACCCGGGAAAGATACAAGGGCATCATAGGCTATTTCCGGGACAATGTCCCCGTAGCCGAATCCGAACTGGACTACGGCTCCCCTTTCCAGCTCCTGGTTGCGGTGATGCTCTCGGCCCAGTGTACCGACAAGCGCGTGAACATGGTTACGCCCGCCCTTTTCGAGGCCTATCCCGGACCTGAAGAACTGGCCGCAGCAGAGCCTTCGGAAGTATACAACTATATAAAATCCGTCACCTATCCCAACAGCAAGGCTGACCACCTCGTCGGCATGGCCCGTAAGCTCGTGTCCGATTTCGGCGGTCAGGTACCCGGCGACATCAAGTCCCTGATGTCCCTGCCCGGAGTGGGCAGAAAAACTGCAAATGTGGTGGCATCCATAACCTGGGGCGAACCCGTGATTGCGGTCGACACCCACGTGTTCAGGGTAGCGAGGCGGCTCGGGCTCTCATCCGGCAGGAATGTCGCCGCGGTGGAGGCCGAGCTCGAGAAAAACATATCCGAAGAACTCAGGCCCATAGCCCACCACTGGCTGATACTCCACGGGAGATACATCTGCACGGCCCAGAAACCTGCCTGCTCCCGCTGTCCCCTCACGGCCTGGTGCGCCGAATTCAGCAGAACTGAGCCTTGAGGGCCTCTATCCTGGCATCGGCATCATCGCCCCTGGCCCCGAAGTAGAACTTTATCTTGGGCTCCGTACCGGAAGGACGGACGGACACCACATCCCCTGCCTCATTGAAGAACTGCAGCACGTTGGATGAAGGCTGGCCTGTCTTTTCCGGCTCGAGATAATCCACTACCCTGACAACGGGGGAACCCGCCATTTCCTTGGGAGGGTCGGTGCGCAGCCCTTCCATCATCTGACGTATCTCGCGCGCACCGGCGAGCCCCTTGCGGACAACGGAAACGAGGCCCTCCTTACGGTAGCCGTATTCGGCGTATATCTTCTGGAGCAGGCCATAGAGCGTAAGGCCCTGGTCAGCTGCCCAGGCGGCGCATTCGGCTATCATCATTGCCGTCGCCGGAGCATCCTTGTCGCGCACGAACTGTCCCACGTTGAAGCCGTAACTTTCCTCCCCGCCGCATACGAATTCCGCTCCCGGCTCCGACTCCTTCCTCTTGATGAGTTCGGCTATGTACTTGAAGCCCGTGAGCACGTTGTACACCGGCACTCCGAAACTCCTGCATATATCGGAAATCAGTTCTGTGGTCACGATGGTCTTCACCACATACTTGCCCTCACCCAGAGTGCCGAGTTCCTTGCGGCGGCTCAGGATGTAGTAGGTCAGGATTGAGGCGGACTGATTGCCGTTCAGAAGCACCATGCGGCCTTCGTTGTCACGCACCGCCAGGCCCAGACGGTCGGCATCGGGGTCAGAGCCCATCACGATGTCGGCATTCTTCTCCTCCGCCTTTTCGATGGCGAGTTTCAAGGCGCCTGGCTCTTCGGGATTGGGAGAAACTACCGTGGGGAAATTGCCGTCGGACACGTCCTGGTCGGGCACATGTATGATATTGCTGAAGCCGAGACGGGAAAGGATTTCGGGGACGAGACGCACTCCGCAGCCGTGCAGCGGGGTATAAACTATCTTGAGTCCGGAATGGCGGGCACAGGACTCCGGAGAAAGGCTCATGGAGAGCAGGTCTTTCAAGTAAGACTCATCGACATCCCTGCCCATTGCCTCAATTTCGCCGCATCTCAGGCCGGACTCGAACCTGACCATGGAAGGGTCGGTCACCCTGGCCACCTCCTCCACTATTTCCTTGTCGACCGGGGCTGTCACCTGGCCTCCGTCGGACCAGCTTACCTTGTAGCCGTTGTACTCCTTGGGATTATGGGATGCCGTAATCATGACACCGGCCACGGCTCCCTTGAGCCGCACGGCATAGCTCATTTCGGGGGTGGGGCGGATATTGTCGAAGATGTAGACGTGTATTCCGTTGGCGGAAAGCACTTCTGCGGTAATCTTGGCGAATTCCTTGCTGTTGTTGCGCGAGTCGTAGGAAATGCAGACTTTGGGGTCGGGGTCGCTGCAATGCGAGAGTATGTAGTTGGCGAGCCCCTGGGTGGCCATTCCGACAGTGTACTTGTTCAGTCTGTTGGTACCCACGCCCATGATTCCTCTCAGTCCTCCGGTACCGAACTCCAGATTTTTTCCGAAAGCATCTTCAAGCTCGGCAGGGTCACCCGCCAGCATGGAGCGGACCTTGACTTTGGTTTCCTGGTCGTAGTCTCCTTCGAGCCATGCTCTGGCTCTCAATTCACAATCTTTCATTTGTATGGTTCTTTTTATTTCTTCAGTTAAGGCTTCTGCAAATCCTGAAAGCTTCTCACAAACTCCCCGAAGATAGTAAATAACGCCCATAATTGCTACATTTGCCCGATGAAAACCAGCTTCGCAGACATTCTGGATTCCATGGAAGCCGGGGTATCCCGCAAGCTCGCCAGGAAATTGCCCGGGTGGAGCGGAAGGGATGTCGTGATACCCGATTCCCTCGCTCTCGAGCAGTGTTCGTCCTCGGTCACTGCGGCCTACAAACTGGAACTTCTCAAATCGAGGTACGGCGCGGGGCTCGACTCCGTTTGCGACATCACCGGAGGGCTCGGAGCGGATGCCTTCGTACTCGCGGGAATAGCCGGCAGATACCATTTCTACGAAAGGAAAACTCCGCTCATAGAGGCGGCCAGACACAATGCCGCCGTGTTCGGCCTGGACAACATCGAATTCCACAATGAGGAGGTGGGACCGCAAACCCTGCTCCCGAAATGCAGCCTTATATATGCGGACCCGGCAAGAAGGGACAGGACGGGACGCAAGATTTTCGCACTGTCCGACTGCTCGCCCGACATATCAGCCCTGCTGCCTATGCTTCTCGGGAGCTCGGAGCGTCTGATGCTGAAACTCTCCCCTATGGCCGACATCAGCAGCACGGCTTCACAGCTCGGACCGGAACTGCGGGAAGTGCATATCGTGAGCGCGGGCGGTGAGGTGAAGGAATTGCTCTGCCTCATCGAAGGGCCGGGGAACCCCTGCGGAGACGGAACTGCGGAGGAGTACCGCATCATCGTGGCGGAATGTGGCCGGGAGCCGGGAATGCCTGTGCAGGAATTCAGCTTTCTGCCTTCGGAAGAAGCCGGGGCCGAAATCAGACTATCCGGGGAAATCAGCCCGGGGATGACCCTGCTGGAGCCCTCGGCCGGGATGTTGAAATCCGGTGCCTTCAAACTTATGTGTCGGCGTTTCGGACTCACGAAGGCCGCCGTGTCCACCCATCTCTATCTCGCCCCCGGAAGCGCCACTCTAACAGCCATACCCGAACGGCTCTTCAAGCGTTTCAGGATAATGGAAACGCTTCCCTACAGCAAAGCCGGCGTCAGGTACGTGGGGGAAAACTGGCCTGAAGCCGAAGTCAGCACCCGCAATATGCTGCCGGACAGCGAAGTCCTGAAACGGATGACGGGATGCCACGGAGGCGGCAAGGTCCACGTTTTCGGCTGTACTCTGGCCAGGGGCGGCAAGACCCTGATTATAACGGAGAGGCTCTGAGAGACTACTCCTCCAAGAGCCATTTGCGCCAGAAAGCGGCCTCGGCCTCCCTGTCATGAACCGCCTGATAGCCGCGGTAGCCGTGCATACCGTCGGGATAGAGCATCAGTTCGAACTGATAATTCACTTTCTGCAGGGCATCCGCAAGAAGCAGGGTGTTCTGATAATGAACATTGTCGTCACCCGTGCCGTGAGTCAGCCTGAGTGCCCCCGGAAGCGGTCTTGCCGTGGAAAGACTGTCGCTGAACACGCGCTGCACCCATTCCATCACACTCGCCTCGGCATAGCCCGCAGGATTGGCCTCCGGAGTATCCATGAAGCGTTCGGTGTAGTGGGAATCGTAGAGGGTCCAGTCGTACACTCCCCCGCCCGCGATGCCGCAGCGGAAATACTGCGGATAACGCAACACGAGCATGGCAGTGGTGGTGCCGCCGAAGGAGAAGCCCTTGACTCCTATGCGCGAAGCGTCCACGAAAGGGAGCCCGGCGAGCCAGCGTGCCCAGGCTATGTAGTCCTCCAGCTCTATCACAGTCATCTGCCCGAAGGCCTGGTCCATGCCCCTGCGCCCGTTCGCGCCCGAAGAACGCGGATCGCAGACCATGTATATGACCCCGTTTTCCCAGCACCAGCGGTCCGAAGCATCCCTGTCGGCCCATACATCACGCACATACGGCGTTCCCGGCCCGCCGTAAAGCTGCATGACCACGGGATAGGTCAGGGTGGAATCGAAGTCTGCCGGCAGGGACAAGAGGGCATACAGCTCAAAGCCGTCATTTTCCATGCACACTATCTCCGGACGCGGTCCCCCGGCCACTTCTCCGGCTTCCGAAACCGACTCCAATGAGAAAGCGTCGCTCCTGCCCCGGAACTCCCTGCGCGGGGTCCGTGCATTGGAAAGGGTCGCGGTGAAATGGCGCCCGTCCTCGTCGAACTTCACGCCTGAAACGGAATATTCGGGGTCGGTGAGGGCAGTAATCCCGCCGGCGGGATCGAGCAGGTAGAGGGTCTGGTGCAGTCTCGAATCCCTTTTGGCCGTGAACCACACACTGTCCGAGACCGTACGCAGCAGCCTTATGTCCCAGTTCTCCCCGTCCGTGAGACGCTCCAGACTGCCGTCATAAGAGAGGAAATATATCTGTTCCCAGCCGGTCTCGAAACTGCGGCCCATATAGAAACCCTCGGGGGTGAAAAGCATATCCTCTATCCACTCCACCCAGGTGGGATATTCCTCGCTGTAGACCTCCTTCATGCTCCCGTCCGAGGCACTGACGGCATAAAGTTCTATACGGCTCTGGCGTCTGGGTTCACGGGGCACGTAGAGTTCGCGCGAATCCGGGGACCAAAAAGGAGTACCGAAATATTGGTCTTGGCTGTAGTCAAAGGCCGCCCAGACCGTGTCCTTCCCGGGATTGTCAAGGCCGATTATGCCCACCTGCACGCCCGGATTCCTGCCTCCTGCCTTGGGATAGCGCGTCAGACCCAGCGAACCGTTGGCGCCGAAGGGCGAGAAAATCGGGAATACCGGGACCTCGGAATTGTCGAAACGGTAATAGCCTATGCGGCGGGAGTCGGGGCTCCACCAGAAGGCCCTGTAGTTCGATGACCTGCCGAAAATTTCCTCGTAATATACCCAGGAGGCATAGCCGTTGAGTATGAGTTCGGACCCGTCCCAGGTCAGCCGGACTTCGGTGGAATCGGCCGTGTACATTATCCAAAGGTCATTGTCCCTCGTAAAGGCGACCATAGTCCCGTCGGGAGAGGGCGTGCGGTTGAGGTCCTCCGCGGACAATATCTGTACTGCCGCAAACACGGCGGCGACTGCAATCAGAACTCTGCTCTTCATCGTATTGCTTACATTATCTGCCAAACTTATCCAAAGCCGCGGCCGCCCTGGAAGTATGAGGACGCCGGAGCGCACAAGAATACGACAAAAATTGAGATTATCCCAAGCGTTGTGTGAAAATTCTTGCCCCTGGCCCAAAAACGACCGGAAGCCTGACCGCCCGGCAGACCAGGCCCGGAACGGGGCGTCACTCGAAAAAGCTGTCGGAAAAATTAACGAGATACACCTGACGGACAGCCCTCGTGAGGGCCGTGTACAGCCACTTTATATCGTCGGCACTCTGCTCGGGCAGCCAGAAAGGACAGTCAATGAACACGCAGTCCCACTGGCCGCCCTGGGCCTTGTGGCAGGTAATAGCCTGTGCGTATTTCAGTTGGAGCGCGTTGTAATATTTGTCTTCACGGACGGCCTGCCATATCCTGCGCCTCGTCTTCCTGTCGGCATAATCGGCGCTGACCCCCTCGTAAAGGGCGTTCTGAAGCTCGGGAGGAAGCGAGGCCGACTCGGACCGGAGGGTATCCAGACAGACCTTGGCATCCACTTCCACATCGCCGTAGTCCGGGAAGGAAAGAGTCGCATCGGCGAAACGCAGGCCGTATCTCTCCTCGTAATTCCGTATCCTCACGAGTTTCGCAATATCTCCGTTGGCTATGTAGTCCAATTCTGGAATATCCTCCAAAAACTGGTAACAGTTCCTCACTATCATCACCCTGTCGCCCCTCAGCAGCTCCTCCTCCTTGTAGAGTACCCGGGCCCGTATGCCGAGGTTGTAGCGTATCGCACGCTTGTTCGAGCGGCAGAGCACCACCGTCCCGTCCTCGCCGTACTTGTCGTAGGCCTCGCTGAGAGCATCTATCAGCTCTCCCCCGCTTAGCCGGGCCACATCGCAGGTATCCCTTATATCGAGTCGCAAATGTCCCGGATTGAAGACCTGCAGGGATGAGGTCTGGAGCAGCTTCCTGAGCATCGTGGCGTTGCGCAATATTCCCGATTCCGCGGACTGCCGCACCACCGTGCTCATGCTGCAATAGCGCACTCCTCCGAAAGCGTCCATAAAAGAAGGCGAGAGGGCCGGTGACTCCTCCAGACCCACGGGCGGCAGCTGGGCGCAGTCCCCTATCATAATCATGCGGCAGTCGTCGCCGTCGCGCAGGTAGTCCACAAGGTCTGCAAGCAAGTTGCCGCTGCCGAAAAGCGCCCCGCCTGAAAGCGTCTCTCCCGTCTCCGAACCTATAAGCGAGACCTCGTCCACCACGAAGAGCGCGTTGCGCGAACGGTTGGGAGCAAGGCTGAAACTGCCTATACCGCCGGCATCCACCGACTTCTGCCTGTATATCTGCTTGTGAATCGTGGAAGCGGGCCTGTTTGCCACTGATGAAAGGACCTTGGCCGAGCGCCCCGTAGGGGCCATAAGCACCGAATTGACCCCGACATCGCTCAACGCGGAAATTACCGCCGATACGGCCGTCGTCTTGCCGGTGCCGGCATAACCGTTGACCACCAGTATATCCGCATCCCCGCAGGTTATGAAATCCGCCAGACTGCGAAAAAAACCTTCCTGGCAGGAGGTGGGCTCCATCCTGAAGGCCTTCAGGAATCTGTCGTACAGGAAATCGGCTCTGCTCATTGCAAATCTCTTTTCCGGCCGAAAATCATCGCGACCACCGCAAGCACGGGGTAAATCTCGACACGACCAAGGAACATGTCCATACAGAACAGCATTTTGCCTGCCGCCGGGACACTGTTGTAACTGCCCATGTTCCCGAGCAGTTCACCGCAGGCCGGTCCCACATTGCCTATGCTCATGACCGTGGCCGTTATGGAATTCTCCACATCTATCCCTATGCAGAGACTCAGAATCAGCGAGAGCATTATCAGCAGCAGGTACAGCCCGAGATAGAGTATATGGGGATAGACCTCACTGTCCCTCAGTATCCTCCGGCCGAGCCGCAGTTCGTGTACCGACGAGGGGTGGAGTATGGAGCTGATTGCCAAGCCTATGGACTGCAGGAAAATCAGGGCCCTGTCCGCCTTCAGTCCGCCGCTCGTGGAACCTGCCATTCCGCAGACTATCGCGGGAACGAGGGTCAGGGCCACCATCCAGAAAGGCCATCCGGCGTTGTCCACATTGGCAAAACCCGTGGTGGAAGCTATGCTTAGTGTACTGAAAAGGCCGTCCCAAAGCGCTTCCCCCCAGCTGGAACTGAAGTCTCCGGCACGGAGCCCGAAGGAAAGAATCACCGCCACTACGGCCACGCCCGCAGTATAGAACTTTATGACCGGGGACTTGAGGGGCCTCAAAGACAGGGTGACGACACTCAGGAACAAGAGTCCGAAATTTATGGAGGAAAGGTACATGAAAATCATGGACACCGCCTCGACCAATCTGGAACCGTAGGCGGCAATGGACTGGTTCTTTATGCTGAAGCCGCCCGTGGCCACTACCGACATCGCATGGCAGAGCGAATCGAAGGCGGGCATACCCGCAAGAAGATAGGCGAGGAAAGCCAGGACGAAAAGGGCCAGGTAGACGTATGCAAAGACATGGACCACCTTGCTGCTCCTCGAGGAAAAGGCGCTTCTGCTCAGGCTTCCGAGTTCCATATTGGTCAGCCTCAGGCGCATCTGGCCCGATTCCGGGATAATGAGCAGCAGGAACACCACCACTCCGAGACCTCCGATGAAGTGGGTGGACGAGCGCCAGAAAAGCAGGCTGTCGGGCAGGGCCTCGACGTTGTCCAGTATGGTCGCGCCGCAGGTGGTATAACCGCTCACCGACTCGAAAATCGCGTTCTGTATCGTAAAGGGACCGCCCCAGAGCAGGTATGGCAACATGCCGAAGACGAAGGAAAGCAGCCAGGAAAGGGTGATTATGACATAGCCCTCCTTCAGGCTGATACGGCTCGTCCTGCGCACAAAAATGAAGGGAAAGGCCCCCATAATGAAGCTTATCGTGAAGGAAATCAGCAGCGCCGCCAGTGCCGAATCGTAGCCGCGGACCACGGACACGACCACGGCAAGCAGCATGAACAGGGCATTGACCAGCAAGGCATAGCCTATATTCCGTATGATGACTTTCCAGTTCATTTCTTCCTGAGGTCCACGAGTCTGCGCCGCAACTGACGGTTCTCCTCCGCTATTTCGCCTATACCCTCGTTGAGTTCCGCGAGCTCGTCGTCGCCGTCAAATTCGACCGAATATTTCCTGTCGGAGAAACGGTAGGCCCTGAGTCCGTCCAGCATCCTGCCCAACGGCCGTACATAATAGCTGAGAATGAAGAAAAGCAGCACAAACACGAGCAGGATTCCGGCAAACACGGCCACTATGCCTGGAACTATGCTGCGGTAAAAGCCCCGGTCAAAGCTCTCCGAGTCCTTGTCGAGCTCGTCGTATATCACTGCCGTCAGCCTTGCTATGTCACTCTGCAGGCGGCTGTAACGCGGATAGAGACTTTCCAGATACCAGTCCCTGTTGTCTATGAACGACGATTTCACCACGTCCTCGAGTCCGCGGGCCGCCTGCATGTAGGCCGTATGGGAGGAAATTACCGAATCCACCATGGCTCCGGTCATGCTCCGCCTTGTGCGCAACGAATCGCAGAGCGGAATGAAGCCGGCATAGCCGGAAGCGGAAAGCCCCTCTACGGAACCCGAGCCCAGGGCCGCGAGAATTTCAAGATTGCAGGCATTGCTCATTTCGGCGAGGCGCTTCGCCATATTGATGCTCCCCACATCTTCGGCAACGAGCCCCGAGACATAATTGCTCATCCTGAAATATTCCGTAACGGAAATCACGGACGAGACCAGAAGAATTACGACTATGGACAGGAGACTCAACACGAGCTTGCTTTTCATGCTTAATTTCCTGGCCCGCAATTTACTCAAGGATTTTCCGAGGAACATTTTTTAAGAATTTTCAAGAAATATTTCACAAATATATAAAAATTAACTATTTTGTAAAGGTTTTTAAATCCCATACATAATATGGCACCAACGTTTCTCAGTGAAGCTCCTGGTAAGAATGCTGCGGTAAAAAGGGAGATACTCCGGCTGTGTATTGCACACAGCAACTACAGCATTGCCGATTTCAGCCGTGCTCTGGGCATTAGCGTGCCCACTATCACGAAGTTCGTAGGCGAACTGATTGATGAGGACTACCTTCAGGACGAAGGGAAGGTGGGAACATCCGGCGGCCGCAGACCGAGCGTGTACGGCCTCAATCCCGAGGCCGGGTATTTTGTAGGAGTGGACGTGGCAAGACATCATTTCCACGTAGCTATCTGTAATTTCAAAGGAGAGTTAATCAAGTTCATACAGGACATAGAATTCGTTCTCGAGGCGAGTGAACTGTCTTTCAGGACCATCTGCCGCATGGTAAAGGACGAGGTCTGCAAGTGCATACCCTGGACTAAGGTTTTCGGGGTGGGAGTCAGCCTCACCGGCCGCGTGAACCCTGAAAAGGGCTACAGTCTGAGTTATTTTGTCAGCGACGACATACCCCTCAAAAGCATTTTCGAAAAGGAATTCAAGCTGCCCGTCAACATAGAAAATGACTCCAGGGCCATGGCCTACGGCGAATACATGAATCTCGGTGACAAGGCCGACCCCAACATGATTTTCATCAACATCAGCTGGGGTCTCGGCATGGGCATAATCACCGACGGCCGCCTCTATTACGGAAAGTCCGGATATTCCGGAGAAATCGGCCACTTCCCCGCCCTGAACAATGACATAATCTGCCGCTGCGGCAAGGTGGGCTGCCTGGAGACCGGCGCCTCCGGTTCCGCCCTGCACAGGCTCATGGTGGACGAGCTCAAGCACGCCCATTCCTCTTCCCTGCGCGATAGTTTCCTCAGGAACGGCGACATAGAACTCGACGAGATACTCAGGGCCGTGGAGGAAGGCGACGTGCTGGCAATAGACAGCATAGGCAAAATCGGCGACACCCTCGGAAGGGGAATTGCCGGCGTGCTGAACATCTTCAATCCGGGCCTCGTGGTCATAGGCGGTCGTCTCATAGTGGGCAAGGACTATCTTCTGCTGCCTATCAAGACCGCGGTGAACCGGCTGTCCCTCCCCAGGGTTTCCTCGGATACGGTGATTATGCTCTCACGGCTTGACCGCCGCGCCGCTTCAGTGGGCGACTGTCTTCTTTCGCGGGACAAGGTGCTCGGGCTGCTGTAAGGCTATGGCGAGTTACCTGCAAATCGAAAACATCTCCAAGGCCTACGGGCCGAAAGTTCTTTTCGAAAACATAGGATTCAATATCAACGAGGGTGACAAGATCGCCCTCGTGGCTCCCAATGGCAGCGGCAAGACCACCCTGCTGAGGATACTTGCCGGCAAGGACAGTTCAGATTCCGGCGGGAAAATCCTGTTTCTCAAGGACATAACCATAGCCTTTCTCGAGCAGGACTACGATTGTTCCCCCGAACTCAGCATCAGCGAACAGATACTCCGACACAGCCGCACCGCCACCGAAGGCTTGCACGAGGAGGAAATGTCGGATTTCAGGCAGAGGATGAAGGAACTGCTCAGTTCTTTCAGGCTCGGGGACGGCAGCCGCAAGATGGGCAGCCTGTCGGGCGGCGAGGTGAAGCGCGTGGCCATAACGGAGATGCTTGCCCTGCAGGCCGACTTCCTCATCATGGACGAGCCCACCAACCACCTCGACATAGAAGCCATAGAATTCCTGGAATCCTACCTGAAACGCAGCCGCTGCACCCTGCTCATGGTGACGCACGACAGGTATTTTCTCGACAGGATATGCAACATCGTCATGGAGCTGGACCAGGGGGCCGTGTACCTCTACCGCGGCGACTACCAGAACTATCTGGAGAAACGCAGCGAGCGCATTGCCGCATGGAATGCCGAGACCGACAAGGTACGCAATCTCCTCAGACGCGAACTCGAATGGATACACGCCACCCCGTGCGCCCGGAGCGGCAAGGCCAAATACAGGATAAACGCCTTCCACGAACTGTCTGAACGCGCCGGGCAGATGCGCAGCGAGCAGAACATTTCGCTGGGCGACATAGGCCGGGCCTCAAGGTTGGGAAACAAGATAATCAACTGCAAGAACGTCAGTTACAGCTGGGAAGGCCAGCCCATGCTCAAGGATTTCAGCTACAACTTCCAGAGAGGCGACAAACTCGGCATAGTCGGGCGCAACGGGGTCGGGAAATCCACCTTCCTCGACCTGCTCACCGGGACAATACAGCCGGATTCCGGAATAATAGACAGGGGCGTATCCCTCAAAATCGGCTATTACAGACAGGAGGGCCTCAATATGGATGCGCAGATGAAGGTGTTGGATGTGGTCTCGGATACTAAGCTTCTCAACCGCTTCATGTTCCCGAGGCAGATGTACACCACTGGCATAGGGAGGCTTTCCGGAGGTGAGCGACGCCGGCTCTACCTGCTCAGCATACTCATGCAGAACCCCAATCTGCTGATACTTGACGAGCCCACAAACGACCTGGACATAGTGACGCTGAACATACTCGAGGAGTATCTCGCGGAATATTCCGGAAGCCTGATAGTCGTGAGCCACGACAGGCATTTCCTCGACCGCATAGCCCAACATCTCTTCGTGTTTACCGGGGAGGGTCAGGTCAAGGACTTCGTGGGACAGTTCAGCGAATACAGGGCCTACGTCCACGAGCTCGAAAGCAGCCGCAGCCAAAGCATGCGGAAGACGGAGAAGAAAAAAGTGGAACAGACTGCCCCGGAACGCAGCCGCTCAGAGAAAGCGAAAAAACTGTCTTTCAAGGAAAAACGTGAGCTCGAAGCCATAGAACAGTCACTGTCCGCCCTCGCGGAGGAGAAGGCCGGACTCGAGACCAGACTCGCCTCGGGCATCTCCGACTACGCCCTCCTGGAAAGCGTGACTTCCCGTATCAAGGAAATAATGGACGAAAGCGACAGTCTGGAAACCCGCTGGCTCGAACTCAGCGATTAGCGGGTGGCGGCCGTTTTATCCGCATCCCAAGTACCATCACCCTCACACCCTCGCAGCCCCGGGAGGACCTTAGCTATTCGGGTTTGTAGGAATCCTTGAGCGACACGGTCTTGTTGAATACAAGCCTCTCCCCTGTGGAATCCTTGTCCTTGACATAATAGCCTGTACGTTCGAACTGTACGGCTATCCCTGACCCGTCCTCAAACAGTGAGGGCTCCGCAAGTCCGCTTCCCTGAATCAGCGAATCGGGCGTGAGATATTCCTTGTAATCGTGGCCTTCCGGGACCTGGCTCATGTCGGCCAGGGTGAACAGACGGTCATAGTTGCGTATCTCTATTTCCCTGGCGAAAGCGCGGGCAACCCAGTGTATGGTGCCCTTTACACTGCGCCACTCCCCGCCTCCGGGCTTCGTGCTCGGGTCATAGCTGCAAATCAGTTCGGTCACATTGCCGTCGGCGTCCTTGATGACCTCCTCACACTTGATTATGTAAGTATACTTGAGCCTGACCTCTCCTCCGGGTTTGAGACGGAAGAACTTCTTGGGGGCATCCTCCATGAAGTCGGAACGCTCTATCCACAGTTCTCCGGTGAAAGGCACCCTTCTGGAAGGACCGTCGGGCTCGGCCGGATTCAGAGGACAGTCGAACCACTCCACCTTTCCTTCAGGCCAGCCGGCTATGGTAAGTTTCACAGGGTCCTGCACTACCATATAGCGGTTCGAGCGGGCATTCAGGTCCTGGCGCACGCACCATTCGAGCAGCTGTATATCCATTAGCTGGTCGCGCTTGGAAACGCCTATCCTGTCGCAGAACATCTTGAGGGCCTCGGGAGTATAACCGCGGCGGCGCACTCCGCAAAGCGTGGGCATACGGGGGTCGTCCCAGCCCGCAACTATACCGTCCTGCACGAGCTCATGCAGCTTTCTCTTGGACATGAGGGTATAGGTTAGGTTCAGGCGGGCAAATTCGTACTGATGGGAGGGGAAGATGTCGAGCTGCTGGATGAACCAGTCGTACAGAGGCCTGTGGACATCGAATTCGAGGGTACATATCGAATGCGTGATACCTTCTATGGAGTCACTCTGCCCGTGGGTATAGTCATACATGGGATAGATGCACCATTTGTCGCCGGTACGGTGGTGCGACTCGTGCTTGATACGGTACATGATAGGGTCGCGCATCAGCATGTTCGGGTGGGCCATGTCTATCTTCGCACGCAGCACCTTTTCGCCGTCGGCGTACTTGCCGTCACGCATCTCCCTGAACAGCCTGAGATTCTCCTCGGGAGTACGCTTGCGCCAGGGACTCTCCACTCCCGGGGTCTCCACGGTACCGCGTCCTTTGGAAATCTCCTCCTGGCTCTGGTCATCCACGTAGGCAAGCCCCTTCATTATCATCTCCTCGGCCCACTCGTAGAGCTGGTCGAAATAGTCGGAGGCATAGAGTTCCTTCTCCCACTTGAAGCCGAGCCAGCTTATGTCCTCCTTAATCGAGTCCACATATTCCACATCCTCCTTCGTGGGATTCGTATCGTCGTAGCGCAGGTTGGTCTTCCCGCCGTATTTCTGGGCGAGACCGAAGTTTATGCACAGGGATTTTGCGTGTCCCAAATGAAGATAGCCGTTCGGCTCGGGAGGGAATCTCGTAAGTATGCTCTTGACCCTGCCTGACTTGATGTCATTTTCGATAATCTCCTCGAGAAAATTAAGTTTCCTGTTTTCTTCCATGGCACTTGCCCGCTAAACTGTTTGAAATCCAACAAATACTTTCGCTAACCGTCCGAGCCATGTCCGTGGACTTGACAGGAAGGCTCATGGCTCGCCTTCCTCAACGAATACGCATCGCATAAAATCAAGGCAGCCTCCGAAAAACTTCGGCAAAGTTAAGAATATTTCGCATAAGTAAGAAAGGGAAACGCGGGTTCAGTTTCCCGAAGAAAAACGAAAGGGGGTGCCCAAAAGTCGCTTTTGAGTCACTTTTGAGAATTCCCCCTTGAATCAGGCGCAGTAGTAGTATTTCTCAACGAGTTCTGCCTCGAGTCTGCGGTTCTCCTTCATACGCTCGCGCAGGTCTGCATCGCCGTAGGAGCGCAGTCTGGCTATCACGCCGTCGATAATCGTGGGAGTGAAGACCCCGTCACGCTCATACACCGCCCTGTGCTTCTCTAACATATCGGCTGACTCCGCACAGGATGCCGGCAACTGTGCAAGCGTGGCCGCCATAGCCTCCCCGGCCGTCTTGTGTATATCCACATCCACGTATGTTTTCCGCGCAATCTCGTCGGCTTCAGGCAGTTCGAGTCCATACATGCAGGCCGTGCAAAGAGAGGCGAGCAGCTGGTAAATATCTGCCGTGCAGTCGGCGGAGCGTATTTCTATCGTCTGGCGGGACACCTTCGATGCCGGTTTCAGGCTGCTGTCGCCGAGAGCCCCGGGTCCGTTTACCAAAGAGCAGAAATCCTCAGAGGAAGTCCAGCCCAAGGGCACGCGGACGAGAACCGAGCGGTTCCTGTCGCCCCAGCATATACTCGTGGGAGCCTCCTGATGTGGCACCAGACGCAGGTAGGACACGGGATTGGCGTTGCCGAAGGCGGTTATGGACGGTGCGAGTTCCATCATTCCGGCTATTGCCCGCCGGGCGGTCTGCGACAGTTTTCCGTCCTCATCCACGAGCATGTTGCGCCCGTCTTTCATGAACCTGAAATGTATGTGCATCCCCGAACCGGCCTTGCCCGCGGTAATCTTGGGAGCGAAACACACGTCCAAGCCGTACTCCACCGCGGTATTGCGTATAATCCATTTGGCGAGCATGAGCTGGTCGGCCGCCGACACCACGTCCACGGGGATGAACTCTATCTCGTTCTGCTCGTAGATACGTCCGTCAAGGCGGAAATTGCCCACCTCGGAATGTCCGTACTTAATGCGTCCGCCCGCCTTCATAATCCTGTACATGCACTCCGTACGGAAGCCGTTGAACTTCGCGAAGGGACCGGACTCGTGATAGCCCCTCTGATCGACGGCCGGAAAGAGTTTCAGACTTTCCGTCTCCGGAGCCGACACGTAGTATTCGAGTTCCCCCATGGCCTCCATATCCATTCCCGTCCTGCGCCGGAAAACGTCACGGGCCTTCAACAGGGTGTACTCCGGCGAAGTTCCGAGCCTGTTCCCGGAGCTGTCAAGATAGGCGCAGAGAAAGCACACGGCCGGACGGTTGGAGAAAGGGTCAAGAAACATCGTGGATAGTCTCGGCACCACGTAGAGGTCGCTGTTTCCGGTACCAATGAAGGGGAACAGGCTTGAGCCGTCGACTCTCTCCCCCGAAGTGAGAATGGTAAGAAGATAATCCCTGTCTTCGACGGCGAAATTCAGGGTTTTGAGTCTCCCGTCGGCTGCCGGATACAGGAAATTGACCATCTCGATTCCACGTTTTTCGATAAATTCGACAGCCTCTGCGAGTCCGCTAATGCGGGGTGCCCGCTCCAGACATCTGCTCTGCAAACAATAATTTTGTTCCATCGCTAAATATTGTCTTAGTTCTAGTGTTATGTGATCATACTCCAATGTCATGGTTTCGCGGCCACTGCCGCCTGAAGCCCGCATCGGAGCGCTAAAGTTAGAAACTGTTTTTAAATTTCCTAACACTCCCCTGCACCTGTTTCGGCATACGCGGACGGACCGGGGATGCGTCCTGACCGGGAAGAATGATAGTTTTTCGTGCCAAATGAGTATTTTAGCGGGACTTTTCCAATACTTTACATGATGAGCCTGCACACTTTTCATATTTTCCTGGCACTCATGTCCGCCCTGGCGGTGGCGGTGTTCGTAGCGCTGTACTTCGTGGATGCCGGCTACGGCAAGTTCTACAGCCGCAAGTGGGGCCCGTCAGTAAGCAACAGGGCCGGATGGGTGATGATGGAGTCTCCCGTGTTCATAGCCATACTCGTGCTGTGGCTGTGCTCCGGACGGCAGGACAACATAACTCTGCTGGTTTTCCTGCTTTTCTTCGAACTCCATTACTTCCAGCGCTCCTTCATCTTTCCCTTCCTCATCAAGGGGAAAAGCCGTATGCCCCTGAGCATCATTGCCATGGGAGTGACGTTCAACAGCCTCAACGCCTTCATGCAGGGCGGCTGGCTGTTCTACCTCTCTCCGGAAGAAATGTACACTCCCGCCTGGCTGGTCTCCCCGCAGTTCGTGGCCGGCACCCTGCTCTTCTTCGCCGGCATGGTCATCAACCTTCATTCCGACAGTATCATACGCCACCTGCGCCAGCCCGGAGACACCAGGCACTACCTCCCCAAGGGCGGACTGTTCCGCTACGTGAGCTCGGCGAACTATTTCGGGGAATTCGTCGAATGGGTGGGCTTTGCCGTGCTGACATGGTCGCTTTCCGGGGCGGTTTTCGCACTCTGGACCTTCGCAAATCTCTGTCCCAGGGCCGCCAGGATTTACGAACGTTACCGTGAAGAATTTCCCGAAGAGTTCGACTCGGCCAGACTCAAAAGAATGATTCCCTTCATATATTGAGCGCAGGGGAAGGCGGAACACCCGATAATTACAGGACTATGGACAGAAGCATAATAATAACCGGGGCTACCGGCGACATGGGGCGCGAGGCCGTCAGAATCCTGGCGGAAAAGGGCTGCCGCATCATCATGGCCTGCAGGAACGTGGAAAAGGCGCTGAAACTCCGCGATGAGCTGCTGAGGACCCTGCCGTATGCCCGGCTCGAAATAGGGGAACTGCGGCTTGAATCCATGGACTCCGTCAGGCAATTCGCCTCGGGAATGCAGGGACGCAGGATAGACGGGCTGTTCAACAACGCCGGAGCCATGCCCAGACATCATTCCCTGAGTCCCGACGGATACGAATACACGACAGCCGTAAACTATCTGGGGCCCTGGCTGCTGACCCGTCTGCTCCTGCCCGTGCTGGCCCCTGACGCCCGCATAGTCAACATGATTTCAGTATCCTGCCACAAAGCCCGGGTGGACCGCGACTTCTTTCAGGTACGGGAGCGGGACTTCCGTCAGATAGGCACCTACGCCAACGCCAAGCTCGCCCTGCTCTACTTCTCCATTCTGCTCTCAGAACGTTGCAGCCAGAAGGTAAACGTAGCCGACCCCGGGATAGTGAACACCGGGATGATAAGATTGGAACGCTGGTTCGACCCGCTCGCCAATTTCTTCTTCCGGCCCTTCTGCAACAGTCCGCTCAAGGGAGTGAGACCAGCCGTGAACGCCCTCGACAGCGAAGTCAGCTGTCATCTTTTCCGGGGCAGGGGTCATCATCCTGTCAGCGACGAATACAGGCCGGAGCGAGAAGTGCTGGAATGGTTGTGGGACGAGACATCAAAAATCACCGGAATTTTATAACTTTGCGCCTCCAAAAATTTGATAGAGAACGAAGATGATAAAATCGATGACAGGCTACGGCAAGGCGGAAGCCGTACTGACTTCAGGAACCCTCACCATAGAAATACGCACGCTTAACGGCAAGAACGCCGACATAAACATACACTCGTCCCTGCTCCCCAAGGACAAGGAGCTCGAAGTGCGCTCGAGAATACTCTCCTCGCTGAACCGCGGAACCATAGCCGTCTACTTCAACTGGACTCCCGGCAAGGAAGACGAGCAGCGCAGGCTGAATCTCGAAGTGGCACGCGGCTACATTTCCGATGCGAGTGTACTTGCGAAAGAGACCGGAGTCCAATACAGCCCCACCAACTTCGCCATCCTGCTCAGTTCCATACTCCGTATGCCCGAGGTGGTCGACAACCGCAAGCCCGAAATAGTCACGGAGGAAACCTGGCCGGCCATAAGCGAGGCCATAGACTTCTGTCTCGAACAGGTGAACACCTACCGCAGCAACGAAGGCGTGGCCCTGTACGAGGATATATGCTCGAGGGTGAGGAAGATACTCTCGCTCTACGACGAGGTGGAAAGCCATGAGCAGGAAAGGATAGACAGAGTGCGCGAGCGCATAATCAGAGCGGCGGAGGAACTCCGGCTGAAACTCGACAAGGAACGCATGGAGCAGGAACTTGTCTACTATCTCGAGAAACTCGACATCAATGAAGAAAAGGTGCGTCTGCGCCAGCACTGCAGGTATTTCCTCGACACCATAGACGGCGAGCCCTATCCCGGCCGCAAACTCGGCTTCATAATTCAGGAAATGGGAAGGGAAATCAACACCACCGGCTCAAAAGCCAACCATGCGGAAATACAAAAACTCGTCGTTCAGATGAAAGACGAGCTCGAAAAAATCAGGGAACAGTCGATGAATGTCCTGTAGAGTCAGCTAACTTCTCGCATTCTCCCTCGAGGCCGCAGCCTGCTGGTTAGGCCGGTGGGAGTTCTCGTGTGCCGGCTGCCCCTTTTCGGATTTGGCTTCCTTTTCGGAATGATGCTTGAGGAATTCATCCGACAATTTCGCGAAATCGTCCTCTGAAATCATGCGGCAAGTCGCGTTGAATTGTCCGCCGGCCTCAACCTCCAACCTGCGCACCTTCAGATTGCCGGTAATCACTGCAGTACTCTTGATACTAATCGTATCCTTGACTATCATCTCTCCGTTAAAATTACCCCAAAAATCCAGGTTCGTACTGATGATAGTGCCCGAAATCACGGCAGTTTCTCCTACAACCACCCTTCCTCCGGAATAGATGATTCCTGTGACGGTCCCGTCTATCCTTATATCAGACGGGGAAAAGAGTTCGCCCGTAAAAGTAACCCCTTTGGCTAATCTCGAGATGTCATTGACATTCACGGCGGGCTCGCTTGTTTTCTGTATCGCCATAACTTTAAATTAAATGGTTTGTGTCTTTGCGTCATATCTACGCCACACCTCTTCCGTGGCAGTTTTTATATTTCTTTCCGCTACCGCAAGGGCAGGGGTCATTGCGTCCCACTTGTTTCTCGGCCTTGACCGGCATCTTGGACTTCTGCTCGGCGTTGGTGCTGAGTTCGTTGCGGCTTGTCCTCATGGTGCTGTGGTCGGGTCCCTGCCTTAGCGCGGGTCTGGGTCTGGACGCATCGGCAGCCCTGTCGCGCAGGGGAATGAAGGCCTTGAACAGGAAGGACAGAACATCCTTGTTAAGCGACTCGAGCATCTGCGCGAACAGATTGTAACTCTCGAGTTTATAGGCCACAACCGGGTCCTTCTGCTCGTATGAAGCATTCTGCGCGCTCTGTTTGAGGTCGTCCATATCGCGCAGGTGCTGCTTCCAGTGTTCGTCTATCTGATAGAGTATGATATTCTTGCTCAGAGTCTTGGCTATTTCGCGCCCCTCGGAATTGTAGGCCTTCTCGAGATTCACGGATATGGTCATCTGTTTCATGCCGTCCGAAATGGGTATCGCAATATTCTGGAACATTGTGCCCTGTTTCTCGTAGACATCCTTGATGATAGGGTTGAGTTTCTCCGCGAGGGCATCCATACGGCGCCTGTAGACCTCCTGCATGTGTGCGCACACCTTGTCTTCGAGTTCGGCCCTCTTTGCACTCGTGTAGAATTCCTCGTCGAAACCGGCATCTATCGACAGTTCGGCCATCATGTTCACCTGGAATTCCTCGAATCCCAGACCCTTGTACTTGTCGATAAAGAGCGTGGCCGTATCCATCATCATGTTGCGCAGGTCGATTTCTATCTTGTCACCGTTGATGGCATTGCGGCGA
>CAZMTY010000015.1:0-38654 GCA_964569595.1 uncultured Muribaculaceae bacterium
ACGACAAGCAGGTTTCATTTTTCAACCGTATCGCTCCGGCACTTGACGTTTCAGTGGGCAAGTGGTTCTCTCCGAGCATAGGCGTGCGCCTGATGTACAGCGGACTGCAGATCAAGGGTGCCACGCAGATATGGTCGCCGGCGCACAGTACCGGTGAGGAAGTGCCCGACAAGGGTGGCAACGGCTATTGGCTGGAAATGCAGAAGTTCCCTTACTTCAACATCCACGCTGACGTGCTGTTCAACCTCTCGAACATCATCGGGGGTTACAAGGCAAACCGCTTCTACAACATCAGCGGCTACGGCGGACTCGGTGTGATGCACACATCTGACGAACCGAGTGCGACTGACATTTCAGCCCACGTCGGTCTGCTCAACTCCTTCCGTCTTTGCGATGCTTTAGACCTCAACCTCGACCTGCGCGGCACCTTCGTGGATGACAATTTCGACGGCGAGCCTGGCGGACGCACCGGTGAGGGTATGTTTACCGCCACAATCGGCGTGACCTACAAGTTCAAGAAGCGCGACTGGGATCGTAGCAAGACCGTTACCCGCACTGTGGACCACAGAGGAGAGGTTGACGCTTTGCGCGACCAGCTCAAGCGTCTGGATGATGAGAACGCCCGCCTGCAGGATGCACTTGCCGAGGCTGAGAAAGAAAAGGCTCCGGCCGTTACCAGGCAGGTTGTTGCGACCAACTTCGTTACCTTCGCTATCAACAAGAGCAAGCTGTCCAACGAAGCCCGCGTAAGCCTCGGTATGTTTGCTGAAGCTGTCAAGCAGGGCGACCCGGATGCTGTTTACGTAATCACCGGTTATGCCGATGCCGGCACCGGCAACCAGAAGATCAACGACCGCCTGAGCAAGGCACGTGCGGAAGCCGTGTATGACTGCCTTGTCAACGAGTTCGGCGTGAGCGAATCTCAGCTGAAGATCGACTACAAGGGCGGCGTGGAGAACATGTTCTACGACGATCCTCGCATGAGCCGTGCGGTAATTACCAAGAGCGAGTAATTGTTAACCTTTAAGCATTCACACTGCAAGGGGTTGAATCAAAGCGACTTTTGATTCAACCCCTTTTCATGTTTCCTTTCTTCGTCAGGAATGCTGTTCCTTACAGGGCTGCGGCTTCCTCGGCAGTGAGTTCCCGCTGCCCCTTGACATATTCCTCGGCCATAAGGTGGAATTTCTCCACAAGTTCCGCATGTTCCGGCTGGTCGGCAAGGTTTACAAGTTCATGTGGATCGTTGACCTCGTCGATGAGCATACGGCCGGCTCCCGCCCCGTAGAACTCGGCATAACGCCATCTTTCGGTGCGTATGGAAACCCCGGTGATGCCCTTGCCGTGATTGTTCCACACGGTGTAGGCCGCCTTGTCGAATTCCGCTTCCGGATTCTCGAGCAGTGAGGCGAAACTCCTGCCCTCAAGCATGGGATTCTCGGGCAGCCCGCAGAGTTCTATCAAAGTAGGGTAGATGTCCAGGTTCTCAGTAATCCTGTAAGTCACGCTTCCGTTGCCCTTCGCCCGGGGGTCCACTACGAGCAGGGGTACATTCGTGGCCTCTTCCCAGAGTGAACCTGCCTTGGACCATTTCCCCTTCTCGCCGAGCATGAAACCGTGGTCCACGCAGAAGACTATGATAGTGTTGTCCCTGAGTCCGGCCTCCTCAAGCGCGTCTATCAGCCGTCCCACATTCCAGTCCACGTAACTGATGCAGGCCCAGTACGCCCGGATGAACTCCCTCGCATCTTCCGGACTCGCACGCCGGTTGATGAACACGTCGGCGTTGATTTCGCGTATGGACCCGGCCGGGAAGCCCCGCGGTATCATGGGATAGGTGCAGAAATCCTCTGCCAAAGGAATCTCATCGACGTCGTAGAGGTCGAAGAATCTCTGCGGGGCTATGCAGGGAGTGTGGGGTTTGGAAAATCCGCAGGCTATGAAGAAGGGTTCGTCTTTTGAGGCCGCCTCCCTGATGAAGGCTATGGCCTTGTCGGTATTCCTGTCCTCGCTTTCATATTCCGTCTCCGAGGGACCCCACCTGTCGGAATGCCGGCCGTGGCCCACGTTATATTCGTCCGTGGGGAGAAGCTGGCGCCTGTTCTGCCTTTCTATGAAGTTCTTGCCGCCGCCCCTGCTCTCGATCCAGAGCCTGTGTTCCTCATCGGAAACGTAGGAGGGCCGGAAATCGCCGACACCGTTGTTCCTGCGTCTTTCCCAGCCGCCATAGTCCCAGGCCTCGGAATCTTCTATTCCGGAGTGGAAAATCTTCCCTGAAACGTAGGTGGTATAGCCGTTCTGCTTGAAGTACATGGGAAGGCTCGTCCATTCCGGGTGGTCGGCCTGCCACCAGGGGGAGTTGTCGTAGATTCGGGTCGATGTGGGCCTGTGGCCGGAAAGCAGGGATGTACGTGAAGGGCCCGAGAGAGGGTACTGGCAGTAATTGTGCTGGAACAGTACACCTTCGGAAGCGAGCCTGTCGAAGTTCGGGGTGTGGACCTGGGGAGTGCCGTAGCAGTTCCAGTCGGTACGCATATCGTCCGACATGATGAAGAGCACGTTCATCTTGGGTTCGGACGCCTGCATCGCCGCACCTCCAGCCAAAATGCCGAGCCCGAGGGGGATAAGTGGTTTCATATTGAAGTGGATTTGAAGTTGTCGCTAAAGGTAACGCTTGATGAATTCGAGATAATGGTTCCAGTCCCCGGGCAGCACGCCGTGCCCTCCCTCGTGCATCACGTAGCCGAGAGTGTTGTATATGGGCCTTTCCGCCTCGGGCATCACATCGGTGCCGAGGTCGTCCTTTCCGAGCAGCCTGTATACGGGCCCGGCCTCGACTGCGGCAAGAAACTCTCCCTTGGGGTCGGACCATCTGTCCGTGCTCCCGGTCGAAAGCAGCAGGGGCCTGGGTGCAATCAGGGCTATGAGCATGTGGGCATCCATGGGCATGTTCTCCATATCTTCCCCGTGGGTGGCGTAGTTGGGAGCGAACTGGTAGGGGTAGCGTGAGGGGGTCGTGAGATGGGCCACGGTCTCGCCGAACCTGCGTCTGCTGAGCGCGGCTCCTCCCTCTCCGGAGCAACTTGGGATAACTACGGCTATGCGTGTGTCCTTCGCCCCGGCCCACAGGGTGGTCTTGCCCAACCTCGAGCAGCCGGTCAGGGCGATTCGGGCGGCGTCGATGTCATCGTCCTTTTCGAAATAATCGATTATCTGGCTCACGCTCCAGGCCCAGGCGGAGATTGTACCCCAGTCGTCGGGCCCGCGTTCTTCATCGGCGTCCTCCATATACAGTCCGCGCACCCCGTATATGGCCGCATCGTGGGTGTCCGGCTCGAAATCCGTGTAGCACACCGTGGCAAAGCCGAAACCGGCATCCAGGAATTTCCTGACAACGGCTTCGAGTCCCGGGAATGCTGCGGAGTCGGGAGTTTCCACCGTGACGTAGCTCTTGCTTTCATCGTCCCACCTGTGTCCGGGCAGTATGCCTTCATCGCGTACGGTGAGGTTGTTGGGGGTGAAACTGAGGTTTAGCAGCAGGGGCACCGGAGCATTGGCATCAGAAGGCAGATAAATCAGCAGGTCGGCACGCGGGCCGTGGTCTTCCTTTGAAAAGTAAATTGTCACCTGCTTGCGGACGGCATATCCGTCCAGTCCTCTGTCCTGTTTCAGTTCGTAGTGTACTTTCGGCTTGCGGGCCGGCCATTTGCCGAACTGTTCCTCCTCGAAGATGCGCAGAACTTCCGCCCTGCGTTTGTTGGTCCACTCTCGGGGAGTGGTCACGGGCTTGCCGTCGTTGAAGATAAGGGGATCCGGCAATGTGGCCTTGTAGTCCCCGGTCATCGATTCATCGTAGTTTACCGGAATGCCCGCGACGGATTCGGGGTTCTGGGCGTGCAATGCAGTTCCTGCCAATATGCAGCAAACTGAAAATAATGTGGTTAGAAGTAGAGCTCTCATACCAACGAATTTAATAATAAATCCTTAACTTTATCTGTTGGAACACTAAACACTTAACCACAATGTTCAGACTCGTGTTATTCCTCATGCCGTTAGTCCTGGCAGTTCAGGGCGCGGCGCTGTCTGCCGGAGCAAGCACCGTCATAACGGAACTCAGGACAGAATATATGAAGACCCCTCTCGGCCTGGACGAACCCAGACCCCGATTCAGCTGGCAAATGACTTCCGGGCGCATTGGCGCACGCCAGACCGCCTATCGCCTGCTCGTAGCCACTAAGGCGGATTTCGCTCCCGAAGGACTCGTGTATGACTCAGGGACGGTTTATTCCGACGAATCGCTCAATGTCTGTTATGCAGGCAGGGCACTCAGGGGCAGGACGCGCTACTACTGGAAAGTGCTCGTGACGGATGAGACCGGAGAGCTCAGGGAGTCGGAAACCACATGGTTCGAGACCGGCCTGATGAACGAGGGCTGGGGGAATGCCCGCTGGATAGGTTCCGACGCAGTGGGAGCCTCCAGATACCGGACTTTCTTCAATATATCCTACGATGTGCAGATAGCCGAGGGCAGCAGCTCCGCGGTTTTCGCCTACAGCGTGAAGGACAGCGACAACTATATTACTGCGGGCATAGAGCTCGGTCGGGACGGCTCGGCGCCGGTATTCAATGTTGACTACTGCGTGGAAGGGGAGCGCAGGCACCTTGCCGGCATAGACCTTTCGGGGATAATCACTCCGGAGAACCGCCATGACAGGCATTCGGTGACGCTCAAGGTCTCCACACCCGGCTACCATCTCAAATCCAATCTCATAGCCATAGTGGACGGGGAGATGCTCCTCCCTTCGTCCGACGTGAGTTCAGGGCCGGCGATTGAGAATGTATCGAGCGGAAATCCCTACCAGATGGTGATAACTCCTTATCCTGACGGCGAGAGGGTCCATGACTGGGCGAGGCTTCATTCCATAGGCTTCCTGCAGCCCGAGGGGCAGAAGGCCCGTTTCTTCGGAATAACTGTCAGCGAGGACAACTGGAATACCGTGCTTTATACCGACCCCGTAGAGGTACATGAAGTCACGGGTACGGGCAAACTCGAGGTCTGGGAACCCTACGGCCTGGTTTCCGCCCCCATGCTCCGTCGCACTCTGCAGATTGACAAGCCGTTGCGTTCGGCAAGGCTGTATGTGACGGCCCGGGGTATATATGAGTTCTACATCAACGGCTCGCGCGTGGGCAACGACTATTTCAATCCCGGCTGGACCGACTACCGCTACAGGATTATGTACAACAGCTATGACGTGGGCGGGATGCTCGTGCAGGGCTCAAACGGACTTGGCGCCATGCTCGGTTCGGGCTGGTACAGCGACCTGAATATTTTCACTTCCGCCTACGTGGACCCTTACGGGATAAGCCAGTCCCTCCTGGCGAAATTGGTGATAGAATATGAGGACGGCAGCAGCGAAGTCATAGTGAGCGACGGAAGCTGGAAGAAATATGACCATGGTCCCGTGGTGCGCAACGGCTTCCAGTTCGGCGAGGACTACGATGCCCGCAAGGAAGTGGACGGCTGGACGGAGGGGGACTTCGATGATTCGCAGTGGGAGTCCGCGGACATTTTCGAGAGGCCGGCGGCCCCGGTGCAGATTCAGGCCTACGTGGGTCTGCCCATACAGAACAACATCACCCTGACGGCGGTGTCGGTGAACGAACCGGTGAAAGGGACCTATGTGTACGATTTCGGCCAGAACGTCGTGGGCGTCCCGAGGCTTGAGGGGATGAAAGGCCGTGAAGGCCAGACTGTTACCCTGCGTTTCGGGGAAATGGTGTATCCGGAGATCATTCCTGTGGACCCCGTGCCGCCCTACACTGCCGAAACCTACCGCAGCATGAAGGGACAGGTCTACATAGAGAATTACCGCGGGGCCATATCCATAGACAACTATATCATGCGCGGGAAGGAGGAAGGGGAGAGCTATCAGCCGATCTTTACCGACCACGGCTTCCGTTATGTTTCGATTAGCGGCCTGGACGGCCCCTTGCCGCTGGAGAATGTCAAGGCGGTGGTGCTCGAGTCCATAGGCGAGGCGACGGCGGACTTTTCAAGTTCGGACCCGGAAATCAACAGGCTTTTCGAGAACATACTTTGGGGCCAGAGGGGCAATTTCCAGTCAGTTCCTACCGACTGCCCGCAGAGGGACGAGCGTCAGGGCTGGACGGGCGATGCCCAGGTCTTTGCGCGCACGGCCACCTATTTCAGCCCCTGGGTAGGTCCTTTCTATGACCGCTGGCTCTATTCGATGAGGGACAATCAGAATATCGACGGCAGTTATTTCAACTACTATCCCGTGACCGGCCGTCCTCCCTACGGCTTCGAAAACAACAACCCGGGGTGGATGGGCTGGATGGAGGCGGGCATCATCGTGCCTTATCAGCTGTATATGCAGTACGGGGACCTCAGACTTTTGGAGCGCCACTATGAGTCCATGGTGCGCTATATGGACTATCTCGACAGGCAGTCCGAGGGCTATACCCAGCCGAACAGGGGAATAGGCGACCACCTCGCCCTCGAATTCACCAACATAGGACTGACCAACACGGCCTATTACGCCTACGATGCCTGGATGATGTCCCGTATCGCGGCGGCACTCGGGAAAAAAGAGGACAGTCGCAAGTATGCCGAACTGTATGAGAATATACGCAAGGCCTTCAATCTTAAATATGTAAGGGAGGACGGGGTTACGATAGCCCCGGGGCGTGACGGCGGAACCGTGGTGGTGGATACCCAGACTTCGTATGCCCTGCCCCTGTGCTACGGTCTCTTCGATGAGTCTGTGCGTGAAAAGGCAGTGCAGCACCTTGTGGACAACATACGCGGGCACGGCAACACCCTGACCACCGGCTTCATAGGTACGCCTTGCCTGAACGTCGCCCTTTCGGAAAACGGACGCTCCGATGTGGCCTATACCCTCTTTGAACAGAAAAGCTACCCTTCGTGGCTCTATCCCGTGCTGCAGGGCGCGACCACCATGTGGGAACGCTGGAATTCCTACACTATAGAGAACGGCTTCGGGCCAGTGGACATGAATTCGTTCAACCATTACGCCTACGGGGCGATAGGGGAGTGGATCTATGCCCACTGCCTCGGCATCCAGAGGGACGAGGAGAGGCCGGCCTACAGGCACATACTGCTCCAGCCGGAGATAGGCGGTACTCTCGAGTATGTAGAGGGCGGTTTTGAAAGTCCCTACGGGCGCATAGAGAGCGGCTGGCGCAGGACAAGGAGGGGTTACGTGTACACGGTGACCATTCCCGCCAATACCACGGCCTCCCTGACCCTGCAGGCACCCTCAATCGCCGCGGTGAAAATCGTCAAGGGCGAGGAAGGAGTCGGTCCGCTGCGCAGTCTGAAGGGCAGGGTGATGGCGGAACTCAAGTCCGGGACCTACGAATTTGACGTAAGATTGTAAATCGACTGCGAAATTCTACAGGTAGTTGTCGAAGTAGTCCGTGATTTTCTCGTAGAGGTGTACGCGTGAGCGGCCCATCATATTGTGCGCTTCCCGGGGATAGGCGAAAAAGTCCACGGGCTTCTCGGCTTCTATGCGCATCTGCACGAAGTTGAGCGCGTGTTGCCATACCACGGTGTCGTCGAGCACTCCCTGGCATATCAGCACCCTGCCGGGGATGTTCCCCGCCTTGGAGACAAGCGAAGTCTGACTGTAGCCCCCGGGATTGGCCTGGGGCGTGTCCATGTAGCGCTCCCCGTACATCACTTCGTACCACTGCCAGTCTGTCACGGGTCCGCCTGCTACCGTAACTTTAAACAGTTCAGGCCTTTCGCTTGCAAGGGTCAGAGCCATGAAGCCGCCGTAGCTCCAGCCGTGCACGCCTATGCGATTGCGGTCTATTGCCGGTATTCTGTCCAACAGACGTTCCAGACCGTATATCTGGTCTTCAGCCTCGGCGACTCCGCACTGGCGGTTGATTGCCTTCTCGAAAGCCGCCCCACGGTTCTGGGTGCCCCGGTTGTCCTGCACGTAGACGAAATAACCCTTTTGGGCCATCATCATCTCCCACATCCTTATCCCTCCGAGCCAGCTGTTCCTGACCATTTGGGAATGAGGCCCTCCGTAGACATATACGATAATGGGGTATTTCTTCGAGGGGTCGTAGCCGGCGGGGTAGTAGAGACGGTAGTAGTTGTCGAATTTTCCGTCCGCCGAGCGTACCGTACCGAGTTCCATTTTGCACTGGGCGTACTCGTCGAGCGGGTCTATCGCATTGAGTATATGGTTGATTACCTTGCCTTCCACGCTCTTGACCTGCGTGATTCCGGGAAGATTGAAACTGCTGAAGCGGTCGATGAACTTGCTGCAGTCGGGCGACATGTCTATTTCGTGCCAGCCGTTTTCGTAGGTTATCCTTTCAGGCCGGCCCACGCGCCTGTCCTTGACGGCTACACGGAAAAGGTGGTTCTCTATGGGTGAAACCTCGGCTGAGGTGTAATAGACGTATTTCCCGTCATTCGCCACGTAGGCTACATCGGCGTTGCAGGGCGTGACCCTCTCTATCAGTCCGAGGGTGTCGCAGAGATAGAGGTTGCGGTAGCCGTCGCGGTTGTCGGTGCGGTAGAGGAAGTTGTAGCTGTCCTTGATGAAATAGAGCGGGTCAAGGGGCTCGACCCAGGCATCATTGTGTTCGCTGAGTATGGTGCGCACAAAGGAGCCGTCGCAGGCGCGGTACATGTTCAGCCTCACATTGTGCTGCTTGCGGTCTACCACCTGTACGAAGATGTATTTGCTGTCCGGAGACCAGGTCGGGTTGGTGAGGTAGCGTTCCTCGTCGAAGTCGTCCGTCTTGAGTTCGCATATTATGTTGCCGTCAGTGCTGCAGACCACTATGGCGAGTTTTTCCGAAGCCATTCCCGCCATGGGGTACTTGATTTCCTCGGTGCTTCCCGTCCTGGAAGTGATGTCGAAGAGGGGAAAGGCGGTGACGGCAGACTGGTCCTTGCGGTAAACGGCTATAAGTTTCCCGTCAGGAGAGGGAAACACCCCGCTTCTGCCCCCGAATTCGTTGCGGCTGACAGGTTCTCCGTAGATTATTTCGGGAGGATTGCCCTCGGGCAGGGTCCAGGATGGCCGCTTTGGGGCCGGACGTTCGCCGGTGAGATTGCCGTTCTCGTCCCAAAAGAGGCTGACACGCTCCGGGTAGACCGAATATGCGGCCTGGTTGACGGATTCTTCTACCGTGAGTTTACGGGCATTGGGGTTGCCTTCGGGATGAACGCTGATTATCCCGGCAACGAGCAGAAATATTAACTTGAACATGGATTATTCTCCGCCGGTGAATATTGGAATTTCTGTGTTGTGGTCGGCATTTCTTACCGAGACTATCTCATCCACTATGTAGCGCTGCATTCCTCTCCACGGAAGCCAGCCGTTATACTCCTTGTAGTGCAGTTCTACCATCTTGCCGCCGCAGCGCATAAGGGAGTCGGCTATGGCCTTGTCGGTGACGGAGAAGTTGAACTCGTTGGACTGTATGCCGCCGGAGCCGCTGCGGCTGTTGAATCCGGTCTGGATGAGTCGGCCTTCATAGGTTTTCCATATCCAGCCCTTGTAAACCAACTGGTTAAGCTCACCGGCCTTGACTCCTTCGCCGAATACGAAATAGAATTTGATATAGACTCCTGCTGCAGCTGCGAGAAGCAGAATCACAACTGTCCACGCGATGATTTTTGCTTTGCTTGACATTTGTCGCTCGTTTTGGAATTCCACGAAGATACGAAGAAAGTTCTGTGATTTTAAGCTGCAGGACTGATAAAGTGTTTTCCGTGGGAAATTTTGCGTTAAAGTGCGGCCCTGCAGTAACGGGCATGCCGTGGAAAAGCCGAAAAATGTCAGGAATACGGGGAAATGCCGGAACGGTAAAAAAAGAAACAAAGACAGGAAAGGCGGGGCCGTAAGCCGGGTTCTGTTTTATTCTGCCATTTATCTTCGCAACCTACCCCCTGGCATCGGACGGGCCGTCCTCATCTGCCAGTATATTTGGTCTTGCAGGGCCCGGTGGCGTACCCGTACCGCATTGCTGCGGCACGTCGTGAGCTCTTGCCTCACGTTTTCACCATTGCCTTGCGGCTGTTGTTTTCTGTTACGCCTGCCTGAGGTTACCCCCACCTGCGCTTTCCGCAGCGGGCTGCCCTGTCCTGTCCGGACTTTCCTCCCTTTCGGGCGGCAGATCACCCCGCCTGTCCTGTCTGTGCTATGATTCTATCTGTCTCCTGTCTTCCGCCTCAATTCCGCGACTGCCGACTGCACTTTCTTGGTGGGCTTTTGGCCGACTGCCATGGGCCTGCCGACTGCCATTTTGTCCGGTCCGGTCTTTGCTATTTGGGCGGAGTCTCGCGACGGAAGAATACGGCGGGGCGAATTTAGCAATATTTTACAACGATTGACAAGTAAAGTTACAACATAAACCAAAAGTGCGTACTTTTGTTTTATGTCAACAAGAGGTATTATTATGGCAGTCTCGCTGCTTTCGTCTTTTTTCTATGCGCGCGCAGAGGAGGATCTGAAAATTGCAGTAATTTCAGATATTCATCTAATGGCCCCGTCGCTTCTCAAGCAGGACGGTACGGCCATGGACGACTATATAGCCAATGACAGAAAACTCCTCAGGGAGAGTCCGGTACTCATGAAAGAGGCCATGGACACCATACTCGCCGCCCGTCCCGACATACTCCTCATTTCGGGCGACCTGACAAAGGACGGCGAGACCATATCCCACCTGTTTCTGCGCGACAATTATCTGGCGAAGATGAAGGCGGAGGGGATACGCATTTTCGTGATACCCGGCAATCATGACATCAACAATCCCCATGCGGTGGAATTCGACGGGGACAAGACCACCCGGGTTCCCACTCCCTCCGCTGCCGAGTTCGCCGAAATATATGCCGGTTACGGTTACGGCGAGGCCTTGGCCCGGGACAGTCATTCTCTCAGCTATGTCGTTCAGTTGAACGCGAAAACCAGACTGCTATGCCTGGATTCCTGTCTCTACGGGAAGAACGATATGAAAAAGAATCTTTGCGTCACTGAAGGCGGCATCAACAGGCACACCCGGAAGTTCATACGCCAGCAGGCGGCAGAGGCCCGCAAGAACGGCGAGAGGCTCATAGCCATGATGCACCACGGGGTTGTCCGCCACTGGAAATGGCAGGAGGTATTCATGGGGATGTATCTGGTGAACAACTGGCGCAGCGTGTCCCGCCTTCTGTGGAAGAGCGGGGTGGATGTGGTCTTTACGGGGCATTTCCACGCGCAGGATATTTCCTGCAAGGGCAAGGTTGTAGACATAGAAACGGGTTCAATCATATCCTATCCCGCGCCCATGCGTTTCGTGACCCTTTCCGGAGACAGAATGTACGTGCGCTCTACCGTACTCAGCGGCAAGGGTCTGGAGTTCCCCGACGGCCGGAGTTTTGAGGACATCATGCTCGAATATGCCGACGGGGCCATGCGCAGCATAGTGAACATGGTCATTCCCGAAAAGGTGGACCCCAAGCTCACGGACCATTGCTCCACGGTGCTTGCCAAGTGCTACATAGCCCATCTTCGTGGAGACGAGACCCTGACCGAAGCGGACAGGGCTGAAATCGATGAGGCGGTCAGCAAACTCGGGGAGCAGACCTGGTTCTTCTCCAAGGTGATGAACCTCGTAGGGAAGTCCTTCATGAATGACCTCCCTCCCGCCGATCTGAATGTGGAAATAGATCTGCGCCCCGTCAAGAGCCGTTAGGGAGCAATCGCCTTCATCGGGGTCAGCGTCACAGGGCCGAGCAGGCCTGAATCCACAGTTTCCCATTTTGCCGCGGTGAAATATCCGTCAGGCCCGCGGTCTTCCGGAAGCCTTGCCTGAATATTCGCGTTGTAGAAGTTCTTCCATGGAATGCCGTTGCGGTCCATGTAGGATATGCGGTTCTCCATCGAATTTGAAACCCTGATTCTGAGGACGCCGCCGGCAGCGGCCTGCTCCCTGCCGAGATACACTGCAAAGGGTTCGGACAGGACTGTGCCGAGATATTCGTCGTCGAGCCATACGGAGGCCGTTTCGCGCACATCCCCGAGTCCGAGTTTCCATAGCTCCGCGTCCCCGCTCACGGGAGGGAGTGCGATGCTGTATTCCGCCGTTCCGGAGAAGTTCTTCTCGTCGTCGCCGTAGGCTGTCCATGAACCCGTGCCGCTGATGCTGCGGGTCCGGGGAAGTACGGGGCCGCCCTTGATAAAGGCCAGTTCCCAGTCACCGTTCACGGGAAGGGGTGTGCCGGCTTCCTCATAGAAAAGGTACTTTTCCCCGTCGTACTCGCCCGAGAAGGTCTCGACCAGAAGCGATTCTCCCGGCAACAGCTTCATGAAGACCTCCCCGCCGTTTTCATGGCCCCGGCGTACGGAAGCATAGCCGTAGTCACCGTTCATGGGATTGTATATGCCTGCGCTTCCGAAGTCGCTGTCTATGGGAATCCATCCCTGCACCGTGGTTTCCGAGGAGTTGCGTATGAAATAGTATTTGCCTCCGTCGTCCTTTACACGGCTTATGCTCTGGAGCCCGAGGTCGTAGAGCGTTTCGCGGGTGATTCCGGCCTCATCGAGCATGGCGTCGAGCCGGTCCGACACGAGCACGCGCCCCTTGCCGCAGACTGCAGTGCTCACTCCGCCGTTTTCGCTGAATTCCAGTCCGGCCTTCAGCCTGTCGAGTTCCCTCCTGTTCTGCTCGAGTCCGCCAAGTCCGGGCACATCTTCGGGCAGCGAACCCTCCACTATAACGGTGGCCCCGGCTTCGGCAAGTTCGAGCAGCCGCCTGAAAGTGCCGGGTATCATCTTCCCGCACTTGGGTATTATGATAGTGCCGTAGCTCGTTCCGCCTTCGGTGACAATCCTGCCGTTTTTCACGTCCAGCTTCGAGGAGAGCATTCTGTCGGAGATATAGTCCCAGGTGTAGCCCTTGTCGTAGAGGTAGCCGGCCGTTTCGCCTATTGCACTTTGGGCCGGAGTGTGCTGGGTCATGTGGTAGAGCAGGTGCTCGCGGCCGCGTTCGGAGAGCAGGTCGGTGGCATTGAAGAAGAGCAGTATGTCATTGTCGGGCCGTCCTGCCTGGAGGAAAGACTGGCAGCGGGCCACGTATGCGTTCAGCGTGGAGAAATCGTCCCAGAAACTGTTTTGGGGCGTGAAGTGGACAGCCGCATAGAAGAGCCAGCCCGGCCACGGGGCATCGTTGGGGGACATGCAGGTGCCGTGATAGAAGATGTGGTTGACTCCGGAGAGCAGGTAGACATCCATGGCGGCCTTGACATCGCCGAGACTGGACCTGAAATGTTCGTTGAGCCAGGTGGCCGATTCGGACGAGGTGAGGGGCTTGTCGGTGACATGGGCCGCGGAGGAGGCGGTCTTCATGCCTATGATGCTGCGGCCCTCGGTCTCGGGAACGTCGCTCACCGAATAGAGGTCGAGGATGTTGGCGGGGGAGCCGTGGGCCTGGTTGCGTATGCCCTTGCCCTGGGCTGCGGCCCATTCCTGCCACATCATGGAATATTTCTCGAGCAGGAGTTCGCCTATGGTGCTGCGGTAGTCGAACACCACGCGGTCAGCCGTTTCCTTGTCCCCGCCCATTCCGAGCAGATGCAGCATATAGGGCTTGAGGTCATAGCCGCGCCTGGCCTCGAATTCGCTGAAAAATTCCGGGGTCCAGTCGGAATTTCCCACAGCATCGTCAACCTCGTAGGAGTCATTGAAATAGTAGCGCAGGTGGCTGAGGTCGTAATTTTCGAAGGCCTCGTCGAAACGTTGGAGATAGCGGGTTATGGCATCGCCGGAGAAGTGGTCAATCACATCGCCCTCTCCTCCGGGCCCGGCCCTCTCCACGAGTTTCCCGTGCCACCCGAGGAACATTGCGCATACGGTCCAGTCGCCTTCGGGAGCCGTCCAGTCGAGGCAGCCGTCTTCATTCACAAGTCCGCTGAGTTCTTCGTAACGGCCGTCGCTGCTGTATGCGGTGACGGCTATCAGAGGCAGGGAAAGGGGATACCTGACCTGTTCGAAGGCATATTGCTGCAGCTTGTCGTTGGCCGCGACAGGGTATTCGAGTCCGGATATGTCGGCTTTTTCCCCTATGCTGCGCACCATGGGAGTTTCGATGTATTCTATCCTGTCGCCGAGTTTCTCGCCTGATGCCAGATTCCAGGTCTTGACGGCGAGGTAACGGCAGGCATAGTCGGGCGTCACCCACGGACCGCCGAAGGGCCATCCCGAGGCATTGGCGAGGTCTATTCCCAAATCGAGACTGCGGGCCTTGTCGAGGGTGTAGGTGAAAAGCTCCATCCATTCGGGCGAGAGATATTCCAGATAATTGTCTTCATAACCCTTTGCTCCGTATATGGTCGTGACTTCCAGGCCTCCGAGCCCGGCTTCGCTGTACTTTGTCAGCATGGTGTCTATGTCGGCCTTTCCGACGGCACTCGCGGGCCACCACCAGCGTGACCAGGGCTTGTGCTGCATGGTGATTTCGGGCCATCCGAGTTCTCCGGACTCCCTGACGGAAGCGTTGGAGGAGCAGGAGACGAAGCCGAGGGTGAGGACGGCGGCCAGTCCTCCTGACAGTAAGTATGTGGTTAGATTTTTCATAATGTTTTAAACTTGCAGGGTTTCAGTGTATCAGCCGTTTCTGCCCTCGCGGAACTTCATTGCCGCATTCACGAAGGCACTGAAGAGGGGCTGGGGATGTTCGGGAGTGCTCTTGTATTCGGGGTGGAACTGCACTCCTATGAAGAAGGGATGGGAGGGCATCTCCATTACCTCCACGAGTCCCGTCTGGGGGTTGCGTCCGGAAGCGATGAGCCCGGCCTTCTGGAAGTCTTCGAGGAAGTCGGAGTTGAACTCGTAGCGGTGGCGGTGGCGCTCGGAAATCCTCGTGGTTCCGTATATCTGCTGTATGAGCGAGCCCTTCTGCAGTTCGCATTCGTAGGCTCCGAGCCTCATGGTTCCGCCCTTTATGGTAGTGGACTTCTGGTCCTCCATCAGGTCGATTACGGGGTGGGTGGTCTTGGCGTCAACCTCGGTGGAAGCCGCATCCTCGTAGCAGAGCACGTGCCTTGAGAACTCCACAACGCACATCTGCATGCCGAGACAGATGCCGAAGAAGGGCACATTGTTCTCGCGGGCATAGCGTATTGCCGAAATCTTGCCTTCCAGTCCGCGCTCTCCGAAACCCGGGGCCACGAGTATGCCGTCGACCTTGGAGAGGATTTCAGCGGCGTTGTCATCGTTGATGCGTTCGCTGTGCAAGGGGTGGACGTTTACCTTGCATTCGTGCGACGCGCCGGCATGGACGAAGGATTCGAGTATGGACTTGTAGGCGTCCTGCAGTTCGACGTACTTGCCCACGAGGGCTATGTCGACCTCGGACTTGGGATTCTTGATTTTGCCGAGGAAACTGTTCCAGGCCCTCATGTCGGGCTGGGCGAAATTGTCTATCTGCAGGTGGCGGACAACCAGTTCGTCGAGGTGCTCTTCATGCATGTTGAGCGGCACCTGGTATATGCTCCAGGCGTCGATGGACTGTATGACATGGCCCGGCTTCACGTTGCAGAACTGGGCGACTTTCTTGCGTATATCCGGTGTCAGGGGATGCTCGCTGCGGCAGACTATGATGTCCGGCTGCACTCCGGACTGCTGGAGCATCTGAACCGAGTGCTGGGTGGGCTTGGTCTTCAGTTCCTTGGCCGCGTTGAGGTAGGGGACGAGGGTGAGGTGTATGGCCATGCAGTCCTCGTCGGGCAGTTCCCACTGGAGCTGGCGTACCGCCTCCACGAAGGGCTGGGATTCCATGTCGCCGACCGTGCCGCCGATTTCGGTGATGACTATATCGTATTTCCCGCTTTTGCCGAGTAGCATCATGCGGCGCTTGATTTCATCGGTGATATGGGGGATAATCTGGACGGTTTTCCCCAGATAGGCCCCTTCGCGTTCCTTGGTGATGACCGTGTGGTATATCCTGCCGGTGGTGACGTTGTTGGCCTTGGAAGTGTGTACTCCGAGGAAGCGCTCGTAATGCCCGAGGTCAAGATCGGTTTCCGCCCCGTCCTCCGTCACATAGCATTCGCCGTGCTCGTAGGGGTTGAGGGTTCCGGGATCGATGTTGATGTAGGGGTCGAATTTTTGGATGGTGACGCTCAGACCGCGCGCCTGAAGCAGTTTTGCCAGAGATGCGGCAATGATTCCCTTGCCGAGTGACGATGCTACTCCGCCCGTCACGAAAATATACTTTGTGCCCATAACGGGACGCAAATATAGGAATTTCGCCGGAAATTCGGAGGTGTTTGCCCTAAAAGTTTCTAACTTTGCCGGGATGAATCCGACAAGATTAATTTCCGTTCTGCTGCTTGCCCTCATCATGCCGCTGTGCGGATGTTCCGCCAGGGTGAAGCAGTACAAGGCCGAGGTCGTCAGGGAGTATATCCATGATGAAACGGCTTATACCCAGGGTCTTTTTTTCGAGAACGGCCGGCTATACGAAAGCACGGGCCAGCTCGGCGAATCGAGTTTCCGCATCGTGGACTTGGAGACGGGCAAGGTTCTCAGGAGGCTGGATTTCGCGAATAAATATTTTGCCGAAGGCTCGGTGATACTCAACGGCAAACTCTATATACTCACCTGGACAAACAAGGTGGCCTTCGTCTATGATGCGGAAAGCCTCGAGTATGAGGGGGCCTTTTCCTATCCGAGGGAAGGCTGGGGGCTGACCACCGACGGGAGCTCCCTCATAGCTTCCGACGGTTCTTCGAGGCTGTATTTCATGAACACCCGGTTCAGCGTAGAGAAGACCCTGAACGTCACCATGGACGGCAGGCCGCTGCGCAATCTCAACGAACTCGAGTGGGTGGACGGGAAGATATGGGCGAATGTCTATCTGACTGACATGATTGTGATTATAAATCCTTCGGACGGCAAGGTGGAGGCGTCCATTGACTGCACCGGACTGCTTCCGAGGCACCTGCGCAAGCCCGGAACCGACGTGCTCAACGGGATAGCCTTCGACTCCGCCACGAAGAAGATATATCTGACGGGCAAATACTGGCCCCGCCTTTATGAAGTGAAGATTTCAGCACAATGAAGATGGACAAGGCAAGACTTACTTTTCTGGGGACGGGAACCTCTCAGGGGGTTCCCATGATTGGATGTGACTGCGAAGTCTGCAGATCGGCGGATCCGCACGACAAGCGCCTGCGTGCTTCCGTGCTCGTGGAATACTGCGGACTGACCATACTGGTGGATGCCGGTCCGGATTTCCGTTATCAGATGCTGCGCGAGGACGTGCGCCATATAGATGCGATACTGCTCACCCACAATCATAAGGACCACATCGGAGGTCTGGACGATATAAGGGCCTACAATCTTATAGAGCAGCATCCGGTCAATATATTCTGCGAGAAGTATGTGGAGGACACGCTCAAACTGGAATACGACTACGCTTTCGCCAAGGTGAAGTATCCCGGTGCGCCCGAGTGGCGTGTCCATACCATAGATGCGTCCGCCCCTTTCCAGGTGCATTCCAATGCGAACGAGGAGATACTCGTTTGGGAGAAGGGTTTCGGTTACAGGCATTTCGCCCCGGTTTCCGATGCGGATGCCGTGGCTACGGTGGTGCCCATCCAGGGCTGGCATTTGAGCACGAGGGAGATTTCCGTACTGGGATACAGGTTCGGGAATATAGCCTATCTGACTGATATAAAGTTGATAGACGAGGCGGAGTACGATAAGCTCAAGGGCCTGGATTATATTACTATAGGCTGCGTCAAAAGGGACGAGCACCGTTCGCATCCTTCGCTGCGGCAGAGCCTGGATTTCTTCAAAAGGGTGGGGGCAAAGGAGTCCTATATCACCCATATTTCCCACATGCTGCCCAAGTACGAGGATTTCTGCCAGGAACTGCCGCCGCACGTTCATTCCGCCTACGACGGTCTCGTGCTGGAATGACGCCGGGAATATCTACAACACTATATCCGTGAGCCGGCCGACGGCGGCAGGGTCGTAGGGGCGGGTTATACGTATGTAATTTCCCGTGTATCCCTCCATATTGCCGTCGTGGCATGAGGACTCGAACAGGACTTTCTCGTGCACCCCGCGGTTCTGTTTTACGAAGTCCCCGTGAAGGCGGACGCAGAGACTTTCGAGTTCGGCAACCCTGAGTTTCTTTTCGCTTTCCGCCACCTGTCCGGGCATGGACGCCGCCGGAGTCCCGGGACGTTTGGAGTAGGGGAACACGTGTATGTAGGCCGGACTGATTTCCTCCAGGAAGTTACGTGTCGTATGGAAAAGTTCTTCGGTCTCGCCCGGCAGCCCGACCATCACGTCTATTCCGAAAAATACCCTTGGCGAGCCCGGCCTTTCCATGGTCTTGCGTATGTAGTCTATTTTCGAGGCGAAAAACGCCGTGCTGTACCTCCTGCCCATGAGTCTGAGCAATTCGTCGGAACCGCTCTGCAGGGGAATGTGGAAATGGGGCTGGAATTTGGTCCCCGAGGCTATCCAGTCTATGATTTCGTCGGAAAGCAGGTTGGGCTCTATGCTGGAAATCCTGTATCTCTCTATGCCGCTGACCTCGTTCAGGGCCTTCAGCAGCTCAAGAAAACTCTCTCCCGTCGTGCGTCCGAAATCTCCGGTGTTCACCCCTGTCAGAACTATTTCCTTTACTCCCTCGGCGGCTATTTCCCGTGCGTTCCTGACACATTCGGCTATGGGCAGGTTTCGGCTGCGTCCACGGGCGAAAGGAACGGTGCAATATGCGCAGAAATTGTTGCAGCCGTCCTGGACCTTGAGGAAGGACCGGGTCCGCTCTCCGGTGCTGTAGGCGGCGAAAATGCAGCTGCTGTCGTCGGGGATGCTGTCCGGGCGGGATGAAGCCGGTGCGGTGAGTTTGCAGAGTTTCAGGGTGTCCGGCACGACGCGTCCCTTTTCGGAAGCGCCGAAAACGCGGCTTACCCCTTCGATGTGTTCTATTTCTTCGCGCCTGAGTTCCGCACTGCAACCCGTGACTATTATTTTTGCCTCCGGATTGACCCTGTGGACCTTGCGGACGAGGTTGCGTGACTTGCGGTCGGAAATCGAAGTCACGGAGCAGGTGTTTATGAGGTAGATGTCGGCTTTTTCGGCCCAGGGCACGACCTGGAACCCGGCGGCCTTGAAACCGCGTTCGTAGGTGGAGGTTTCGGCATAGTTCAGTTTGCAGCCGAGTGTAAGGAATGCTATCTTCACGTCAAGTGTATCTTTTCGTCCCTGTTCTGTCTGTAATTGCCCTGTCTATAATCTCTGGGGCTTTTTCCCCAAGTGCCCTGAGCCTTAGCCTGCGGGTCCGGAATTTATCTGTCAGCGAGAAATATGAAAACGCAGGGACGTTTCCCTATGGCGGGGACTGCGCGTTTCCAGCCGGCCACGCTGTCTGTCCTTATGAACTGGCCGGGCAGGCTTATGTCGGCCGCAATGCAGATTTTGGTTCCGGGGGAGAGGGTGGCGAGCATGTCGGCGAACAGGGCGTCGTTGCGATAGGGAGTTTCTATGATAATCTGGCTCTGTTTCGCGGCAGCCGACTGCTTCTCCAACGATCTGAGTGTCTGGCGCCTTTCCTCCTGTTTCACCGGGACATAGCCCCTGAAGGCAAACGACTGTCCGTTCAGTCCGGAAGCCATAAGGGCGAGCATAAGCGACGACGGACCCACGAGGGGGACAATTTCTATCCCTCGCCTGTGGCACAGGGCCACGAGTTCGGCTCCCGGGTCTGCGACTGCCGGCAATCCGGCTTCCGAGAGCAGCCCCACCTCCTCGAAGCTGTCAAAGAGAGAGCCGAGTTCCTCAATCTCCTTTGGCGTACTGTGCTCGTTGAGGACGTGGAATTCAAGCTCGTCAATCCGACCTTTCAGACCGCATCCCGAGAGGAAACGCCGGGCCGTCCTGAGTTCCTCCACCACGAAGCAGCGCAGGGAACAGGCCTTGGCGATTACGCTTGCAGGCAGTACCTCCGTCGGGTCATTATCCCCTATCGGCGTCGGTATCAGGTAGAGTTTCGCTTTCTTCATCATCATTCACGCGTATTACATTGAGTCTGGGCGTCGTTGTCGGCTGTTCTTCCCCGGAATTCTTCTTCTTGCGGCGGAATATGCTGTTCATGAATTCCTTGAGCGTGCCGTAACCCTTCTGGTAACTGAAACCCGCCCCGTTCCTCTGCGAGTAGTCGAGGTAATTGGAATACTCGTCGGCGGAATGCGAGAAGAGGTTCAGCCGGAACTTGCCCTCCGGGTCGAGCTTTATCTGGATGTCCAGGTCCCCTACCACATCCCCGTTCGTGGAACTGCCGTAGCGCCTGCTGCCGAGATTGCCTCCCACGATGACCCTGTTGTTGAACAGCTGGGTGGATACGGCCACGTCGAAGACGTTGGAACCGTTGGACAGACCCTGGTAGCCTATGCCGAGGTCGAAAGGTATTTCGAGCTTCTGGAGTATGGAATTGAGCTGGTTGGACATGAGTTCGGTCACATTGGAAAGGAGTATGTCCGAACCGTTGACTATGCCCGAGTTCTCGTCCGGGATGAAAGAGCCCATGACCATGAGGGCTATGAACTGTTTCTGTACCTTGTCATCGGTATTCAGCGCACTTTCCACCTGGGATTTGATGGTGGGATTCAGGTCCGGAACGTTGATGCTGAAGCTCAGGCGGGGATTGCTGGCCTGGCCGGAAATATGGATTCCGCATTCGACAGTACGGGTAGAGGCCGTCCCGGATTCGGAGCTGCCCGAACTTGAACTCAGGCTGCTGCCGGTGGAGATGAGCGAAGACAGGGAGGTCTTGAGCCTGTATATGGCGTCTATGTTCACATTGCTGTCGGGAATTCCTCCGCCGAAGTTGATAGAACTTCCTTCCTGAATCTCGAATTCGCGGTTGAGTATGCCCGGTATGGCGAAAACATAGTCACCTTCAAGAATATCGTACTCGCCGTTGATTTCGAAAACCGAGCGGGAGGGTCTCAGGTACAGGTTCACGCTGCCTTCGCCATTGAATGAGACCATGTTTCCTGAGGCTTTGTCGAATTCCACGTAAATCATTGCGTCCGGTTGGGCGCTTACCCTCGCCTGTATGGTTATATCGTTTGCGGACTTCGCTTCCGCCCTGATTTGTTCGAGAACTTCATCGTAGGGGTCCGAAGGCCTTGTCGGTTCGGAGAATGTAAGGAGGTTGCCGGTTCCCGCCACCGCGCTTCCGGATGTGGGAATGTGCAGCTCTCCCGTGCCCGAAGTCCGTACTGCAGCGTTTATGTTAAGCGTCTCGAAAGGACCGCTGAGTTCGGCATTGCCGCTGGCCCTCAGGCGGCCGTAAACTCCCTGGTTGTCTTTCTCGGGGGCATTGACCACGAGAAGATTGTCGAACCTTAGCCTCGTGTCCATTCTGAAGGATTTCGGCTTGTCGAAAAGCAGGGCGCCTTCGATGTTCCCTCTGCCGTCCGGGGAGCCGTCGCCTACGGTAATATCCTTGAAATAAAGGCCGTCGTTATCCAGTTCCATGGGACCGTTGAGGGAATAGCTGACTCCGGTGAGTCTGACTCCGACCCGCGCATCGTCCATGCTCAGGCCGCTGCCTTTCAGCGAAAGTTCTCCCTGGCTACGGCTCATGGAGATGTTGCCGCTGATGCCGCCGCCCAGTTCGGAGAGGACACCGGAGAGGAAGGGAGCCGCGATATGCAGGGGGAATCCGTTCATTCTCGCGTTGAGTTCGAAGTCGTTTTCGCTCAAGGAGTAGGTGCCTGTAGCATACAGGGCCTCGCGCCCGTCCAAGGTGTGGCGCAGATGAAGTCTCATGCTCTCGCGGCCGTCATCGAGGCTGCTGTAGACTCTGACCACACCCACATCGGCACCTGAAAGCGCAAGGGAATCCAGTTTCAGGCTGATGTTCATTCCCGGGAATCTTTCTCCGGTACCGGAACTTATCGTCACGCCGCCCTGAAGATGGCCTTCAAGCCCTATGTCATTCTCGAAGAAATAGTTCAGTGCCGAAAGGTCTATGTTTTCGGCAGTGATGTCCAGTGTCTGTTCGCGGTTGAGCGAATAGCCTCCGTTCACGCTCAGCGACTGCTCGTCCTTGCTTAGTTCCAGGCCGTCTATGAAGAATTCCCTGCCGTTGTAGCTCATCCCGGCATCACTGAGTCTCCAGATGCCGTCGTTGGTCATGAGGAAGGAGTCGAGGGTGGAGGCGGTGATGTTCATGCGGTTGAGCGAATCCCTCTGTATGCTGCCTTCGAGCCTTATCTCCCCGTTGCCTCCGTTCTCCGCAAAACCGTCGAAGGCGACGTTGAAACTGAAATTGTTGTCATCCGCAATGGTGGTGAGGGTAGTATTTTTCAGCGGGATATTTCCTATGCTGACCTCCTCGCCGTTCAGGTAGGCGAACAGTCTTCCGTCCTCGTTGTTCAGCTGTATGTCCACGTCCTTGATGTGGTTGCCCCTGTAGGCGATTCGGGGTGACCGCAGGCTCGCATTCAATATGCCGTTGTCATCGGCCGACACCGCCACCCTTGTCCTTTCCGAAACGTACAGTCCCGGCATGAAGTAGGACATGAAATTGCGGGAATCGTGGAACTGAATCTCCATGTTGTATCTGAAGTTCAGCGAATCCCCCGGTTCCCGGCTCGGATAAAGGGCGGGAAGTTCACTGCGGAGGGTGATGTTCTGCACGTCCTCCACGAAATCGGACAGGGTTCCGGTCACGGCCGCCGAAATGTCCACGAAGGAGGAGCTGAGGCTATAGAATTGACCGCTGCCGAGGGAATAGGCCTGCAGTTCTATGTCGCCCAGTTCGGTAATTCCGTCAGCCCTTGAGAACTTCGAGTCGAGTATGCGCACGTGGCCGTCGACCGCGTGGCCTTCTATGTCAAGGTCCGCATCAAAGTTGAAACTGAGGGCGTTGCGTACCTCCCTGCGGTCCAGGCCCAACTTGAATAGGTCGGCATTCCCGACTGAGCCGGAAACGCTGTATTCCGATTTCTCCTTTCCGGCCAGGGCACGGGCATCCAGACTCAGGATAAGGGAAGGGTCGCGGCTGTTTACGCGGCCGCGTATGGTATCGTTGATATAACTGCCGGATACGGAAATATCCTCGTATTCGGCGCCGTTGAATTCCACACTCGAAATGTCCAGGGTGTCGAGCCAGTATGCGGGTGAATTCCTGTCCATTCTGATGCCTCCGCTCGCAGTCAGGCTGATTCTGCCCAAGCGCAGATTGCCGGCCACGGCGGAGATGTCGATTCCGTTCACATCGGTCTCGGCCGATATTTCCGTGCTGCGGGTGCTGTCTCCGAGATTTCTGATAAGGGCGCACAGTTCCAGGCTGCCGGATTCGGAATCCAGGCTGGCGGAGGCGTCGAGCCTGTCAATGGGACCGTCCGCCCTTGCCGTGAGGCTGAAATCTGTCCCGGGGGCGAAGCCGGGGAGCCATGCAGGGACTTCGATGCCGGCCCAGGACCCGAGGAAGGATGTCAGGGCCACGCCGTTCAGCTTTTCCGCCTGTATATTCACGTCGAGCGTCATGCTCCCGAAATCGGGAAGGCCCGTCGCGGAACCGTCGAGCGTGAAGGCTATTCCGCTCTCCTTGTCGGTCGCTTTCAACGAACTGACGCTGAATGAATTGACGTAACCGGCGAACTTTCCTGACTCGATTGAGAGCGTGGACTCGTTGCCCGGGAAGAGTCCTGTCAGGTACATGAGGGTGGGGATGCCGAGCTCGCCTTTCCCGAGTTCACACTCCAGGAGAATCAGGTCGACGAATTCCCTGAAGTCGTGCTTCCTCTCGTTGGACATCGTGAAAGACTTTATCGTGAGGTCCGACCATGGGTCATGGAGCCTCACGTTTTCCACCTCCGTCTTGCCCTGGCCGGCTATGCAGCGCCCGCTGATTTTGTATGCCCTGTAGCCGGATTTTTCGTGCAGGCTCACCTCGTCGGCTATCCCCGACATACGCCCCCCGCTGAATTTCAGGGACCTGCCCCTGACATCGGCCACGAGGTCCAAGTCGCGGTAGTCCATGCCGTTCCCCTTGCTGAAGAACTGCCTGTAATTGGTCATTACATAACGGAAGTTGGTGACCTTCACCTTCTTTATATTCAAGATTTCCGGTCCGGGTTCGGGCCTGTCTTCGGTGGTCGGCAGGTGGAATATGCGCTTGATATTGGTGTTGGATTCCCCGGGTTCTATGGTCAGGTGCATCATGGCATCGCTGACATTGACCCTTCTGAAATACAGGCCGTCACCGCGCAGGAGTCCCTTGAAGGAAATAGTGGCGGTGATTGTCTTCGCCCGGAAAAGGGTATCGGCCGGCCTGAATCCCAAGGCATAACTGCTGTCCGGAGCCTGGGAGAAGTCGGGGATATGGGGAGCCTCGTCGATAATGGCCGCGTTGCTCAGCATCAGCACTCCGGAGGGCATAAGCTTGAGTTCATCATAGATCACGCGACCCTCGAAGGCCTCCGTCAGCCGGTCGAGGACCCTGAGGGTAAGCCTTGTCTGGACAGCGGAGGACTGGATGGCAATGACACAGCCCAGTACTATAATGACGAGCAGCCCGACGACCCTGGCTGCTATGTAACCACTCTTTGCATGCACAACTTGCAAAGATAACAAAAGCGTTTTTGCGGACGGCAAAAAAATCAGTACTTTCGCAACGCCGGAAAAGAAATTCGGACTGTATATTTACGGAAAACAAAGATGGCTGATATAATTCTCGGAATAGAATCATCCTGCGATGATACCTCGGCTGCCGTCATACGCGACGGCTATCTCCTGTCCAATGTCATAGCGAGTCAGGATGTGCACAAGGCCTACGGCGGAGTGGTGCCCGAACTGGCCTCGCGTGCCCACGAACTGAATGTGGTACCCGTGGTGAGCGAAGCCCTTTCACGGGCCGGAGTCAGCACTTCGGAACTCACGGCCATAGCCTTTACCAGAGGGCCGGGCCTGCTCGGTTCCCTGCTTGTGGGCACCTCCTTCGCAAAGGCCATGGGTGTGGCCCTGGATATACCTCTCATCATGGTGAACCACCTTCAGGGACATCTGCTCGCGGATTTCATAAAACAGGAGGGCAAGGAAGAGCGTCATCCCGCCTTCCCCTACCTCTGTCTGCTGGTCAGCGGGGGCAATTCCCAGATAGTCAGGGTGGATGACCCCCTTCACTTTGAAATACTCGGGCAGACCATAGACGATGCGGTGGGGGAGGCCCTCGACAAATGTTCCAAGATGATGGGGCTGGGTTATCCCGGGGGTCCGGTGGTCGACAGACTGGCGAAGCAGGGGAATCCCGGGCGTTTCAAGTTCGCCAAACCCCGCGTGCCCGGTCTGGACTACAGTTTCAGCGGAATCAAGACCTCGCTGCTCTATTTCGTCAGGGACAGGCTCGCCGAGGACCCGGATTTCATGGAGAAGAACAAGGAGGACATCTGCGCTTCCTTCCAGAAAGCCCTGATAGACATACTCATGGAGAAACTCATACTCGCGGCCGAACAGACCGGAATACGGGAGATTACGACAGGAGGAGGCGTCTCCGCCAACAGCGGCCTGCGCAGCCGTCTGACAGAGGAGGGCGAAAGACGGGGTTGGAATACCTACCTTCCTGAGTTCAAGTTTACGACCGACAATGCCGCAATGATAGCGATAGCCGGTTATTACCACTACCTTGCAGGGGAACGCACCCCGCTTGACGTGGCTCCGGTGTCGAGAATGGCCGATTTCTGAGAAGTTAAAAGCTTGAATGGCAATGAAAGAGTTCGAGATAGTATGTCCGCTTACGCGAGAGCCGCGCACAAGGGAAATCGAGGCCAGGGCCGGAGGGCTGCAGTGGGTGCTGAAGAAGCGCTCCATAGACGCACGCAAGGAGCCGGTATGGCGTTACCGCTACGAAGCATACGCTGCGGAAGACAATTACGTGCCTTATAAGCTGCCCGAAGACAGGGACGTACGCGACTCGGCCCCGGTGCTCATCGTGGGAGCCGGTCCTGCGGGGCTCTTTGCCGCCCTGAAACTCATTACCCTCGGTCTCAAGCCTGTAATCATAGAGCGGGGGAAGGACGTACACGCGAGAAAAGCCGATATGGCTGCCCTTTCAAGGAAGGGGGAACTGAATCCCGACTCCAACTATTGCTACGGAGAGGGCGGGGCCGGCGCATTCTCCGACGGCAAGCTCTATACCCGTTCCTCCAAGCGTGGCGATGTGCGCGAGGTGCTGCACAATTTCGTGCGTTTCGGTGCGCAGCAGTCCGTTCTGGTCGATGCCCATCCGCACATAGGTACGGACAAGCTGCCCGTGGTAGTCGAAAACATACGCAAGCACATAGTCGCTGCGGGCGGCGAGTACCACTTCAATTCCCGGGTAGTGTCTTTCCGCAGGCTCGAAGACGGCAGTTTTGAACTCGCAACTGCGGACGGCAGGAAATTCGGCGGAGAGCGCCTGATTCTCGCCACCGGCCATTCGGCAAGGGACATATACGAGATGCTCGCTGCGGCCGGGGGAAGTCTTGAGGCCAAGGGCTTCGCGCTGGGAGTACGCGTGGAGCACCGCCAGGAGAAGATAAACTGGAACCAGTATCACGGGAAATGGGTGCCCGGAATGCCGGCCGCGGAATATTCTTTCGTGGAACAGATTGACGGCAGGGGAGTCTTTTCCTTCTGCATGTGTCCCGGAGGCGTGCTCGTGCCTTCCTCCACCGAGCCCGGGACCATAGTCCTGAACGGGATGTCGAATTCCGCCCGCTCGGGCAAGTTCGCCAATGCCGGGGTGGTGGTGCAGATTGAGCCCGAAGACGTGCCGGGCGACGGGGCTTTCCGTCTTATGGACTTCCAGAACCGGGTGGAGCGTTCGATGTACGACTTCAGTTTTGCCGCCGGAGCCCGGCATCCATTTGCAGCTCCCGCCCAGAGAATGGAAGATTTCTGCCTCGGCAGGCTCTCCAAGACCATGCCCGAAACTACCTACAATCCCGGGGTGGTGAGTGCGCCCCTGCATGAACTTCTGCCGCCCGTTGTGGCTGACAGGCTGCGCAAGGTGTTCCCGAGGGTGAAGATGAAGAGCTACTATACCAATGCCGCATTGCTGCTCGGAGTGGAATCCCGCACCTCGTCTCCGGTGAGGATTCCCCGTGACCCGGAGACCCTGGAATATCTGTCAGTGCCGGGGCTTTATCCCTGCGGGGAGGGGGCAGGCTATTCGGGAGGAATAGTGTCGAGCGCCCTTGACGGTATCAACGTGGCTGAGGCCGTGGCTGAGGCCCTGCGGAAGCCGTCATTTTGAAATCACCCCGCTGCCGAGCATTTCTCCGTCCCCGGCGTACCACACCGCGAACTGTCCGGGGGTGATGCTGCGCTGGGGTCTGTCGAAAAGTATGTAGAGCCCGCTCCCGCGCATCATCAGCGTGGCGTCCTCAAGGGGCTGGCGGTACCTTATCCTCACCCTGTATCTCCTGTCGCAGCCCGGCTCCATGGTTTCGGACGGTCTTATCCAGTGTATCTCCTCCGGGGCTATTCTGAGACAACTGCGTCCGAGCCCCTTGTGGTCCTCGCCCTCGCCCACGTAGATGCGGTTTGAGGGGATGTCAGTCGAAATTACGAAGAGGGGACGGCTGTGGCCGCCTATTGCCAGGCCCCGTCTCTGTCCTATGGTGTAGAACTGGGCCCCGTTGTGCTTCCCTATGACGCATCCGAGCGGATTGGGCCGGTATCTCGTCTTCCTGACATGGTGGCGCCCCGAGCGGTAGGTCTCGGCTTCGAAGTGTATGTCGCTGTAATCCAGGGGAGTGGAGAGTTCCATGAGTTCCGCCTCCGTCAGTGCGGGGCCGGATGCCGCCAGGGCGCAGTCCCTTTGGTACTTTTCCGAGCGCCGGTAATATTCGTCGTAGACTTCCACGACCTCGCCTTCGACAGCCTGGAGTTTCTGCTGGAGGAATACCGGCAGGTCCACCTTGCCTACGAAGCAGATGCCCTGGGAGTCCTTTTTGTCGGCTGACGGCAGATCGGCCTCCTTGGCTATACGCCTGACCTCCGTCTTGCATATATCGCCTATGGGAAAGATTGCCGCCTTCAACTGCTCCTGATTGAGCTGGCAGAGGAAATAACTCTGGTCCTTGCCGGGGTCGCTGCCTTCGAGTATCCTGCAACTGCCGTCGGGCAGCGTCTCCTTGCGGCAGTAGTGTCCGGTAGCCACCATGTCGGCCCCGAGGCTGCGGGCTGCCTTGAGAAAGGCATCGAACTTTATCTCCCTGTTGCAGAGTACGTCGGGGTTGGGGGTGCGGCCGCGGGCATATTCGTCGAACATGTAGTCCACCACCCGCTCGCGGTATTGTGAACTGAGGTCGACGAAATAGAAGGGTATGCCTATTTTTCTCGCCACGAGTTCCGCCACGAACCTGTCCTCCTCCCATTCGCAGTCACCGTGCAGCGTGCCCTCCGTGTCGTGCCAGTTCTGCATGAACATGGCGAACACGTCACAGCCCTGTCTTTTGAGCAGAAGTGCAGCCACGCTCGAATCCACGCCTCCGGAAAGTCCGACACATATCTTCATAACGCGGCAAATTTAAGACTGTTTTGACTTATTTCAGCAAGATTTTAGCGAAGCTTTATCCGATATTTCTTTTATTTTTGCAAAGCACTGAAAATCACTTTCGTTTAAAATTACTCAAAAACGTGTAACACAATGAATAATCACTTGAAAATTATGTTGGCACTTGGAGCAATGGCAGTCATGACAGGCTGCGGATGCGAAAGTCAGGTCGAGAGTTCTTCTCCCAAGTATCTGATACTCTACTACTCCCAGACCGGGACCACTCAGGCGGTGGCTGAAATGCTGCAGGAACAGCTCGGAGCGGATATCGAGAGCATAGTGGCCGAGCTTCCCTACGACGGCAGTTATGACCAGACCATAGAGCGTGGTGCCCGGGAGCGTGAAAACGGGGTTCCTCCTGCCGTCAAACCCCTGAATGTCAATATTGACGACTATGATGTGATTTTCCTGGGCTATCCAGTGTGGTTCGGAACCTACGCCCTTCCCGTGTCCGGACTGCTTGCGACGGAGGACTTCGCCGGAAAGAAGTTGGTTCCCTTCTGCACTTTCGGAAGCGGCGGACTGGAATCTTCTGTCGCTGACTTGAAGGAGGCCCTTCCCGAGGCTGAAATTCTCGAGGGCTACGGGGTGAGGACAGCCCGGATTGCAGCCACAGCCGGAGAACTGGAGCGCTTCCTCATAGAAAAGGGCTATCTTGAGGGCGAAATCGAGCCTCTGCCCGAGTATTCGGAGCAAGAGCCGGTTACGGACGAGGATGTGGCCGTATTCGATGAGGCTTGCAGCGGCTACCGCTTCCCGCTCGGAACCCCCGTAAGCGTGGCAAAGCGCAGCACTGCCGACGGCACGGACTACCTCTTTGAGGTGGAGACTCCCGACGGTGGAGCCGGTACCACGATATACGTCAGCGTAGGAAATGAAGAAGGGGCGGTAGCGGAGTTCACGCGCGTTGTGAGAAAGTAAAGGCTTTTAATATTCAAGCAAATGATAGAAAAAGAGATACGTACTGTCTATACGGAGTATTCCCGGACCGGCGAGCTTGATGCCTCTGACCGCGAACTGGTTGAGGCTGCGATAGAAGCCATGGACGGAGCCTATGCTCCATATTCCCATTTCCATGTCGGGGCAGCCGTGCGTCTGAGCGACGGAACCATAGTCAAGGGAGCCAACCAGGAAAATGCGGCATTCCCGTCCGGTCTCTGTGCTGAAAGAACGGCCATGTTCGCTGCAAGCGCCCAGTATCCCGGCAAGGATATGCTCTCTATCGCGATAGCCGGCGGAGTCCTGGGCAGATTGAGTTCTCTCCCCGCATCGCCCTGCGGGGCCTGCCGTCAGGTCATGGCCCAGTATCAGGCCAAATCAGGGAAACCCATGAGCGTGCTTTTCGTCGCTTCGGACAAGGTTTTGAAATTTAAACAGGTTGACGATATTCTGCCGTTCATATTCAGTAATATCTGATTTTTTATTACATTTGCGCCGGGAAAGTCGTACACGACCAGCTCCCTCCAAACTCCCCCAGGGCCGGAAGGCAGCAAGGGTAGGAGGTCGTAGCGGTGCGATGTGCTAAGCTTTCCCTTTTTCTGTATCTCTATGTATGTCTGGCAGTTATGAAGTCTGATATAGTGATAGTCGGAGGAGGGGCCTCCGGGCTGATGGCGGCCTATTATGCCGCTTCCGCTGTAGTCGGGTCCGGCTCGGACGCGATGGTGACCGTGCTCGAGAAGATGCCGAGGCCTGCCCGCAAGGTCATGATTACGGGCAAGGGCCGTTGCAATATCACGAATCTCAAGGACTGGAACGACTTCTCCCCGCACGTGAGGGTGAATTCCGGTTCGCTCAGACCTGCATTCCACAATCTCACTCCGGAAGCGCTCCTGAAATTCTTCGAGGAATTCGGGATGAAGACCGTGCTCGAGAGGGGAGACAGGGTATATCCCCAGTCGGGCCGTTCCATGGATGTGGTAGATACCCTGCTCTTGGCCTGCAATTCCGTAGGAGTGAAAATCGTGTGTGATGCCGAGGTGGCCGATGTGGAGAAACTGCCCGACGGCTTCGCCCTGAATCTTGCGGACGGCCGTAAATGGAGCTGTCGCAAACTTATCATAGCCACGGGAGGATTGAGTTATCCCGCCACGGGTTCGACCGGAGACGGTTACCGTTGGGCTGCAGGCTTGGGACACCGCATAGTTCCCTGTTTCCCTTCACTGACGGCTCTCGTGCCGGCTGGATACAAGCGTGGAGATTACGGGGAGTCCGGCTCCGGGTTGCCGCGACACGTGGAACGCGCCCTGCCCCTGACCGAACTGGGTGCCAAGCTCTGTGGAGTCCAGCTCAAGAACGTGTCTGTCAGGCTCGAAATTGACGGGCGTATCAGCGACGAGGAGTTCGGGGATGTGGATTTTACCGACGGGGGAATCGAGGGCCCTTTGGGTTTCCAGCTCAGCCGCAAGGCGGTGAAAGCCCTCATCAACAATGCTTCCGTGGAGTTGGTTATAGACCTCAAACCGGCTGTGGACCTGGCCGAACTGACCGGGAGGGTGGAATTCCTGAGGAATCAGGTGCAGTCTGACCCGCGCTCCCGCAACATACGCGAGAAGGAGAAACTCAGGATACTGCTCGGCAAACTGATGCCCTGGGACCTCATACCCGGTTTCCGCATAATGCATCCCGACCTGCTGACCTTTACCCCCGGCTTCAGGCGTTCGTCCGAGGCTAAGCTCAACGTGGAGAAGTGTGCCCGGGCCCTCAAAAACTGGCGCTTCCCCTTAGTCGGCTACGTTGGCTACGAGAGGTGTGTGGTCACGGCAGGCGGTGTGGCAATGGACGAGGTGGTGCCCAAGAATATGGAATCCCGAAAGTGCCCTGGGCTGTACCTTTGTGGGGAAGTTCTTGATATTGATTCGGATACCGGGGGCTATAATCTCCATACCGCATTCTGTACCGGTGCACTTGCCGGCATGAATGCCGCAAAATCCCTTGCGTCCCGCGGTTCCGGGGAGAGAACCGGACTTTGAGCGGGAGGAATAGCCTTTTTCCTCAGATTGACGACTGTAATCAGGAGCGGGCCCAATCCTGATAGGGGTGGATTCAAAAGCGACATTTTGCCTCGTTTAGTTATAGACAAGTTCGTTTTGCCCAATCAGATCCGCTTTATGGAACGCACGCTGTCGCATTAATCCCCGGCATGACTGACAGACCCGTCTTACGATTTGTCCTACATATCGAATAATGACAAGGCATTCAATAATTGTAACAAGCCGAATTTGTTTAATTTTGACCTCGTGAATTTTAGTGGAAACTACAGATTGGACAATATCATGGAACTTAGACCGGTTCATGGCAATGCTCCTGAAATAGCTCTGATTGACGAAGTCAACAAGGAGGCCTTTCCTCCCGGGGAATTCATGGCAACCGAACTTCAGGCGAGGCTCTGCGGCGAGGGCCGGCTCGAACTCCTTGCAGTGTATGACGGTGAAAATTTTGCGGGATTCACCACGGTCTTCCCGGCCCGCAGACTCGCCTATGTTTTCTTCCTCGCAATCCACCCCTCCATGCGCTCCAAAGGCTATGGGGCCAGGGTGCTCGAACTGATACGGGAGCGTTACCCGGACAGGATGGTGGTCCTTGACATAGAGCCGCTTGAGGAGGGCGGAGAGGACTATGCCATAAGGCTGCGCCGCAAGCAGTTCTACCTGAGAAACGGTTTTCTCGAAAGCGGTTACCATCTCAAATATCTTGGACTGAAATTTGAAATCCTCTACGCCGCTCCCGGAACTTTCGATTTGGATGAATACAGGTCGATGATGATGGAAATCCGGGCCATGATTCACGGCTGCGGATTCGGCAACTTCATTCCTGAAATTTCTCCTGTGCCCTGATGCAAGGTTTCGGGCAGTCCTGCATTTATCTTTTAGAAGATTAAATTTAAGGATTATGAAACGTTCTATCTGGGCCGTAGCGGCCATTTTTGCGGCGGGTATTTCGCTGTCGTCATGTCTGGACAACAATAATAATGGCGGGGGAGGGTACTATCCTCCATTCTATCCCAATGGTTTGGTTACCGTCAAGTCTTTGGACTCGGGTGATTTTTATCTCCAGCTCGATGACTCGACGACTCTCAAACCTTCCAATGTAAGCACGGCCCCCTACAACAGGGAAGTCAGGGCCTTCGTGAACTTCACGGACAATGGTGCATGGACCGGTAGCGGTGAGTTGAGCTTCGACAGGGACGTTACCCTGCACTGGATAGACAGCGTACGGACCAAAGATGCAGTCCTCAGTCTTGAAAGTTCAGGGGAAAACGACACAACCTACGGAACCGCCGGCATTGAGATTATAGACAACTGGGTTACCGTACTCGAAGACGATTATCTTACACTTGCCTTCAGCGCCTATTGGGGTGACCCCACTGAGTACCACGAGATTAACCTTGTGGCGGGCGTGGATGAGACTGATCCCTATTTGGTGGAACTCAGACACAATCCTCTTGAGGACGCCACTTACGAGTCAGGCAAGCGTGCAGTCGGCATTATCGCCTTCCGTCTGGATGATGTCATCGATATTGAGGGGGGAATCGACCACCTGACCGTGAAATATCAGTCATTCTCGGGCACGAAGACGGTGGAGATAAAGAGAAATACGGACTACTACAATCCTGACCTGACCGGTTCGAAAGCATCCACCACCTCGACCAGGAGTTCTGTCGAGACTTCGGATGTGAATATCAAGTAGTTACTTAACGGTAGTATCCGGCACCGGTCACTCATCCCGGCTGTTCCGGGTGGCATTTGGAGAATTGGATGGGCGAACGATTGGATAATCATGAAGCGGAACTTGTCCGTCTTGCGAAAAATGGTGATACTGCAGCGATGAGGTCGTTGTATGATGCTCACGCGCAGTATCTCTTTTCCGTGTGCCGTCGTTATGCCGGGGATGACCAGACGGCGGCCGATATTCTCCAGGAAAGCCTGATAAAGATATTCACTTCACTCGGAAAATTTTCGTGGCGGGGGCCGGGTTCACTGAGGGCCTGGATGAAGCGCATAACGGTTAATGAGTCACTGATGGCTTTGCGCAAGGCCCACCGTCTCCGTATTGAGGATTCGGGAGGGGAGTTGCCCGATGTGGCGGAAGAACCGCAGGTAGAAGACATCCCTATGGCTGAGCTCCAACGCATGATTCGAGATCTTCCGGACGGGTACAGGACTGTTTTTAATCTGTACGTACTTGAGGGGCTCAGCCATAAGGATATAGCTTCGATACTCGGTATCAGCGAGAATACTTCATATTCACAGTTCAGCAGGGCAAAGGCCATACTTTCCAAACAGATCAGGGAATACAGAAAAAGTAATGAATAGGAACGACTGGCAGGACAGACTGAGAAACGGGATGGAAAACTATTCCGAACCCGTGCCTGAAAACTTGTGGGAGTCCGTTTCCACGGGGGTCAGGAAGGTGAAACTGCGCCGCAGAAGACGCGGGCGTATGCTCGGGTATACCATGGCTTCCGCCTTTGCCTGCGCCATGCTTGCCCTCGTTCTCCTCCGGCCTTCCGCTAGCGCGGACCTTGCTCCGGATTCCTCCTTGCTTGCGGAAAATTCTGCCGCAGAGCCGGTTCCCGATGCTTCTTCCATGCGTGACAATTCTCCGGCTTCCGCTGATTTTTCCGGTCTTGGTGGCTCTGATGCTTCCGGCGCATCATCTGTTCCCGATGCTCATTCTCAGACTTCCGGACTTCCTTCTTCCGCTTCTTCAGCGCCTGCGGTTTCGGGAGATTCCGGGTCCGTCAATTCGTCCGTATCCTCTCCGGCATCTTCTTCCACTGGCGGCTCGTCCGTAGTCGCCGGTACGGAGTTTTCTGGCGCTGCGTCTGCTGAAAATGAGCATGATTCTTCAGTTTACCCGTCTGTTCGTGAAGCCGGTCCCGATTCTTCGGCTGAGCCTTATGTCGCTGAGGCAGTTTCGCTTGATGACGGTGCTGACGGCTCCGATGCTGCATTGCAAGCTGAGGAGACTTACGGGACTTCCCTGGATTACGATTTCGACATGCTTCTCGCCCGGGAGGCATCAGGGGAGTGGACCGGGTATTCCGAAGAAAAACATCGCAGGAATTCTCCCCGTCTTGCGCTTGGGCTGAATGCCTCAAATATACTCTCGAATGCTTCCAGTACCGCGGGCTATGGCGGAGTTTTCGGCTCATCAGTTGTACGCTCCTCCTTGGATGTGAACCAAATCGACAGCTATTCCGCCATTCTTCTGAACAATAATTCCCAGGAGGTGAGCACGTCGAAAAGTTATTATCAGCCGGTGAGCGTCGGGGTTGTGGCCTCCATGGACTTCGGTAAATTCTTTGCCGTCGAGAGCGGAGTGAATTATACTTGCCTTGTCTCGGAGACTTCTTCAGGTACCGCCGCCAGTCGCTATGATATACGTCAGACTCTGCACTATGTGGGCGTGCCTTTGAAATTCAGAATCTCGTTCTGGAGACCTCTGGGCTTCGACCTGTATACCTCGCTTGGAGGAGAGTTGCAGAAATGTGTGGGAGGAAAGTCCATGACCACATATATTGTGGATTCAAGTCCGGCCGACTCGTTCAGCGAGAAGGTCTACGACAAACATCTGCAATGGTCGGCCGGAGCGGCTTTGGGTGTGGCGTACCGTTTTAACGGATTCTTCGGGATATTCGTTGAGCCCGGACTGAATTACTATTTCGATAACGGCAGTTTCGTCGAAACTATTTATCGCGAAAGCCCGCTGAACTTCAATCTTGCCCTCGGTCTGAGGTTCTACTTGTAAATTGCTTCAGGGCAGTATGTCTGGCGGGCACCGTCACGTATGCCGGATGGCGGTGAGAAAACGGAGTTGTAGTCTGGATTCAGTCTGTCATGAAGAATACCCCGTGTACCCGAGTTTGCGGGCGTGACGAATTATTTCTGGGGCAGGCAGAAATAGCTTGTTTCGATAAAATAACTAACTTGACGGGGATTTTGTTAAAACGGTAGAAGCCATGCTGAAAAGGATTTTGGGAATTGTCATTTTTACGGTAGCACTCATTGTTGTCGCATCCTGTTCAACGACCGCCAGGATAACGGAGCAGATTAATGATGTCGTTGATTGTGCCCTTGAAAATTCGGAGAACATGACCCCGGAGCAGTGGGAGGAGAGCAACGAGCGTCTTGAGGAACTCTTGGAGAAATATAAGGCTAATCCGGAAGACTTTACCGTCGAGCAGAGACGTGCCATTGACCGGGCTCTCGGACGGTATTACGGAGAGTTGGTGAGACTGGGCCTTGTCCAGACCTGGAACTATTTCAACGGACTTTTTGAGCGTATCCCGGATTTCCTGGAAGGATTCTTCGAAGGACTTGATTTTGATGAACTTGATTTAGACGAGCCAAGCCTTGACAAGTTGGAGTTTGACGCAGAATAGCGTCAGGGCAGGGGAGTTTGCGTTTCAAGATACCGGGCCATATCGAAGTCTGTGAATAATCTGTAGGCCGCCCGGCTGGGGTGTCGCGGATTTCCGTCTTTCGTGGGCGCTCCAATCTGTTTCCATGCTGGCTGTGTCAGTTCCAGAATGCCGGCGATGTCCCGCAGACATTCCTTCAGGTAGGGGCGTGTGGAGATGGTGTTGCCGAATGCACACAGGACCGTCGGCCGTTTCAGATTTCCGACCGCCAGCCTTATCTGTTCGAGGTTCTCCCTGTGAAGTTCGGGATTCAGCGTGCTGTCAAGTCTTGCCGGGTCAGTGCTCCGCTGGGGATAGACGTTGAGCATTATGAATCCGTCAAAGTCATTCTTTTCCGCGAAGCCCATCACCTTGACTATGGTTCTGTCTGACTGCTTGTCCGTGGCTATGCTCGGGTTCACGCCTATCACAATCAATGGCCGCTTCCCATCCTTTTTGAGAATAAAACGGAGATTTTCGTTATCCCCTATCATTGTTATATTTTCGTATTTCATCATGGCGGTCTCTATAAACTGCAGGTGTTTGTCGGATTGTCCGGCGAAGATACTCTTTATACGGGATTAAATCAAAATATGCCCGGTTAGGACTTCAGACCCCATTAATGAAGTGTAGCAGTTGAGAGAATTACGGCGGGGAGGCTTGTTGCATCCCAAGTTTTGCATTGCGCCCGGATTCCTGATGTGTCTGGATTTATAGATTTTCTTTCCTCTTGTCTTCTGTGTATATTTGCGCCTTGGTATTTCATCGACATGCGCACTTTTTCCGATACTATCTGCGCTCCAGCGACTTCCGTCGGCAGCGGCGCCATTTCCGTTATACGGCTCAGCGGTCCAGACAGTCTGTCAATAACCGACAGCATCGTCAGTTTCCGTAAAGGCTGCGCATCGGAATCGCCCGGCTATACGCTAAAGTACGGTGAAATTCCCGGGGTGGACCAGGTTATAGTCTCCATTTACCGCGCCCCTCATTCGTACACCGGCGAGGATTCGGTCGAGTTGAGTTGCCATGCCTCCGAATATATAGTCAGCAGGATTATCGCTCTGCTGTGCGATGCAGGATGCCGCGTGGCCAATCCGGGAGAATTCAGCCAACGGGCTTTCGTGAACGGGAAAATGGACCTCGCCCAGGTAGAGGCGGTTGCGGACGTGATCGCGGCTTCGTCGGAAAGCCAGCACAGGGTGGCTATGAACCAGTTGCGCGGAGGGTATTCGGCAGAACTTGCGAAAATACGCTCAAAACTCGTGGAACTCAGTGCCCTGCTCGAACTCGAACTTGATTTCAGTGAGGAGGAGGTGGAATTTGCCGACAGGTCCAGACTCGCCGGGCTGATAGACGAGGCGGCAGGAAGATGCCGCTCCCTTGCGGATTCCTTCAGTACGGGCAATGCCATACGGAATGGTGTACCCGTGGCGATAGTCGGGGCTCCGAACAGCGGAAAGAGCACCCTGCTGAACGCATTGCTCAATGACGACAGGGCCATAGTTTCCGATGTGCCAGGGACTACGCGCGACACAGTGGAGGAGACCTGCGTGTATGGCGGGATTCTGTTCAGGTTCATCGATACTGCGGGGATACGCGAGACCGACGACGAGGTGGAAAGGATGGGAATCAAGAGGGCATTCGACAAGGTTGCCGGGGCCAGGGTAATTCTCGGTATGGTTGACGTGACGGATTCATGGAACGCTGCCGGCAGCTTTGTCGGGGACAGGGCATCGAATTGCCCGGAGTGTCGTTCGGAAAATGGTTACGGCGATTCGAAAGACGACTCTAAGTGTATTTCGGCAGGCAAGTCCGGTAGTTTGCAGGGGATTTCGGAGAGTGCTCCAGGCTGTGGTTGCGGAAATTTTGAAGGGCTGAAGAAGTGTGCCGAGGAGGGCTGTAAGGCGGAAGGCCGTTCGGGGTCCGTTTCGGATTTCAGTGAGGCGGAACGCTCTGTAAAAGAACAGATTGGGAAACTTGTCGGCATGGTTGACGGACGGAAGCAGTCGCTTGTTATCCTGCTGAACAAATGCGATGCGCTCGGCAAGTGTGGCGTAGAAATTTTTGACAGTCAATCACCCGACGATGACGGCCCGGCTGATGGCGTGGCGGGTCAGGCGTACGGATTTCCAGTTTTGAGGATTTCCGCAAAATACGGCGACGGACTTGACAAGGTGCGGGAACTTCTGGTTTCCTCGGTGGGGGATCTTTCCCAAGAGAGTGTCCTCGTTACAAACGCCCGTCATGCCCGGGCTCTCGGCGCTGCCGCATCCGAACTTGAACGTGTCCGTGACGGAATCACTTCGCTGCCCCCGGACCTGCTAGCCGAAGACCTGCGGAGCGCCATATCGAGTCTCGGCGAAATCACCGGCGAAATCACCACCGACGAAGTCCTCGGGGAGATTTTCAGTAGATTCTGTATTGGTAAGTAGGATAGTGTAATCAACCGCAACGAATTAGAACTAACTATAATGAAGTCGCTGATTTTCAGCGACTTTTTTATTTCCCAAAATCCAGCCATAAACAGTTGGAGACTGTTGTTCGCCATATTTTTCTACCGTATTTCTACCGCGGAACAACGAAGGGCTTTTGCCCGATGTCACACTGACGCATT